>JANXTA010000140.1 GCA_025356395.1 Betaproteobacteria bacterium
GTGCGCAGCTACGACAACAGCGCTGAGCGCACCGCGTTGCTGCCGGCCTTCGTCAACTTCTACAACGCGAGACGACCGCACTCCGCTCTCGGCTTCAAACCTCCAGCCTCGCGACTCAGCCAGAACAACCTATTGCAACTCAACAGCTAGTGGACGCCATCAATCGTCATCCGTCGGGTTTTCGTGCGACTTGACGCGTCTGGCGACCTCGAATGGCGGGCGCGGCGGCATGATAATGGAGTGCGAGCGCCGCAGCGAGCGCCTCGCTCCCGGCATGAAATCGACACGCCGGTTATGCTTCCCGTCAAGTGCAATGTGCCATCGATGAGGCAAAACATGCAGGTGGTTTTCGCAGAACCGCGCGGCTTTTGTGCCGGCGTGGTCCGTGCCATCGGGTTCGTCGAACGCGCTCTCGAAAAGTTCGGCGCTCCCGCCCACGTCCGCCACGAGATCGTCCACAACCGTCATGTCGTCGAAGCCCTGCAGTCCCAGGGTGCCCGCTTCGTCGACGAGGTCGAGCAGATCCCGAACGGTGCCGTCACGGTCTTCAGTGCCCACGGGGTCCCGAAGGCGGTCGAAGACCAGGCGAGGTCGCGTCGGCTGCCGATCCTGGATGTCACCTGCCCGCTCGTCAGCACGGTCCACGCGCAGGCACGTCGGTTCGTGGCCGAAGGACGCACGCTGGTCCTCATCGGACACGCGGGGCATGTGGAGGTCGACGGCACGATCGATCAAGTTTCGGCGCCCGTGTTCCTGGTGGCGTCGGTCGGCGATGTCGAGACGCTGCCGATCAGCCTGGACACGCCGGTGGCCTACGTGACGCGGACCACGCTCGGCGTCGAGGACACGCGCGGGACGATCGAAGCGATCAAGCGACGTTTCAGCGACGTCGTGGGTTCCGAGACCAGCGACATCTGCTACGCGACGCAGAATCGCCTGGCCGCTTTGCGTGAACTCGCGCGGCAGGTCGATGTCATTCTCGTAGTGGGCGCCAGCAACAGCTCGAACTCGAACCGCTTGGTCGAGATCGCGCGCGAGTCCGGCGTGCGCGGTCATCTGCTGGCCGACGGCAGCGATCTCGATCCGGCGTGGGTAAGCGGGGTCAGGGCGGTCGGTATCACGGCAGGCACTTCGGCACCCGAGGCACAGGTCCAGGATGTCATCGCGGCGCTGCGCAGACTCGGTCCGGTCGAGGTGTCCACCCTCCCCGGCATTCAGGAAAAAGTTGAATTCCGCCTGCCGACCGAGTTCGTCGGCGACAATATGACAACGTCTCTCTAAACAACAAGGCGGTCCGCTTCATGGCAGCAATCCCCTTCATCCAGACGGCACGCGTCGGTGCCTACCTCTTCAAACAGCAACTGACGCGGACCAAGCGCTACCCACTCGTGCTGATGCTCGAGCCCCTGTTCCGCTGCAATCTCGCGTGCGCCGGCTGCGGCAAGATCGACTATCCCGACGAGATCCTCAACCAGCGCCTGTCGTTCCAGCAGTGCATGGACGCGATCGACGAGTGCGGCGCTCCGATGGTGTCGATCGCCGGCGGCGAGCCGCTGCTGCACAAGGAAATGCCGCGCATCGTCCAGGGCTACATCGCCAAGAAGAAGTTCGTCATCCTGTGCACCAACGCGCTGTTGCTGAAGAAGAAGATCGACGACTACATGCCGTCGCCGTACTTCACGTGGTCCATCCACCTCGACGGCGACAAGGGGATGCACGACCAGTCGGTGTGCCTCGACGGCGTGTACGAGACCGCGCGCGACGCGATCATACTGGCAAAGAGCAAGGGCTTCCGCACACAGATCAACTGTACCGTGTTCGACGGTGCCGATCCGGCGCGCCTCGCGGCGTTCTTCGACGAGATGAAGACGCTGGGGCTCGACGGCATCACCGTATCGCCGGGTTATTCGTACGAGCGTGCCCCTGACCAGCAGCACTTCCTGAATCGCGAGAAGACCAAGAACTTCTTCCGCGACGTCCTCGGACGCGGCAACGGCGGCAAGGATTGGGACTTCACCAACTCGCCGCTGTTCATGGACTTCCTGGCCGGCAATCGCGCCTACGAATGCTCGCCGTGGTCCATGCCCGCTCGAACGGTGTTCGGTTGGCAGAAGCCCTGCTATCTGCTCGGCGAGGGCTATGCGAAGACCTTCAGCGAGCTGATGAACGACACCAAGTGGGACGACTACGGCGTCGGCAAGTACGAGAAGTGCGCCGACTGCATGGTCCATTGTGGCTTCGAGGGCACCGCGGTGCAGGACACGGTCGCGCATCCGTGGAAGGCGTTGGGCGTGGCGATGCGCGGCGTCAAGGTGCGCGGTGCGATGGCCAGGGACATCCCGCTCGGCAACGAGCGCAAGGCGAAGTACGTGTTCTCAGATCACGTCGACCAGAAGCTGATCGAGATCCGCGTAGCCAAGACGGTCGCCAAGCAGCCGGCGGCTCTGGCCGAGAGCGTCTAAGGCCTTTCGGGTATCGAGGCCGATCCGCAGCAGCGTCGGCAGCTGCTGCGGTCGTCGTGCGATGGCCATCAGCACGGCGGGCAGATCCAGCCCGCCGTTTTCCCGCATCGCGATCATGGCGGCCGGCGGCAGCGAACGTTGCAGCGGGTCGGCGATGGTGCGCAGCGCGGCGAACGGCAAGCCATGTTCAGCCGCGATGCGGGCCGCGATGTGTGACTCCATGTCGACGGCGATCGCGTTCGTGAGGGCGTGCAGCGCGGTCTTCGCCGCGCTGTCGGCGACAATGCGGTCGACGCCTGCGATCGTTCCATGAACAGCGAGCGGCAGGCGTCGCAATAGCGCGGACGACCAGCGCGCATCGGCGGGATACGAAGAGCTCGTGCCGATGATCGATGCGGCGACGATCAACGAGCCCGGTCGTGAGGCTCCAGTGAGCGCACCGGCCACTCCGAAGCTGATGATGGCCGCGATGCCGTTCGAGACTTCACTTTCGATCGACCGAGCCAGCGCCTCGGATCGTCCCCCGCCGGTGAGCGTGCGGACGCCCTTTCCCACGGCGAGACGTGCTTCGAAAGCGAGACCGCAGACCGCGAGTACCTCGCCGTTCACAGCCCGAAGCGAAGCCCGCCCGGCGACTGCGTGAGCCGTCGGTAACGCGCGAGGGCCCACAGCGGGAAGAACTTCGGGTAGCCGTGGTAACGCAGGTAGAACACGCGCGGGAAGCCGGTCGCGGTGAACTCGGGCTCGCTCCAGAAGCCGTCGGCCTGCTGGGTCTTGATCAGGAACGCGATGCCGCGCTCGACGGCCGGGTCGGCGATCTCGTCGGCCGCCATCAGGCCGAGAATCGCCCACGCGGTCTGCGACGCGGTGCTGTTCGCGTCCTTGTGACCGGGCGTCTCGAGGTCGTAGCTGCTGGTCTCCTCGCCCCAGCCGCCGTCGGCGTTCTGGATAGCCAGCAGCCAGTTGACCGCACGCCGCGTCTCGGGTGAATCGCAGGACACGTCGGCCGCCTTGAACGCCGACAGCACCGACCACGTGCCGTAGACGTAGTTCATGCCCCAGCGGCCATACCAGCTGCCGTCGGCGCACTGTTCGCGGCGCAGAAAACGCAGGCCGCGTTCGAGCGCCTCGCGGTCCTGCGGTCGACCCATCTGCGCGAGCATGCCAACGCAGCGGGCGGTGACGTCCGAGGTCGGCGGATCGAGCAACGCGCCATGGTCGGCGAAGGGGATGTTGTTCAGGTACTCGCCTGTGTTGTCGGCGTCGAAGGCACCCCAGCCGCCGTTGCGGCTCTGCAGGCCCAGCACCCATTCGCTGCCGCGGTCGATGGCTACGTCGAAGTCGGCCGAGGTCGGGCCGCGCAGACGAGCCGAGCGATCCATCGCGAGCACGACCGCCGCGGTGTCGTCGAGGTCCGGGTAGTGCGGGTTGTCGTACTGGAAGGCCCAGCCGCCCGGTCGCACCTCGGGCCGCCGGATCGCCCAGTCGCCCTTGACGTCGAGGATCTGCCGCGTCTTGAGCCAGTGCAGCCCGCGGTCCGCGCTGTCGTTGGCGCGCTCGTCGCCCACCTCAAGCAACGCGTGCGCCATCAGCGCGGTGTCCCACACCGGCGAGACGCAGGGCTGGCAATAGGCCTCGTTGGGCTCGACGATCAGCAGGCGGTCGATGGCGTTGCGTGCCGTCACGTAGTCGGGGTGATCGCGCGCATAGCCAAGCGCGTCGAACATCATCACGGTGTTGGCCATCGCCGGGAAGATCGCGCCCAGCCCCGAGTCGCCGTTGAGGCGTTCGCGCACGAAGGCCACGGCCTTGTCGATGGCCCGACGGCGGATGGCGCGCGGGAATGCCGGCTCGGCGATCCGCAGCATCGCGTCGATGGTGGCGAACATGCGGTACCAGACCTGCGACTGATGGAGCGCCCGGCTCGGTCGACCGACGCCGGCCGGATCGGCGATGAACAACTCGTCGATCCGCACCTGGCGCGGGTTGCGGGCCCTGGGCTTCAACGCCTGCAGGACCAGCAGAGGCACGAGCACCGTGCGACCCCAGTACGAGATGCGCGACAGATGGAGCGGGAAGCGACGCGGCATGAACATGATCTCGACAGGCGTCACCGGCACGGCACCCCAGGGCACCGCGCCGAACAGCGCGAGCAGGATGCGCGTGAAGACGTTGACCGACTCCGCGCCGCCGTTGGTGAGGATCGCCTCACGCGCCGCGACCATGTGCGGGGCCGACGGCGAATCGCCGATCGCCTTGAGCGCGAAGTAGGCCTTGACGCTCGCGCTCATGTTGAAGACGCCGCCGTGATGCAGCGGCCATCCGCCGCCGGGCAGTCGCACGCGCCGGAGATAAGCCGCGATGCGCCGCTCCATCATCGGCTCGGGTTCGCCGAGGAAGTGGGTCAGCAGGACGTATTCGGCCGGGATGGTTGCGTCGGCCTCGAGCTCGAAGACCCAGTGGCCGTCGGGGCGTTGCTGGGCCAGCAAGGCGTCGGTTGCGCGCGCGATGCCGGCATCGATCGCGGTCCGCGGCGGCTGGGCGATCGCGGCATGGCACGCGGCGGCCGCGGCATCGGTCATCTCGACGACGGCGTCGAGGGGGCCTTCGAGGAGGGGATGGTGCTGGTGCATTCGCTCTGTGTCTTTACTTCGACGATGGCCGCAGACGGCTCGTCGTCATGGTGTCCGCTTCCGCACGAAGGCTCTGGTTGGCGCGTTCGCACGACCCTTCCACATCCCGCCTCGACCCAGGCTGTACTGGACGGCCGACTCGATCGTGAAGCCGAGGTAGGTCGCCGCGACCGCTGGCAGCATTACCGACCACCACGCCGGCACGCGATAACGCCTCGAGATCGGCACGAAAAGCAGCGCCATCAGTGCCCACGTGAAGCCGGCGATCGCCCTCGTCCATCCGTCGCCCGCAACCGTCAGGACGACCGGTGCGATGAACACAACCAGCATCGTAGCGACGACCAGCACCAGAAGCGACGGCGAGAAACGCAGCT
The DNA here is from genome assembly GCA_025356395.1 of Betaproteobacteria bacterium. Taxonomy (GTDB): domain Bacteria; phylum Pseudomonadota; class Gammaproteobacteria; order Burkholderiales; family Burkholderiaceae_D; genus CAHJXF01. The sequence continues at coordinate 5,470 of JANXTA010000140.1, forward strand.
GCGCGTAGGCGGACCGGACGACCATCCGGCGGACGTCGTCGACGGCCGGATACGCGCGAAGACTCTGCACGTGTTCGCCGAGCGCCAGCCGGATCGGTCCCTGCGGCTTCAGCCTGCCGGCCAGCGCGCAGTCGTCGATCAGGGCGTCGCGGATCGATGCGATGCCTCCTGCCGCCTGCAGCGCCGACCGTCGAACCAGAGCGCAGCCCCCTGCGGCTGCGGCGGTACGGCGTCCTGGCTGATCGACCCACGCGAAGGGATAAAGCATCTGAAAGAAGAAGACGAAAGCCGGTATCAGGGTTCGCTCCGCGAGGCTCTCGCAGCGCAGCGCGACCATCAACGACGAAAGCACCAACCGGGATTCGACCGCGGAGGATACCAAAGCGGCCACGGCGTCGCCGTCGTAGCGGATGTCCGCGTCCGTCAGCAGCAGGAATTCGGGCGGGTTCGACAGGCCATCCGCATGCGCGACGCCGTGCCACACGGCCCACAGTTTGCCCGTCCAGCCGGCGGGCAGGTCTGGAGCCGACAGGACCGTCAGTCGTTCGGCGGCGCCCGCGCCCGCAGCCGCCGCGATCGCCACTTCGGCCGTGCCGTCGTCGCTGTGGTCGTCGACGACGATCACCGACAGGTCACCTTCGTAGCGCTGGCCCAGCAGCGACGCCACGGTGATGCCGACCAGTTCGGCTTCGTTGCGGGCCGGGATCACCGCAACGACGCGCGGCCATCGACCGGCGAGTGCCCGCCGATGGGCCGGCAAGGCCTCGTGCATCGCCCGGTCGTTCTCGGCCCCGCGCCAGAAGCGGCCGCGGCCGATCGCGAGGTGGATCCAGATCGCGCACGAGAGCGCAGCCGTAGTGAACATCGCGAGCGCGATCATCGGATCAACCCCGCGCCGCGAAACCAGACGATGGCCTCGTCGAGGCCCTGCTCGTAGGGCCGCGCGACGTAGCCCAGTTCGCGCTCGGCCTTCGCGGACGTGAAGAACATGTGGTACCTGGCCAAGTGCAGTCCATCGACCGTGAGGAAGGGTTCGCGGCCGGTGCGTCTTGCCCAGGCCTCGGCGGCATGGGCCAGCGGGTATAGCAGGCGCCGCGGCAGCTTGATGGTCGGCGGGCGTCTGCCGACGAAGCGCGCGATCACCGCCAGCATCTCGCCCAGACCCACATTGGAACCGCCGAGGATGTAGCGCTCGCCGATGCGTCCCCGTTCCAGCGCAGCCACGTGGCCCGCGGCGACGTCGTCGACGTGGACCAGGTTGAGACCCGTGTCGAGGAAGGCCGGCATACGACCCGACGCGGCCTCGACGATGATGCGGCCGGTCGGCGTGGGACGCGCGTCGCGCGGACCGATCGGCGTCGACGGGTTGACGATCACGGCCGGCAGGCCGTCGCGCGCGACCATCTCGAGCACCAGCCGCTCGGCGAAGACCTTGCTGCGCTTGTACGCGCCGATCGCAGCGGCCTCGTCCAGCGCGACCGACTCGTCGGCCGATGCGGTGCCCGGCCGTAGCGCCAGCGTCGCGACGCTGCTGGTGTAGACAATGCGCTCGACCCCGGCGCGCTGGCTGGCTTCCATGACGTGGCGGGTTCCGACGACGTTGGTGCGCACGATCTCCTCGGGGTCGAGGGCCCACAGGCGGTAGTCGGCAGCGACATGGAAGACGAAGCGCGAACCGGCGACGGCCGCGGCGACCGCGTCGGCGTCGCGGATGTCCGCCTGCACGATCTCCACGTCCAGTCCGGCCAGGTTGGCGGCCGAAGCGCTGCCGCGGACCATCGCACGGACCCGGTGGCCGGCGGCGATCGCTTGGCGGACCACCGCCGATCCCAGGAAACCGCCGGCCCCCGTGACGAGCACCGTCGACGAGGCGCTCATGGCGTCGTGGACGCACGAAGCGGTAGACCGCTCGATCGCTGCGTGCTGCTGGGCAAAGGCAAGGCTCGGATCCCTTCGTGGGTGGTTCGTGGGCGGGGTCTGTCACCGCATGACGACCCGCGATTTTATCGGCCTTTCAAAAGCTCGGCAGGTCTGTGATGATCGACCCCGAAAGTCCGCACGTTTCCCAGACGAAAGGATCGCTTCTTGGTCAAGGTTCCCGCAGGCGTCGGTCCTCGTTATCCGCAGGTCGTGATCCTCGTCGGCGCCACCGGCGACCTCGCCCGACGCAAGTTGCTGCCCGGCCTCTTCCACCTGGCCAACTCGGGATTCATTCCGGGATGCCGGATCATCGGCATGTCCCTCGACGACATGGACGTCGAGGCCTTTCGCGCCGTCGCGCGCCAGGCCCTCGACGAGTTCTCGACCCGCAAGACCACCGACGACGAATGGCGCGCGTTCGCCGCGAGCCTCGACTACGTGCCGCTGTCGGCCGGTCCCGAGGTCCTGAAGGCCGCGGCGGAGCGGGCGGAAAGAAGTTTCAACGGCGAGTGCCGCCGTCTCCACTACCTGAGCGTTCCACCGAACGCCGCGCTGCCGGTGGTCCGCATGCTCGGCGAGGCGAACCTGATCGAGCGCTCGCGGATCATCATGGAGAAGCCCTTCGGCATCGACCTCGCGAGTTCGGTCTCGCTGAACTCCAAGCTGCACGAGGTCTTCGACGAGGAACAGATCTTCCGCATCGATCACTTCCTCGGCAAGGAGCCGGCCCAGAACATCCTCGCGTTCCGTTTCGCGAACGGACTGTTCGAGCCGATCTGGAATCGCAACTTCATCGACCACGTGCAGATCGACGTCCCGGAGACGCTGGGCCTCGGCAAGCGCGCGGGCTTCTACGAGCAGACCGGCGCGTTCCGCGACATGGTCGTGACCCACCTCTTCCAGATTCTCGCGTTCATGGCGATGGAGCCGCCGACCTCGCTCGAGCCGATCCCCATCAGCGAGGAGAAGAACAAGGTCTTTCGCAGCATGCTGCCGATCCAGCCGTCCGACGTGGTGCGCGGCCAGTACACGGGCTATCGCGCCGAGGAAGGCGTCAGCCCCGAGTCGGAGACCGAGACCTTCATCGCGTTGAAATGCTCGATTGACAACTGGCGCTGGGCCGGCGTGCCGTTCTACCTGCGCACCGGCAAGCGACTGGGCGAGGGGCAGCGGATCATCTCGATCGCGTTCCGCGAGCCGCCGAAGAGCATGTTTCCGGCCGGCTCCGGCGTGGGCGCGCAAGGACCCGATCACCTCACCTTCGATCTCGCCGACGCCGCGAAAATGTCGTTGTCGTTCTACGGCAAGCGCCCGGGTCCCGGTATGCGCCTCGACAAGGCGAGCATGCAGTTCTCGATGCACGAGACGGGCCTGCTCGGCGATGTTCTCGAGGCCTACGAGCGCCTGATCCTCGACGCGATGCGTGGCGATCGCACGCTGTTCACGACAGCCGAGGGCATCGAGCGCCTGTGGCAGGTCTCGACACCGTTGCTGGAGGCGCCGCCGCCCGTGCGCTTCTATGCGCCGGGATCATGGGGACCGAACGCGATCCATCAGCTGGTCGCGCCACGCGCTTGGCGCCTGCCGTTCGAGCGGGCCTGGCGCGACCCCAACAGGTGACGGGGTGAAGGAAATCCGATGAAGTCCAGCGCCAGCAATCGCTTCGAAGACGTCGTCACCCGCGTCCGCCGCGGCTCCATCACCGACGAGATCGACCTCGAGGTCGCCGAGGGCGTCCAGATCGTCGCGACGGTGACGCGCGCGAGCCGCGAGGCGCTCGGTCTGGTGGTCGGCATGCGCGCTCTCGCGCAGGTCAAGGCGTCATGGATCATCGTGGCCGCCGAGACCTAGGGCGCCCACCTCTTCGCCCGCAACCAGTTGCCCGGCAAGGTCGTCCGCGTCGTGACCGGCTTCATCGATACCGAGGTGGTGATGAAGGTTGTCGGTGGCTTCGAGGTCGTCGCGATCGCCACCAACGACAGTGCAACCACGCTGGAGCTTGCGACGGGATTGACCGCCATCCCGATCTTCAAGGCATCGAGCGTGGTCATCGGCGTGTACGTCACGCCTCGCTAGCAAGATCGCAGTCGTACGCCGCGCAACACCCCGCGTGCACCCGTTATGCACCTATTGGCAGCGCCCATCAAAGCTCATTAGACTCCGTACACGTCGCGCGTTCCTCCGGAACCCGCGACGATCGTCGTTCGGACAGCCATGAACGCCGAACCCATCACGAGGAGACATCGATGTTCGATCTGACCCCGGCCCTTCATGGACCTGGCGTGGTATCCGCCACGCCGAATGCCGCTTCCGCGCGTTCGCGCCTGACCCGCTGGCTACGACTCCGGCTCGTCGGCATCGCCGGTGCGGTGGTACTCGCCGCCTGCGGTGGCAACGACGACGGCGGACCTCCGCCGGTACCGGCACCCACCATCAAGTCGCTGTCGACGCGCGCCGACATGGTCAGTGGCGGCGACGTGCTCCTCGAGATCGGCCTGCCCGCCGGCGTGTCTTCAACGACGCTCACGGTCAACGTCGGCGGTCGCGATGTCACGAGCCAGTTCGCTGCGCGCTCGACGGCCGGTGGTCGCATCATCGGACTGGTCTACGGTCTCGCCGGCGGCAACAACACGGTCACGGCGAGTGCCGGCGGCTCGACCTCGACCCTCGTGGTCAACAACCACGCGATCGGCGGCCCGGTCTATTCCGGCGCGCAGATCCTGCCGTGGGTGTGTGCGACGCCGGCCGCGCAAGCCGCAAGCGGCAACACCGCCGCGACCAACGCGAGCGGCCTGACGACCAACGCGACCGATGCCCAGTGCAACATCGCGACGGAGTTCAAGCTCTACTACAAGACGACGACCGCGGGCTGCAGTCTCGCTCTTCCCGATCCCAATCCGCCGACGGTCGCCCCGACCAATCCCTGCTTCAAGGCCTACACGCCCAGTGCCACGGCACCGGCCGACCTGGCGACGACCACGACCGATGCAGGCCTGACGGTACCGTACATCGTGCGCGTCGAACGCGGCACGTTGAATCGCGGCATCTTCGACATCGCGGTCCTGTACGACCCGACCGCCGCGTGGACGCCGACCGCACCGCAGGCGCAGTGGAACCGCAAGGTGGCCTACACCTTCGGCGCCAGCACCGGCCAGCCGCGCCGCCAATACCGCAGCGAGCAGAGCTGGGTCAACGATGCGGCTCTGTCGCGCGGCTTCATGGTGGTGGACAACAGCCTGACCGACTCGTTGTACAACTCGAACCGCGTGCTGATGAGCGAGACGCTGATGATGATGAAGGAACACATCGTCGACGCGTATGGCGAGCTCAAGTACCTCGCCGGCAATGGCTGCTCCGGCGGTTCGATCCAGCAGAACACGGCAGCATCGATCTACCCCGGTCTGCTCGACGGTGCGCAGGTCGCCTGCGACTTCCCGGACTCGATCACGACCGGCATCGAGGTCAACGATTGCGTGCTGCTGGTCAACTTTTACACGTCGCCGCAATGGACCGCGCTGATGACCGGCCTGACGCAGGCGCAGATCAACGACAAGAAGACGGCCATCAACGGTCACTTCGACCAGCTCGGATGCCACTCGTGGAACAACGCGTTCGGCAACGCCAACCGGCCGGGTAACTACATCCCGCGCGTGGTCATCAACACCAACGGCGACATGGCGCCTTTCGGTGCGCCTCGCAACAACTGCGAGCTGCCTGCCGGCCTGGTCTATGACCCGACGACCAACCCGACCGGCACGCGCTGTACCGATCCGGATGCGGCCGCGCCGGTCTGGGGAATCGCACCCGGCACGTCGCGAGCGAATCTCACCAACGACAATACCGGCGTCCAGTACGGTCTCAAGGCGCTGGTCGCGGGAGCGATCACGGCCGAGGAATTCGTGACGCTCAATGAAGGCATCGGCGGTACCGACGGCGACAGCAACCCGGTCGCGGCGCGGACCGTCGCCGATGCGGCTGGCCTGACGGTCGCCTATCGCGCCGGCATCCTGTCGAACGGGGCCAACCTCGGCAAGCTGCCGATCATCGACCAGCGCGGCTACGACGAGCAGGGCATCCACTTCAACTGGAGGAGCTTCTCCGAACGTGGTCGCCTCGATACCGATGCCGGCGGCCACGGCAACCAGGTGATCTGGCGCTACGGCTCGGCGCTGCTCGCGCCCGCGGCATCGGGACTGACGTTGATGTCGCTGCTGCAGATGGATCAGTGGCTGACGGCGCTCAATGCCAGCGCGCCGAAAGCTGCCATCAACGACGTGCGCACACAGGCCCAGGTGATCGCGGCCAAGCCGGGGACGGCCTTCGACTTCTGCTACCTGACGACCGACACCACGTTCTCCACGAAGGTGACGGATCAGACGGCCTGCAACGCCGATGCACGTCTCGTCGTCCACGCTTCTCCGCGTCAGGTCGCTGGAGGATCGCAACTGGAGAACGTCCTCAAGTGCCAGCTCAAGCCGCTGGCGACCGGCGACTACGCGCCGGCCACGGTGAGCGCATCGCAGCTGACGCGCCTGCAGGCCGTATTCGCCTCGGGCGTGTGCGACTGGTCGAAGCCGGGTGTGGCGCAGCAGGCACCGGTGTCGCCGCTCGACTTCACGACCGGACCGGGCGGCGTCCCCTTCGCGACGGCACCGAGCTCGCGACCGAGCTGACGCATCACCCATCCGGTCATCACGACCGGATGGGGCGCGCGCCGAAGGGCAAGAGGGTGGACTGCGGTCCACCCTCATCGCTTCCGCGAGCGCCTTTTGCGGTGGTGCTCACGGTGCGATGGCGAAGCTTGTATATCCTCGAAGCCCGCGACACGAGCGACCTCCCCCACGTCATCCACGACCCATGACCGTAGAAAGCAAGCTGTCCGGTAAGCAGATCGTCAGCATTCTCTTTACCTGCCTGATCCTGGCGGGTGCGTTCGCGGTCCTGAAGCCCTTCCTGCTCGCCATCATCTGGGCCGCGATCATCGCCATCGCGTCGTGGCCGCTCTACCTGCGGATCGAGGGGCATTGCGGGGGGCGGCGCGGCATCGCCTCGATCCTCACGACCGCGCTGGTATGCCTGTTGCTGGTCGGCCCGATGGTGCTGCTGATCGTTTTCGTCACGCAGGACATCGTCGCGGTCGCGACCTATCTCATGAAGGTCGACTCGACCGGTGCGCCGGCCCCGGAGTGGCTCGCGCGGACTCCCTGGTTCGGCGACGTCCTGCTCGAGCGTTGGAACCTCTATCTGGCCGAACCCAACCAACTGTCGGCGATCATTCGCAGCACCGTCTCGACCAAGGTCGACATCCTGCGCACCGCCGCGCAGTTCTTCCTGATCGGCCTGACCGGCCGCATCGCGACGCTGTTCTTCGCCTTGTGGGTCCTGTACTTCTTCTATCGCGACGGGCCGACGCTGATCGAACGCATCGGCACCATCGGCAATCGCTGGCTGGGCTCGCGCTGGAGCGAGTACGTCATCCACGTGCCGAACGCGTTGCGCGCCGCCGTCAACGGCCTGGTCATCGTGGGCTTCGCGGAAGCCATCATCCTCAGCAGCCTGCTGTCGCTGTGCGGCGTGCCGTCCGCCGTGCTGCTCGGCACGACCCTCGCCATCCTGGCCTTCGTGCCGGGCGCCGCCCCGCTGCTGCTCGCGGTCATCGGTGTCGGTCTCGGCGTCAGCGGATCGACCGTCCTGGGAGTGTTGGTGTTCGCGGTCGGGATGCTGGTCGTGATGGTCGTGGACTACACGGTGCGGCCGGTGTTGATCAAGGGCGGCACGAGCCTGCCCTTCCTGGCCGTGCTGTTCGGCATCTTCGGCGGCGTGATCGCGATGGGCGTCGTCGGCCTGGTGATCGGTCCGGTGATCCTGGTGCTGCTAATGGTGTTCTTCCGGGAGGCCCTCTCGAACGAGGCGGAGGCTATGCCCGAGATCGCGCCGGAATCGCTCGCGCGCGAGGCCAACCCGCACGGGACGGTCTGAGCGGGCTCACGGCGTGAGGTGTAGTGTGCCGGTGGCGCCCTGCTCCACCGTCTCCCGCCGCATCTGCATCGGCACCGACTGCACCCGCGTCCAGGGTGTGAACAGGTTCGAATAGAAGGACGAAAGTCGATGGCCGGACTGTCCGGTCGACGGCATGAAGCGCGACTGCTCGAGGTCGCTGAAATCGATGATCTCGCGCAGGCTCGGCCCGTGATGCGCGACGAAAGGCTCGACCTCGTCGCGCACGTTGTAGCCAGCGACATCGACCGTATTGCTGTCGCCACCGAGCGGCGCGCTCAAGTCGAAGAAGCGCGCGAGCGCCGGGACCCGCGAGAAGGGCCGGTGATCGGCACGCAGGACGTGCAGCGCATCCCAGCGCCAGTGGCTGCGATCGGGGCCGATGCGGCGCGTCAGCTCGGCCAGCGCGAGGTCGAGGGCCTGCGTCTTGACCTGCGCGCAGGTCTCGACCGCTGGCGTCTTCACGTTGTCGCACCAGCGCGACTGTCCGTTGCGATTCGACAGCACGTTGACCAGGAACACCGTGCGCTGCTCGCGGTAGCTCGCGAACAGCTCGGGGCCGAGCGCGTCGCGCGTGAGGAGCTCGACCACTTCGCGTGCCCACATCGAATAGATCAGCGGCTCGGCCGCGTCGTCGCGCATCGTGCCGTCCCAGGCCGACAGCTTCGCGAGCACGTCCTTCGCGTCGGCATTCGACGGCTGCGTGTCGAGCAGCAACGGCAGCAGCGCTGCGGCCGCCAGCGAACGCACGTCGCCCTGGATCGCGGCGAAGGACTTCGCGTCCTGTCGGTCGGACTGGTCGAGCAGCGACTCGATGCGTCGCGCGCGGAACGGTGCCGCCCACTCGCTCGTGAGGAAGGGCGTGAAGTCGTCCTGTACGACCTTGTGATTGGCCGTGACGACGACGTTCTCGGGTGGGTTCAACCGTTGCGGCAATTGCTCGAACGGGATGAAGCCGTCCCAGTCGTAGCGCGCGTCCCAGCCCGGGGCCGGCACCTGGCCCTTCAGGTCGTTGTCGGGCTTGCGGACCGGCACGCGACCCGGCGCCACGAAGCCGATGTTGCCGTCGACGTCCGCGTAGACGTAGTTCTGTTGCGGCGAATGGAAGTCCTTCACCGCAGCGAGGAAGGTCGCCCAGTCGGTGGCCTGGTTGATTGCGATGCCCGCCTGCAGGGTCTTGTCGTCGGGTCGCAGGGCGGCCCACTGGAACGCGAGTTCGTAAGACGTCGCCCCGATGGGCTTCAGCGCGTCGGTCGCGGCCTTCGAGACCTCCGAGATCAAGGGGCCGTGGCGTGATTCGCGAACGACCAGCGTGACGTCGGCGCCGTCCTTGACGTGAATGGTCTCGTTGCGCGTCACGACCGCCTGCCAGCCGTCGGGCGTCCGTGCCTCGGGAACTCCGTCACGGGTCCGCAGCTGTTCGATGAACAGGTCCTGCGTGTCGGGCCCGGTGTTGGTCACGCCCCAGCCGATCCGCGCGTTGCGGCCGATGACGACGAAGGGCAGTCCCGGCAGGGTCGCGCCGATCACGTCGAGGCCGGGCGCGGACAGATGCGCCATGTACCAGAGCGACGGCGCGCTCATCGTCAGGTGCGGATCGTTGGCCAGCAACGGCTTGCCGGATGCGGTCCGCGCGCCGGACACCACCCAGTTGTTCGAGCCCATGCCTTCGACGTAGCTCGGCGGCGCCAGCGCCACCAGCGATGCCGCATCTTTCGCCAGCGCCTGCCCGTCGATCTTCAGCGAGCGATACAGCGCCGGATAGTCGGCGATCTCGATCGGCTGGTCGGGGATTGCGGCGAGGATGCGACCTTCCGCGTCGGTCCGCGGATTGCCGGGATACGGCGGCATCAGTTCGTCGATCTGCTGCTTCGTCAGTCGCTGCGACAGGCGCATGCGGGCGAGCTCGTTGCTCCAGTTGGTCGACAGGTCCCACGCCATCATCGTGCTCCAGCCGACGCTGTCGGCGGGCTTCCACGGCTCGGGGAAAGGCGCGCCCGTCAGCGCGAACTCGGGTGGCAGCAGCACGCGCGGCACGTGGCGACGCTCGTCGAGGTTCGCGTTGACACCCGCGGCGTAGCGATCGAGCGCATGACGAGTCCTGGCGTCGAGGTTCTCCGCGATCGCCGCGGCGTTGCGGGCGATGCCCATCGTCCGCAGGAAACGATCGGTGTCGACGGCACCCTGTCCGAGCACCTCGGCCAGTCGACCCGCAGCGGTTCGACGATTGAGTTCGAGCTGCCACAGGCGATCCTGGGCATGGACGTAGCCGAGCGTGAACCACGCATCGTCCTCGTTCGCCGCATAGATGTGCGGGATGCCGGCCGCGTCGCGGACGACGTCCACTGACGAGGCGAGCCCTGGCGCCGTGATGTGGCCGTCGAGCTTCGGGAGACTCAGTTGGCGATAGGCCAAGGCCGCCAGGCACGCTGCAACGAGCAGCACGACCAGCATCCACAGAAGCGCACGCCCGACGCGGCGCATGTCGACCGATCAGCCGGGGACGGCTGCGGCTTCCGGGGGCGCAGGTCTGGAGAGTGGCTTCAACTGCAGCGACTTGTATTCGAGGAACTCCTCGAAGCCGTAGACGCCGCTTTCGCGACCGTTGCCCGACTGCTTGTAGCCGCCGAACGGCGCACGCGGATTGAAGGGGCCGCCGTTGATGTCGATCTGGCCGGTGCGGATGCGACGGGCAACCTTGATCGCGTGCTCTTCCTCGCCCCACACGCCGCCGCCGAGGCCGTAAGGCGTGTCGTTGGCGATGCGGATCGCCTCGGCCTCGTCGGCATACGGAAGGATGGTCAGTACGGGACCGAACACTTCCTCCTGCGCGATGGTCGACTTCGAGTCGGTGGTCGCGAACACCGTCGGCTTGACGAACCAGCCCTTCGCGAACGGCGCTTCGGAGCCGCCGGTCACGAGTTCCGCGCCCTCCGCCACGGCCCTGTCGATCAGGCCGACCACGCGGTCGCGCTGCATCGCCGAAACCAGTGGTCCGAGCTTGGAGCCTTCGACCAGCGGGTCACCCACCGTGAAGGCTTCGGCCACCTGCCTGGCCATCGCCTTGGCTTCCTCGAAGCGCGCGGCCGGTACCAGCATGCGGGTCTGCGCGATGCAGGCCTGGCCCGAGTTGAGGAAGCAGTTGCCGATCGTGCCCTTGACCGCGGCCATCAGGTCCGCGTCGTCGAGCACCACCGAGGCGGACTTGCCGCCCAGTTCGAGCGCCACGCGCTTGATGGTCTGCGCCGCGACCTCGCCCACGCGACGACCCGCGCGGGTCGAACCGGTGAACGAGATCATGTCGACCTCGGGATGCTTCGCGAGCGCTTCGCCCACCACGAGTCCGTAGCCGGTGACGAGGTTGAAGACACCGGCCGGCAGGCCCGCGGCGTGGATCGCCTCGGCGAGGATGAAGGCCACCGACGGCGCGATCTCGGACGGCTTCAGCACGACCGTGCATCCGGCCCCGATGGCCGGCGCGACCTTGAGCGTGATCTGGTTGAGCGGGAAATTCCACGGCGTGATGCAGCCGACGACGCCGATCGGCTCGCGGATCACCAGCGACGAGCCGACGCGCTTCTCGAACTCGAAGCTTTCGGTGACCTTGGCGTAAGCAGCCCAGTTGGCGACGGGGCCGTCGGTTTGCACGCGACGCGCGAGCTTGAGCGGCATGCCGACCTCGGTGGCAATGGCCATCGCGATGTCGTCGGCGCGCAGCGCGAGCTCTGCCGAGATCCTGCGCAGCGCTTCGGCGCGGACCGAGGCGGGCGTGTCGGCCCATCCGTCGAAGGCCTTACGCGCGGCAGCGACGGCTGCATCGACATCGGCCTCGTTGCCTTCGGGGATACGCGTGATCGCCTCTTCGGTCGCCGCGTGGTCCGCGTCGATCGTGCCCGTGCCGTGCGACGCGACCCACTGGCCGTCGATATAGAGCTTGTCGAACACCTTCATGTGCGTGGCACTCCGTTTCACTCCTTCCCCTTCAAGGGGAAGGTTGGACTGGGATTGGTTTCCACTCCCCCACGAGGGAGGGGTTATTCGACGCCCTGCGACGTCAGGTACTCGTCATAAGTGCCGCGAAAATCAGCCACGCCTTCAGGCCGAACCTCCAGCACCCGTGTCGCCAGCGAGTTCACGAACTCGCGATCGTGCGACACGAACAGCAGCGTACCGTTGTACTTGTCGAGCGCCATGTTGAGCGACTCGATCGATTCCATGTCCATGTGGTTGGTCGGCTCGTCCATCAGCAGCACGTTGTGACGGCCCAGCATCAGCTTGCCGAACATCATGCGGCCCTTCTCGCCGCCCGACAGGACCTTGACAGGCTTCTTGACCTCGTCGCCCGAGAACAGCAGCCGGCCGAGCATGCCGCGCACCGACTGGTCGTCGTCGCCTTCCTGCGTCCAGCGGCCCATCCAGTCGGTCAGCGTCTCGTCGCTGCCGAAGTACTCGCTCGGATCCTGCGGCATCAATCCCGGGTTCGCGTTCTCGGCCCACTTGATCAGGCCACGATCTGGCTCGACCACCTGCGCCGTGCACGACAGCAGCGTGGTCTTGCCCGCGCCGTTGGCCCCGACAATCGCGATCTTCTCGCCGGCCTCGACCATGATGTCGAAGTTGGAGATCACCGGCTTGTCGTAGGCCTTGGTGAGGTGCTGCACCTCGACCGCGAGACGATGCAGCTTCTTCTCGCCCTCGAAGCGGATGTACGGGTTCTGGCGGCTCGACGGCTTGAAGTCCTCGATCTTGATCTTGTCGATCATCTTCATGCGGCTGGTCGCCTGGCGCGCCTTCGACTTGTTGGCCGAGAAGCGCCGCACGAAATCCTGCAGTTCCGCGACCCGCTCCTTGGCCTTGCTGTTGGCGTTGGCCTGGCGCTCCTTGGCCTGCGACGACGCCAGCATGTAGTCGTCATAGGTGCCCGGCCACACGGTCAGCTTGCCGAAGTCCATGTCGGCCATGTGCGTGCATACCTGATTCAGGAAGTGGCGGTCGTGGCTGATGATGATCATCGTGCTGTTGCGCGCGTTGAGCACGTCTTCCAACCAGCGGATGCTGTTGATATCGAGGTTGTTGGTGGGCTCGTCGAGCAGCAGGATGTCGGGGTTGGAAAACAACGCCTGCGCCAGCAGCACGCGCAGCTTCCAGCCCGGCGCCACCGAACTCATCGGCCCCTGGTGCTGTTCGCTCGGGATGCCGGCGCCGAGCAGCAACTCGCCTGCCCGCGCCTCTGCCGTATAGCCGTCGTACTCGGCAAACTTGGCCTCGAGGTCCGCGGCCTTCATGTAGTCGTCGTCGGTCGCCTCGGGATTGGCGTAGATCGCGTCGCGCTCCGTCATCGCGGCCCACATCTCGACGTGACCCATCATGACGACGTCGAGCACCCGCATCTCCTCGTACGCGAACTGGTTCTGGCTGAGCTTGCCGAGGCGCTCGCCGCGGTCGAGCATGACGTTGCCGGCGGACGATTCGAGATCGCCGCCGAGGATCTTCATGAAGGTCGACTTGCCGCAGCCGTTGGCGCCGATCAGGCCGTAGCGATTACCGTCGCCGAACTTGACCGAGATGTTCTCGAAGAGCGGCTTCGGACCGAACTGCATGGTGATGTTGGCGGTGGAGAGCAAGGCGGATCGCGTCGAAAGAAGGAGGGATGAAGCGACGCGCGGCGTCGTGTGCGTCGCGTCGTCGAGAGGTCGGGTTCGGGTCGGACAGATCACCGGGACGATGTCGCCGCGTTTGGATCGAGGGTCGTGCATCCGGCCGTCATCTGCTGAATCGGCCTGTACTTTATCATCGCGCTTTCGCCGTCCCCGCCCTTTCGATGCACCCCTTCCGACGACCTCGATGTCCGGCTCACCCACGAAACGACTTTGCGTGTACTGCGGCTCCTCGACCGGAGCGCGCCCGCTGTATCGCGAAGGGGCGATCGCGCTGGGCGGCCTGATCGCCGCCAGCGGCATGGGGCTGGTCTACGGCGGTGGCCACGTCGGCCTGATGGGCGCGGTCGCCGACGGGGCGCTGGCGGCTGGAGGGCACGTCATCGGGGTGATCCCGCGGGCGCTGATGGATCGGGAACTGGGTCACACGGGCATCCAGGACCTGCGGATCGTGGCCGACATGCACGAACGCAAGATGATGATGGCCGACCTCGCCGACGGCTTCATCGCGATGCCCGGCGGCTGGGGAACCATCGAGGAGCTGGCCGAGATGCTGACCTGGCTGCAGCTCGGCATCCACGCGAAGCCGATCGGCCTACTCAACCTCGGCGGCTACTACGACCCCTTCCTCGAGTTCGCCGAGCGGATGGTCGAGCAGCAGTTCGTGCGGCCCGAACAACGCCACCTGTTGGCCGTCGAGTCCGATCCGCAGATCCTGCTGGATCGGCTGACGAAGCCGCTGCCGCCGCCGGTCGACAAGTGGTTCGACCACGTGCCGAAAGCAGCGATCTGAGCCTTTCAGGTCGTCGCGAGATCCCAGCGCTGACGTAGCTGGCACAGTCCGCCGGCTATATCGACCTCGGCCCGGGCGCCGACCGCAAGCGTCAGTTTCTGCGGACAGTGACCAAACGGCAGGCCGCCGACGACGGGCGTGGTGGTGGCCTCGCGCACGTACGCGAGGGCTTCGGCAAGGCCGTAGCCGTTATCGTAGTCGGTCACCCGATAGCCGGAGAAGTCGCCGCAGAGGATCAGCTTCTGGCGGTCGAGGATGCCCGCCTGCTGCAGTTGAATCATCATGCGTTCAATGCGATACGGCTGTTCGTTGATGTCTTCCACGAAGAGTACGCCGCCCTCGATGGCTGGCATCCAGGGCGTTCCGATGAGGCTGCACAACATGGTCAGGTTGCCGCCCCAAAGCTGGCCTTCGACCTCCAGGGCGTCGGACCCCGTGGTCTCGAACGCCACGTCTACCCGCGCTTCCCGCATCGCCCGCCAGAAGTGCAGCGCCGTATAAGGGTCCATGGCCGGACCTCCGAAGTCGTAACCGGCCATCGGGCCCGCGAAGCTGAGCGCGCCGGTCCTGGACAGGAGGCCCAGGCTGATCGCCGTGAAGTCGCTGTGGCCGACGAAGCGCTTGCCCGTGCTGCGGACGGAAGCCGCCATCGCATCGAAGTCGATCGAAGGCAACAGGCGGGTTGCGCCGTAACCGCCGCGCAGCGCCATCGCGATGGCGATCGTCGGATCGTCGATGACGGCCTGGAGCCAGTGCAATCGTTCTTCGTCCGTCCCGGAGAAGCGACCGGATCGACGATCGGAAAGCGCCGTGACCAAGCGGCAGCCGGCGGCTTCGACATGGCGTTCGGCCTGGGAGAGTCGCAGGGAATCGACTTCGTAGCCACCCGGCGCGAAGACCGCGATGGTCTCGATCTCGACGCCTGGCAGCGGCTCGTCGTCGCGGTCGATCATCTGGCGCTTCGGTTACTGCTTGGCGGCGTTCCACTCCGCCATGTCGATGTCGGTCACGATCGTGGTCGACAGGTCGGGCATCCGCGTGACGGCGACCGCCGCATTGCGCTCCATCGCCTGGGCCCGCTTGGCGCGGCGTTCCTCGAAGAAGCCCCGCAGAAGCGCGACGCTCTCGGCGGCCATCACGCCGCCGATCGCCTCGGTGTGGTGATTGATCGCCACTTCGCTGAAGAGATTGACCACGCTGCCGGCCGCACCGGTCTTGCGGTCGAAGGCACCGAACACGACGCGCCGCAGCCGCGCGTGCAGCATCGCGCCGACGCACATCGCACAAGGCTCCAGCGTGACGTAGAGGTCGCAGTCGGGAAGTCGGTAGTTCGCGCTGCTGTGCGCGGCCTGGCGCAGCGCGATGATCTCGGCGTGCGAGGTCGGGTCGTGGCTGCCGATCGGCTGATTGAAGCCGGCGCCGATGATCTTGCCGTCACGGACGACGATCGCGCCGACCGGTACTTCACCGACCAGCTGGGCGTTCTGGGCCTGCTGGAGCGCGGCGCGCATGAACATTTGATCGGTGCTGTCGACGGACATCTCGTTCCCTGCGATTGATGGCTGACGAATAAACATGAATTGTACCGACTCTGAGTCTTGCGGCATGGTTGTTGCCCACTCGTGCGCCTCTGTCGCGCAAATGCCACGGAATCGGCATGCCCTTCCAGTGGTCGGCCGACGGATGCGTCGGCCAGCACGTCCACACGCCGCCGCCCAAGGTGTCTGCAGGCTGCAGGCGAAAGAGCGCTGTGGACACGGTACAAAATCCCGGGCGTGCGCGTTTCCTGCGTCAGACGCTCGCGCTGGTCGGCGCCACCGCCTTCGGTCGCAACGCATCGAGCCAGGAACCAGAGCGCCGGCCCGCCATGAATCTTCGAACCATCCGCTCGACCGGCCAGATCTTGCCCGTGATCGGCTGCGGAACCTGGGTCGGCTTCGATGTGGCCGAAGGCACGCTCGAGTTCGACGCATTGCGCGAGGTGGTGCGCACGCTGCTGGCCGGTGGCGGGACGGTGCTGGACAGTTCGCCGATGTACGGACGCTCCGAGGCCACCGCGGGCAGGATCCTCGCCGATCGACCCGGCAAGGCGGTCGTCGCGACCAAGGTATGGACCAGCGGGCGCGAGGCGGGCATTCGCCAGATGGAGAAGTCGATCGAGCTGCTCGGCAAGGTCGACCTGATGCAGGTCCACAACCTGCTCGACTGGAAGACCCACCTGCCGACGCTGCGGCAGTGGAAGGCCGAGGGGCGCATCCGCTACATCGGCGTGTCGCACTACACGCCGGGTGCCTATCTCGAACTGGAAGCGGTGCTGCGCGCCGAGACCCTCGACTTCGTGCAGGTCAACTACGCGCTGGACGACCGCGAGGCCGAGAACCGCATCCTGCCGCTGGCCGCGGATCGCGGCATCGCCGTGCTCGTCAATCGACCGTTCGGCGGAGGCGGATTGCTGAAGCGCCTCGGCAACCGGCCGCTGCCCGACTGGGCCCGTAACGTCGGCGTCACGAGCTGGTCCCAGCTCCTGCTCAAGTTCGTGCTCTCGCATCCGGCGGTGACATGCGCGATCCCCGGGACCGGCAACCCGAGGCACATGGCGGAGAATGTCGAGGCCGGGACGGGCACCCTCCCGGATTCGGGCTTCTGGAAAGCGCGGATCGACGGCATCCTCGGCTGAAAGCCCGCCTTCATCATTCCCAAGGAAACCCCATGACCTACCGCTTCCTGCTCGCCCTCGCGGCACTGTTGGTTGCCGCCCATGCGAGTGCCGCGCCGTCGAACGTCACCGTCACGCCGCTCGGCAGCCACGACGGCGAATTCTGTGCACAGGATCGTGCGCTGATCTTTGAGGACCCCGACGGCACCCGCATCCTCTACGACCCGGGCCGCACGGTGCGCGGCGCGGACGATCCGCGCCTCGGCCGCATCGATGCCGTCCTCCTGACACACGTCCACGGCGACCACCTCGGCGACATCCATTCCGCGGGACCCAATACCGGCACCTGCGCGAAACCCGAGTTCACGGTGCGCGACACGCCCTCGTCCAACACGGTGGCCATCGTGGTCGCGAAGAAGGCGAAGCTGCTGGTCGGCGGCGAGATGAACGCGTTCTTCGCGCAGAAGGTGAAGGCCGTCGGCGGCGATGCCGGCCTGGTGACGACGCTGCGCTTCGGCGCGACCGGCAAGGTCGGCGGTGTGGAAGTCTCGAGCGTGCCGGCCGTCCACAGCAACGGCCTCGACCCCGCGTTCCTCGACGGCGACGCCGCGCAAGCGCTGAAGGCGAACGGCCTGACCGCCTACGTCGGCCCGGCCGGCGGCTACGTCGTCAAGTTCACCAACGGGCTCGTCGTTTATCTTTCTGGCGACACCGGCGTGATGGCCGACCAGGACGTCGTGGTCCGTCGCATGTTCAAGGCCAGCCTCGTCGTCCTGAACATCGGCGGGACCTTCACCACCGGACCCGTGGAGGCCGCGTACGTCATCAACGAGCTGATCAAGCCGAAAGCCGTGATCGCCTCGCATGCGAACGAAGGAGCGACCACCGACGGCAAGCTCGACCCCGCCAGCAAGACTGCCCTCTTCACGAAGGCCGTCACCGTACCGGTCTACGTGCCGTTGAGCGGCAAGGCGATGGGCTTCGCCGGCGACGGACGTTGCATCGCCGGATGTTGAACCCCGCATGAGGATCCTGATCTTCGGCGCGACCGGCATGGTCGGCGGCGGGGTTCTCCTCGAGTGTCTCGAGGCGGCAGACGTCGAGGCGGTGACGGCAGTCGGGCGGACGGCCGTGCCGCTGAAGCATCCGAAGCTGAGCCAGGTGCTCCACGCGGACCTTTCTCACGTGTCCACGATCGAGCCGCAACTGCAGCCCTTCGACGCCTGCTTCTTCTGCCTCGGCGTTTCCTCGGCGGGAATGAGCGAGGCGGCCTATAGCCGGCTCACCTACGAATTGACGCTTGACATCGCGATGGTGCTCGCGCGCCTGAACCGGCAGATGACCCTCGTCTACGTCTCCGGCGCCGGAACCGACAGTAGCGGGCAGGGCAAGTCGATGTGGGCGCGCGTCAAGGGCCGGACCGAGAACGGCCTGCAGCGTCTGCCCTTCAAGGCCGTCTACCTGTTCCGGCCCGGCGTGATCCAGCCCGTCAAGGGCGTGAAGTCGAAGACGCGGCTCTACCAGACGATCTACGACGTGCTCGGACCGGTGCTCTCGCTGGTGCGAAAGATACGTCCCGACGCGGTGATCACCACCGAAGACATCGGCCTCGCCATGCTCGAGGTCGCTCGCCGCGGCGCGAGCAAGGCCATCCTCGATACCGCCGACCTGAAGGCGATCGTCGCGAAGCTCTAAGCGCGGCTGAACAGCAGAACGCAATTGGTCCCGCCGAATGCGAAGGAGTTGGTGATCGCGTGTTTCAGATGCGAAGCCGTAGTCCCGTTGTCGAGGACGAGGTCGAGGCGGCAATCGGGATCTACGCTTGCGCAATGCGCGTTGGGTGGCAGGCGTCCTCGTTCCAGCGCGAGCACGGTGATCAGGGATTCGAGAGCGCCCGCGGCGCCCAGCAGATGTCCGTGCAGGGCCTTCGTCGAACTGACCCGAAGCGTCTCCAGGTCGTCGCCCCACACCTCCGCGAGTGCGTTGCGCTCGACCGCGTCGCCGATGCGCGTCGCGGTGCCGTGCGCGTTGCAGTAGCCGATGTCGCTCGCGGCGAGGCCCGCGCGGCTCAGCGCGGCTTGCAACGCGCGCGCCTGACCCTTCAGGTCGGGCTTGGTGAGGTGGGTCGCGTCGCAGGTCGTGCCCCAGCCGGACAGGAACGCATGGACCTTCGCGCCGCGTCGCTGCGCGCGCTCTTCCGATTCGAGGATCAGGAAGGCCGCTCCCTCGCCCAGCGCGAAGCCGCTGCGGTCGCTGGCGAAAGGTTTGATGGCCTGGGCTGCCCGCTCGGGCGTGAAGCTCGCGAGCGTCTGCATCGCCTGCCACGCGACGACGACGCCGGGGACGATCAGCGCTTCGCTGCCGCCGGCGATCGCGAGATCGACCTCGCCCGACGCGATCGCCTTCGCGGCCTCGGCGATGGCCACCGCGGATGAGGCGCAGGCCACCGAATACGTCAGCACCGGACCGCGCGCCTGGTTGCGCATCGCGACGTGCGACGCGGGTGCGTTCGGCATGAAAGCCGGGATCGTCAGCGGCGGCACCCGTGCTCCGCGATAGGCCGCCTCGAGCGCGGCGCCCCCGCCCATGCCGCATCCGGAATAGACGCCGATGCGTTCGGGTTCGCAGGTACTGGACGCGGCCGCGTCGCGCATGGCGAGATCTGCGGCGGCCACGGCGATCTGGCTCACGCGATCGACGCCCGCGAGCTGCAGCTTCGTGAACCAGCGGGTCTCGTCGAAGGCAGCCAGCGCGGCGATGGCCGGCTTGGGTAGTTCGGGGAAGACCGGCCGCAGGGCCGACTCGCCACGCATCAACGCGGCGAACAGCGCCTCGTGATCGTCGCCGTGCGGGGCGATCGCCCCCAGTCCCGTGACGGCGACCCGACTCACTTCTCTTCGGTCACCGGCATCGGCTTCGCGGCGGGCGCGGAAGCAGGATTGGCCTTGAGCCGATCGACCAGGTCCGCCAGTTGCGCCAGCGTGTTGATATCGGGATCGTCGTCCGGCAGGGTGATGTGGAAGTGATCCTCGACGGCGAACATGAATTCGGCGATCGCCAGCGAGTCCATGCCGCTCTCCTGCATCGCCGCATCGGGACCGATCGTCGAGATGACGATGGCGTACTTCTCGTGCAACAGTTGCTGCAACTCCGTTAGCGTGCTCATGGGCTGTTTGTCGTCGTCTTTGGTTCGACCGGCCCCTTGCCGGTCGTCGCGCTGATCAGATCCCTCATCGAACGCCGCTCATGATATCCGCATGAACCGCCCATCTTTCCCGGGCGTCACCGCGGACGCCAGCGCAGGGACATGGCCGCGAAGCCGCCGCCGAGCAGCGCGCCCGCGATCACGTCGATCGTCACGTGCTGCTTGAGCGCGAGCGTCGAGTACGCGATCGCGACGAACCACACCCAGCTGACGACCCGCGTCCAGCAGGGCGCGCCGACGCGTCGCAAGACCCACTCCATCCAGATCGCCGTGAAGATCGCGATCGCGACGTGCATCGACGGACAGGCGTTGCCGGCCGCGTCGATGCCTCGCAGCAGGTCGAAGCCGGGAAAGCCACCGGGGTCGAAGCTCGTGTGCGCGACCTGGGTCGGCCACATCCAGAAAAGCCCCAGCCCCGTCAGCAGCAACGCGCCGGCCCAGAAGCCGTAGGAGAGCAGTTCGATGAAGGTGGCCTGCAGGCCGGGGGCAGTGCCCACGTAGATCCATAGCGATACATAGGCGATCAGCGCTTCCGGCTGGAACGGGATTAGCCGGTCGAGTGCCGTGGGCGGCACCGTCGTCACCGCATGGGCCGGGAAGTGCAGCAGGTGGAAGTAACCGAGGAAGAAGGCCCAGGTCCACAGCGTGGTGCCGAGCAACTTGAGCGGGAAGAAGCGCACGAAACGCGTCCCAAGATCCGTCGCCCAGCTTCGCGCGGGCGGAACCTCGGACGGGCGTTGCATCACGGACCGCGTGATGCGATCCAGCAGTGCCGACGTCATGCGGCGACGGGCGCCTCGGTCACTTGCCCATCGCCTTGTCCCATACCGCGTGGGTCCAGGCCGCGCTGCCCGGGTCCTTCTTGATCACTGGATCGCTGCCGCCGGCCAGCAGCACCTTGACCGTGCGTTGGTAGGCAGCCGGATCGAGCTCGCCCATCGTCGGCGTGCCGGCCGACGTGATCAGCTTCGCGATGTTCTCGAGCTGCCGCTTCTGTCCCGCGACGGTCGCGGCACCGGAAAGGTCCCCGGCGAGGATGATCTTCACCGCCTCGTCCTGGTTCTTCAGCGCGTATTCCCAGCCCTTCAGCGAGGCCTTGACGAACTTCGCCAGCTTCGCGATGTAGGCCGAATCCTTGAGGTCGGGCGCGCGCGCGTAGAGGCCGTCCTCGAGCGTGGCGACGCCCAGATCCTGGTACGAGAATGTGACCAGGTCCGCCGCCTTGATGCCCGCATCGATGACCTGCCGGTACTCGTTGTAGATCATCGTGGACATGCACGCCGCCTGGTTCTGCAGCAGCGGGTCGACGTTGAAGCCCTGCTTGAGCATCTTGACGTCCGGGTTAGCACCGCCGGTCTTGAAGCCGAGCGAGCCCATCCACGACAGGAAGGAATACTTGTTGCCGCCGAACCAGACGCCCAGCGTCTTGCCCTTGAGGTCCGTGGGGGTGGCGACACCACTGGCCTTCTGGCACGTCATCATCAGGCCCGATCGATTGAAGATCTGGGCGATGTTGACCATCGGCACGCCCGCCTCACGCGCGGCGAGCGCGCTCGGCATCCAGTCGACGGCCACGTCGGCACCGCGTGCGGCCAGCACCTGCGCGGGTGCGATGTCGGGACCACCGGGCTTGATGACGACGTCGAGATCGGCGTCCTTGTAGAAGCCCTTGGCCTGCGCCACGTAATAGCCGGCGAACTGGGCCTGCGG
Source organism: Betaproteobacteria bacterium (assembly GCA_025356395.1). Classification (GTDB taxonomy): domain Bacteria; phylum Pseudomonadota; class Gammaproteobacteria; order Burkholderiales; family Burkholderiaceae_D; genus CAHJXF01. The sequence goes on from JANXTA010000140.1 coordinate 27,408, forward strand.
CACCCACTTCATCTGGACCGTGACCTTGTCGGCGGCCGATGCGGCGAAGGTGCCCATCGCGAGCAGCGCGGCGCTGAGGACGGTGGTGATGCGCATCTTGGATGCTCCGGGACGGTGGGCGGAAAAGTTAGATGTTGTGCGCAGGGTCATGAGCGTGCAACAGGTTCGAGAAGGGTGAAATGAGAACGGCCGATCATCTTTCTGAAGTCGCGATCGAAGCTCACGAGATGCTCACCCAGTTGCATCGTCGCGGCAGCAAGCCATGCATCCGGAAGCGCATTGCCGGTGAACTGCTTGTCGACGCAAAGTGTTCGCAGGAGTGGCCACTCCGGGCCGATCGTCGCGAGATGCACGCCGGTCGTTGTGAGGAGCGCATCGACGAATGAGATCGCCTCGTTGATCGGCGTCGGCATCGTGAAGATCTTCGGGCTGGTCACGAGGCGCAGGAAGCTGGCGAGCACCATGGGCATCAAGGTCAGCGAACGGCCCGATGCGGCAGCCACGATCGCACCTTCGAGCCACGACCGGGCGACCGCGTGATGAATATGATCGCGACGCGCGGCCGCGACCAGGACGTTCACGTCAGGCGTCATCGCCCAGTGCTTCGAGCAGTGCCTTGTTACTAAGCGGGTCGATCCCTTCGACCAGCCCGCCGCGCCCCTTCAGCACGGGCAGTCGCGGCTGGTCCGACCGCGCAGCGCCTTGAGCACGAAGACGCAACTGCAGGCCTTCCTCGATCAGACGCGTGAGCGTGGTCCGCTGTTGAGCGGCCATCGCCTTCGCGTTGGCTAGCAACTGATCGTTGATATCGAGTGTTGTCTTCATCGAGGGATGATACAGAATTCTGTATCGGCATTTCGCACCTCAACGGACTGCGCGAAACGACGGATGCCAGAACGTCGCACGCCGCTCGATCCAGCCGAGCAGCGCATACAGCAACGAGCCAGACAGCGCCGACACCACGATGGCGGCCCACACCAGCCCCATGTTGAGCCGCGCAGCTTCGGTCGAGATGCGAAAGCCGAGGCCGACCGTGGGCGAGCCGAAGAACTCCGCCACGATCGCGCCGATCAACGTGAGCGTCGAGTTGATTTTCAGCGCGTTGAAGACGAACGGCAACGCGATCGGGATGCGCAGCGACCAGAGGGTGCGCCAGTAGCTCGCGCCGTACGAGCGCATCAGGTCGCGCTGCATCGCGTCCGATTCGTTCAGGCCTGCGAGCGTATTGACAAGCATCGGGAAGAAAGTCATCACGATCACCACCGCCGCCTTCGAGTGCCAGTCGAAGCCGAACCACATCACCATGATCGGCGCGATGCCAACCAGCGGCACCGTGCTCGCCAGCGCGGCCAGCGGAAGCAGGCCGCGCTGCAGGAAGGGACTGCGATCGATCAGCACGCCGACAATGAAGCCGATCGCGCTGCCCGCGGCGAGACCGATCAATGCGGAGCGCAGGACCGTCTGAACGAAGTCGGCCAGCAGGAGGTCGCTGCCGGCGATCAGCGACACGGCGATCAGCGAAGGGGCCGGCAGGATGACCCGCGGGATGTCGAACGACGTCACCAGCCATTGCCAAAACAGCAGCATCCACGCACCGAACAGCAGCGGCGGCCCGAAGCGGCCCACGAGCGTGCCTTCGTCGACGAGCGCGATGCGACGTACGCTGACGAAGGCGAACGCCGGCAGCATGACGACGAAAAAATCGTTCCAGACACCCGTCGTCATCGCAGGCCCTGCGGTACCAGCCACCGCTTGACGCCCGCGACGCAAGCGGTCAGCAGGAGCCCCAACAGCGCCGCCATGATCAGCGCGGACCAGATCTGTATCGTGTCGCCGTAGTACGAGCCGGTCAGCAGTCGCGCGCCGAGTCCCGATTGCGCGCCGGTCGGCAGCTCGCCGACGATCGCACCGACCAGTGCCGCCGCGATACCGACCCGCAGCGCGGGGAAGAGGAAGGGCAGCGAGGCCGGCAGGCGCAGCTTCCGGAACAGGTCGCGATTCGAGGCCGCGTAGGTGTGCAGCAGTTCGAGTTCGAGCACGCTGGGCGAGCACAGGCCCTTGGCCAGGGCCACCGCGACCGGGAAGAAGCACAGCCACATCGCGATGATCGCCTTCGGGACCAGGCCTTCGAGCCCGACGTTGCCAAGGATGACGATGACGATCGGCGCGATCGCCAGCACCGGCACGGTCTGTGACGCGATGACCCACGGGAACACGCTGCGATCGAGCGTGCGCGAATGCACGATGGCCACCGCGAGCAGAGCACCGAGCACGGTGCCCATCGCGAAGCCGAGCAGCGTCGCGCCGCTGGTGACGGCCGCATGGAACAGCAGGTTGCGCGGCGAGTCGACCGGCCAGCCGAAGATCGACATGACGAGGTCGTTCGCGACCTGGTGCGGCGCTGGAAGAACCGGCCGGTCCATCGCCCAGGTCAGCCGCACGAGATCGATCGCGCTCCAGTCGGGCTGCGACGACAGGGCCCGTTCGATGACCTGCGAAGCGTTGAGTCCAATGCAGGCGAGGTACCAGATCACGATGACGAGCAGCAGGACGAAGACGACCGGGACAACGCGTTCGACGACGGCCTCAGTGGACGTCATGCCCGTCCTTCAATGCGAGGTGCACCCGATGCGCGATCGCCGCGAACTCGGGCGTGTCGCAGACATCGAGCGTGCGATCGACCGGAAGAGTCGACTCGATCACCTCGACGATCCGTCCGGGCCGCAGCGACATCACGACGATGCGCGACGACAGGAAGACGGCCTCGGGGTTCGAGTGCGTGACGAACACCACCGTGCGCCTGCGGGTCGCGCGATCGACCCGCCAGAGCTGTAGCAACTGTTCGTTGAGACGGTCACGCGTGATCTCGTCGAGCGCTCCGAACGGCTCGTCCATCATCAGCAGCTTGGGCTCGAAGCCGAGCGCGTGCGCGATCGAGACACGCTGTTGCATGCCGCCAGACAGCTGTCACGGATACTTGTCCTCGAAGCCCTGCAGGCCGACGCGCCCGAGATGTTCGAGCGCCACGCGCTTCGCTTCGGCTCTGTCGATGCCGTGGATCTCGAGTGGCAGGCAGACGTTGGCCAGCACGGTCCGCCACGGGAACAGCGCCGGGGCCTGGAACACATAGCCGTAGGCGCGCGACAGCCGCGCATCGCGTGCGGCTGTCCCGTTGATCGTGACCGTGCCGGACGTGACCTGCTCGAGGTCCGCGATGATGCGCAGCAGAGTCGTCTTGCCGCAGCCCGACGGTCCGATCAGCGAGACGAACTCGCCGTCGTGGATGTCGAGGCTGACGTCGGCCAGCGCGGTGACCGCGTGTTCCTTGGCGGGATAGACGACGGAGACGCCGGCTGCGCGAACGGCCACGTCGAAACATTCAGGCACGCGACGGATTGTTCGGATGCGTGGTCCAGTTCGCGTACGTGCCGGCGACCGCGACCCCGGTCCGCGGGTCGATCGCGCCCGGCGGCAACAGGTGCATCGTGATGCAGTCGGGGACCGGACACACCGACACGCAGAGGTTGCAGCCGAGGCATTCGTCGTCCCTTACCTCGAAGTGGCGCTTGCCATCCTTGACGGCCGTGATCGCCTGGTGCGAGATGTCCTCGCAGACGATGTGACAGCGGCCGCATGCGATGCACAGGTCCTGGTCGATGACAGCCTTCTCGACGTGGTTCAGGTCGAGCTGGTTCCAGTCGACGATCGACGGCACCGCGCGGCCGCGAAAGTCGTCCACTCGCTCGAACCCCATCCTGTCCATCCACGCCGACAGCCCGTCGCACAGGTCCTCGACGATCCGGAAGCCGTGGGTCATCGCGGCCGTGCAGACCTGCACGTTGCCGCAGCCCAGCGCCATGTATTCGGCCGCGTCCTTCCATGTGACGATGCCGCCGATGCCGGAGATCGGGAGGCCCGCCATGGCGGGTGTGCGGGCGATCTCGGCGACCATGTGCAGCGCGATCGGCTTGACCGCCGGGCCGCAGTAGCCATCGTGCGATCCGGTCCTGCCGGTGTGCGGATGGATCAGCAACGCGTCGAGGTCGACGCCCATCACCGAGTTGATCGTGTTGATCAGCGAGACCACGTCGGCACCGCTGCGATGTGCCGCGAGCGCAGGTGGCTTGATGTCCGCGACGTTGGGCGTCAGCTTCACGATCACCGGCAGCTTCGTGAACTGCTTGCACCAGCGCGTGGCCATCTCGATGTACTCGGGCACCTGCCCGACCGCCGCGCCCATGCCGCGCTCGCTCGTGCCTGCGGACAACCGAAGTTGAGCTCGATGCCGTCGCAGCCGGAATCTTCCACCTGCGACAGGATCGTCTTCCAGGCCTGCTCCTCGCACGGGACCATCAACGACACGACCATCGCGCGATCGGGCCAGTCGCGCTTGACCCAGGCGATCTCGGCCAGATTGACCTCGAGCGGCCGGTCGGTGATCAGCTCGATGTTGTTGAAGCCGATCAGGCGCCGGTCCTGCGCGTACAACGCCGCGTAGCGCGGGCCGCTGACGTTGATGATCGGCGGCCCGGCTTCGCCGAGTGTCTTCCACACGACGCCGCCCCACTCCGCCTCGAAGGCGCGGACGACGTTGTAGGCCTTGTCGGTCGGCGGCGCGGACGCGAGCCAGAACGGGTTGGGACTGCGGATGCCCACGAAGGTCGTGGTGAGATCGGCCATGGGGGTTGCGAAGGTCAGACTACTTGCGGTCGGTGGGTGTTGCGCACTTTGTGGCGTACGCGCATACCTTGTTCGCGTTCGGGTCCCGAAGATAAGCGCCGAGGGTGCTGCCGGATTCGAGCACCCTTGGCCCCGGAGCCCCTTCATCCGTGCCGCCATGCGCAAGCCCGGCCGCGTGAAAGGCATCGACCGCATCATTGCTTGCGGCGGGAAAGCCGACCGTTGCCCCGTTACCCACCGTGGCGCTCTCGCGATCGAACGGCGTGCCGATTCCCAATGCCGGCCCATCACCGTGCACGTAGTAGACATGAGTCCCGGCGTCTGTCCCCGGGACGAACCCGAACGCACCAAGGATGGCGTCGTAGAAAACCTTCGACCGAGCAACATCGTTTGAACCCAGCATGACGTGCGTCATCAGCGATTTCGGCATTGCCTTTTCTCCTGGGATCTACAACGAGCGATTGATGGACATGGCGGCGACCTTGCCGTGCTCCACGGCTTCGACCGTGAGGTCGCGTCCGCCGAAGGTGCAGTCGCCGCCTGCCCACACGTCGGGCAATGAAGTGCGGCCTTCGTGGTCGACCGCGATGCGACCGCCGCGCAACGCGAGCGTCGCGACCGTTGGATCGGCAAACACCAGCGTCTGCCCGATCGCCTTCAAGACGGTGTCGGCCTCGAGGGTCCAGCGGGTTCCTGTCAGCTCGAGACTGCCGTCGCGATCGACCACGTCGACGAAGGTCACGTGCTCGACATGCCCCGACGAACTGCCGATCGCGTCGAGCACGCTCCAGGCGCGGATCGTCACGCCGTGCCGTTGCGCCCACTGCTGCTCGTAGGTCGACGCCGGCATGCGCTGCTGGTCGCGGCGATAGACGATCGTGACTTCCGAGGCGCCGAGCTTCTTGGACTGCACGGCCGCATCGACCACGGTCATACCGCCCCCGAGCACGACGACGCGGCGCCCGACCAGCAACGCGGCGTAGTCGGTGGCCTGGCGCAGGCCCGCGATGAACTCGACCGCGTTGCCGAGGCCTGCGATGTCTTCATCCACGAGGCCGAGCAGGTTGATGCCGCCGAGCCCGAGGAACACCGCATCGAATTCGCGCCGCAGGTCGTCGAGCAGCACCTGCGCGCCGAGAGCTTGCCTGTAACGGATCTCGATGCCGCCGATCGACAGCAGCCACGCGACCTCGCGCTGCGCGAAGTCGCCGACGGACTTGTACGCCGCGATGCCGTATTTGTTAAGGCCACCAAGTTTCGGGCGGGCCTCGAAGACCGTGACGTCGTGGCCCAGCAGAGAGGCGCGATGCGCGCACGACAGGCCGGCGGGACCAGCGCCGACGACCGCGATGCGCTTGCCGCTGACCGGCGCGCGCTTGAACAGCGGAGCGCCGGGTTGCGGGAAGAAGTGATCGGTCGCGCGTCGCTGCAGCAGGCCGATCTCGACCGGCTTGTCCTCATGGGTGTTGCGGACGCAGGCCTGCTCGCACAGGACCTCGGTTGGGCAGACGCGGGCACACATGCCGCCGAAGATATTGGCCTCGAGGATCGCCTTCGCCGCCCCGCGCAGGTTGTCCTCGCCGATGCGGCGGATGAAGGACGGGATGTCGATGCCGGTGGGACAGGCGGTGACGCACGGGGCGTCGAAGCAGTAGTAGCAGCGCTCGGCCTCGATCAGCGCCTGGACCGGCGTGAGCGGCGGATGCGCGTCGCCGAAGTGGGCGTCGTACTGATGGCGCGCAAGTCGTCCGGCCTGGATGTCCGGCATGTCAGGCGGCACACAGCACGGCTTGCGGCACGTGCATGCCGGCCTGGCGCTTCAGCGCGTCGCACAGGCGCGAAGGCTGGTCGCTTCACGTAGCGCCCCGCCCCGCGTTCGATGCGCAGATCACCGTCCATCCACACGATGCGCCCCTGCGACAACGTGACCTTGGGCAGCCCCATCACCTTGCGGCCCTCGAACACGTTGTGGCCGACCTTCGACACGCTGCCGGCGGTGGTGATTGTCTTCGTCGCCGTCGGATCCCACACCACCAGGTCGGCGTCGCTGCCGACCGCGATCGCGCCCTTGCGCGGATGGAGATTGAAGATCTGCGCGCAGTTGGTCGACGTGACCTTGACGAACTCGTTGGGCGTGAGGCGGCCCGTGTTGACGCCCGCGTCCCACAGGACCGCCATGCCGTCCTCGACCCCGGCCGTTCCGTTGGGGATGCGGCTGAAGTCGCCCTTACCCATTGCCTTCTGGTTTTCGCAGAACGCGCAGTGGTCGGTCGCGGTGGTGTGCAGATGAACCGCGGCGAGCGCATTCCACAGCGCGTCCTGATGATGTTTCGCGCGGAACGGCGGGCTCATCACGTGGGCCGCGGCGATGTTCCAGTCGGGGTTGCGGTAGACCGACTCGTCGATGGTCAGGTGCTGGGCCAGCACTTCGCCGTACACCCGCTGGCCATGGCTGCGCGCGCGGATGATCGCAGCGACCGTGTCCTCGCACGACACGTGGACGATGTAGAGCGGCGTACCGAGCACCTCGGCGATGCGGATGGCACGTTCGGCGGCCTCGGCCTCGACGGCCGGCGGACGCGACATCGGATGCGCCTCGGGACCGGTCATGCCTTGCGCGAGCAGCTTCTTCTGGAGCTGGAACACCAATTCGCCGTTCTCAGCGTGTACGGTCGGCACCGCGCCGAGTTCGAGAGCGCGCGTGAAGCTGTTCACGGGCGTCTCGTCGTCGGCCATGATCGCGTTCTTGTAGGCCATGAAGTGCTTGAAGCTGTTGATGACGTGGTCGCGCACCAGCGTGCCCATGTCGTCGTGCACGCTCTGGTCCCACCACGTGACCGCGACGTGGAAGCTGTAGTCGGTCACGGACTTCCGAGCCCAGCCGTTCCAGTGGTTCCAGGCTTCCATCAACGACTGCTTCGGGTCCGGGATCACGAAGTCGACGATCATCGTCTTGCCGCCCGACACCGCGGCCGACGTGCCGGTGAAGAAGTCGTCCTTCGCGACCGTGCCCATGAAGGGCAGCTCCATGTGCGTGTGCGGATCGATGCCGCCCGGCATCACAAACGCGCCGCCTGCGTCGACGATGGTGGTGCCCGCGGGAACGTCGAGGTCGTGCCCGATGGCGTGAATCAGGCCGCCTTCGCAAAGCACGTCGGCTGCGAGGCTGGTGTCGGCGTTGACGACGGTGCCGCCGCGAATCAGTACGCTGTTCATGGCTTCGATTCTCATGCGACGGAGAGCGTCTCGGAACTGAGACTCACCGCCGGCAGTTCGTTGGCTTTCGCCAGCATCGCCTGCAGCAGCACGTTGCCGCCCGCCTCGATCCACTCCGGCTTCGCATCCTCGATCTCGTTGTGGCTGATGCCGCCGATGCACGGCACGAAGATCATCGCAGTCGGCGTCACCTTCGACATGTAGCAGGCATCGTGGCCCGCACCCGACACGATGTCGCGGGTCACGTAGCCGAGGCGCTTGGCCCCGTCGCGCACCACCGCCACGCAGCTCTCGTCGAAGTGCACGCAGTCGTACTGGAAGATCTGCTGGAGATCGTGCTCGAGCCTGCTCGCAGCAGCGATCTTCGCGACCCCTTCCATCAGCTCGGCATCCATCTTCGTCAGCTCGTCGTTGTCGGGGCAGCGGAAGTCGACGGTCAGGAAGACCTTGCCCGGGATCACGTTGCGCGAGTTCGGATGCACGTTGAGCATGCCGACCGTGGACACCGCGAGCGGCGCGTGCGCGAGGCCGATCTCGTTGACGAGCTGGACCACCTTCGCGGCACCCAGCAGCGCATCGCGCCGTACCGCCATCGGCGTCGGACCCGCGTGCGAGTCCTGCCCGGTCAGCACCAGTTCGTACCAGCGCTGACCCTGCGCATCGGTGACCACACCGATGGTCTGGCCTTCCGCTGCCAGGATCGGACCCTGCTCGATGTGGGTCTCGAAGAACGCGTGCACCGCACGACCGCCGACCGATTCGGTCCCCGCATAGCCGATGCGTTCCAGTTCCTCGCCCATCGTCTTGCCGTCGATGTCCGCGCGCGACAGCCCGTAGTCGAGCGTGAACACGCCGGCATACACGCCGGACGCGACCATCGCCGGCGCGAAGCGCGAGCCTTCCTCGTTGGTCCACACCGAGGCCTCGACCGGCCGCTCGGTCTCGATGCCGAGATCGTTGAGCGTGCGCAGCACCTCGAGGCCGGCGAGCACGCCGTAGACGCCGTCGAAGCGCCCGCCGGTGGGCTGGCTGTCGAGGTGGCTGCCGGTGCCGACCGGCGCGAGCGCGTTGTTGCGGCCCGGCCGACGCGCAAAAATGTTGCCCATGCGATCGATTTTCACCGTGCATCCGGCTTCTCGGCACCACCGCACGAAGAGGTCGCGGCCATCGCGATCGAGGTCGGTCAACGCCAGCCGGCACACGCCGCCCTTGGGCGTCGCACCGATGCGGGCCATCTCCATCAGGCTCGCCCACAGGCGTTCCCCGTTGATCCTCGCCTCTGCCATCGCGCCTTCCTTTCGCCTCGTGGTCCCGCGCCGTCTAGGTCATCGCGTACGTTAGCAGGACGGATGCGGGACGCAAGCGCGGTATCTTTCCGGTCCCTGTGGATCCACCTGTCTTTCGATGACTCTCGCAGCACCGTCTGTCTTCCGACCGATCGCCGACCTGATCCGCGAACACGCGGTGGCACGCCCCGGCGCCGTTGCCGTGCTGCGCGACGACCAGCGGCTGACTTATGCGGAATTCGATGCGCTGATGGATCGCGTGGCGGCGTCGTTGCTGCGCGACGGACGGGTCGCAGGCGACGTGATCGCCCTCTGCGCTTGGCCATCGCCGCGCTATGCCGCGCTCTATCTCGGCGCCCTGCGGGCCGGCGTGGTCGTGGCGCCACTCGCGCCGTCGGTCACGCCCAACAGCTTCGCGTCGATGCTGAAGGATTCCGGCGCTAGCATCCTGTACGTGGACGATGCGGCCGAAGGCCTGCTTCGCGACGGCGACGTCCTGCGGATCTCGCTCGACGACGGCCCCCTCGGTCGACCCTTCGACGACTGGCTGTTGCCCGAGGGCAGCGTGCCGCGACCCGTCGACGTGCAACCCGAATGGCCGATCAACATCATCTATTCGTCCGGCACCACGGGTCAGCCGAAGGGCATCGTGCAGTCGCACGGCATGCGCTGGTCGCATGTCACGCGCGCCGTGAACTACGGCTACGACGCGGGCAGCATCACGCTGCTGGCGACACCGCTCTACTCGAACACCACGCTGACCACGTTCTTTCCGACACTGGTCTACGGGGGCACCGTCGCGCTGATGGGCAAGTTCGATGCGGCGCGCTATCTCGCGCTAGCCGAGAGCCTGCACGCCACGCACACGATGCTGGTGCCCGTGCAGTACGCGCGAATCATGGCCTTGCCCGATTTCGCGAAGCATGACCTGCGGTCCTTCCGCTTCAAGTTCTGCACCAGTGCGCCCTTCAACGCGACGCTCAAGCGCGACGTGCTCACGCGCTGGCCGGGCGGGCTGATCGAGTTCTACGGCATGACCGAAGGCGGCGGCAGCTGCATCCTTTACGCGCACGAAAACCCGGACAAGCTGCACACGGTCGGACAGCCGGCGATCGGCCACGAGCTACGCCTGATCGACGAGGATGGCCATGAGCTGCCGCCCGGTTCGACCGGAGAGGTGGTCGGCCATTCGGCTGGCATGATGATCGGCTATCACCACCAGCCCGAAATGACGCGGGAGGCCGAGTGGTTCGACGCGACCGGCAAGCGTTTCATCCGGACCGGCGACGTGGGTCGCTTCGACGACGACGGCTTCCTGGTGCTGATGGACAGGCGGAAGGACATGATCATCAGCGGCGGCTTCAACATCTATCCGAGCGACCTCGAAGCGGCGTTGCGCGAGCATCCCGCCGTAGCCGACGTGGCCGTGGTTGGCGTACCGTCCGAGGCCTGGGGCGAGACGCCGATCGCTTTTGTCGTCGCAAGCGAGGCGACGGTCGAGAGCACGACGAATCTGCTCGCCTGGGTCAACGCGCGCGTCGGCAAGACCCAGCGCATCGCGCGTCTCGACTTCGTCACAGACCTGCCACGCAACGCGATCGGCAAGGTCCTCAAGAAAGACCTGCGCGAAGTGCACATCGCGAGGAATGAAATGCCGCGCTGACTTACCTTCCACCGAGGAATCCCATGACCGATCAAGCACGCTTCGAACTCTTCTCCTACTGGCGCACGTCCGCGACCTATCGCGTGCGCGTCGCTCTCAACCTCAAGGGCGTCACCGCGCAGGAACACAACATCGACATCGACCAGGGCGAGCAGCGCAGCGCAGCTTTCCTGAAGATCAACCCGATGGGCGCGATCCCGGCCCTGATCGACCGAGAGGAAGGCGCATCGCCGTCGCCGCTGACGCAGTCCACCGCGATCCTCGAGTTCCTCGACGAGACCTACCCGTCGCCCCCGTTGCTGCCGGCCGGTGCGCACGCCCGCGCACGCGTCCGTTCGCTGGCCGCGATGCTCGCGGGCGACACGCATCCGATGATCACGCCGCGCGTGAAGAAGTACCTGACGACCGCGGGCAAGTTCAACGACGCGGACTGGCGTGCGTGGCAGACCCACTGGTTCACGACCGGATTGCAGGCGCTCGAACAGCGGCTCGCGAGCGAACCCGGGACCGGAACCTACTGCCACGGTGACCAGGTGACGATGGCCGACATCTGCCTGGCCAGCATTCTCGTCGTGATGCGCGTGTTCAAGATCGAGGTCGCCGACATTCCGACGGTCGATCGCATCATGGCTTCCTGTAAAAAGCTGGCCGCGTTCGCGAAGGCCGATCCGCGTCACCAGGTCGGGGCGCCACCCGCCTGAGCCGTGGTCGATGGCGCTTGTGCAAAGGACTGGACCTTGTCGATAATTGCCGACCGGCCGTCGTGGTCGACTTCACCGCAAGGAGTCATCGATGAGCGTCGTGGACATCGCCCTGCAGGGCGCCGCAACGGACGGCCCGACCTTCCGCAAGGTCATCAGCCGGCTGGCCGTCGACAAGCTCGCGTCGTCGACGCCGCCACGCCCCTTGCCGATGAGCCTGTGGTCGCCCGTCGACCAGACCGACCCCGACGTGCAGGGCCCGGTCTGCGACTACGTGTCGTGGCCCGGACTCACCGACCGGACCTTCTCCAGCCGACACCTGCCGCCAGCGCTGCAGGCGGTCATCGACGCGCTGCCGTCGAATGCCGTCACCGATCCGGCGAACGCGCCGTTCGGGCCGATCACGGCCTTGTTCGCACGGCCGGCCGGCGGCATCCAGAAGGACCGTTCGAGCGTCCTGTTCGCCTACTTCGCGCAGTGGTTTACGGATAGTTTCCTGCGGACCTCGCGACCCGACCGGCGCCGCAACACGTCGAACCACGAGATCGACCTGTGCCAGATCTACGGTCTCGACGAAGACGTCACGCGTCTCCTGCGTTCGAAACAGGGCGGCAAGCTGAGCAGCCAGATCGTCCGCAACCAGGAGTTTCCCGACGGGCTGTACGAGGTCGGGGACGGCGGCAGGCTGGTGCCGAAGACGAAGTACCTCGACCTGCCTCAGGTCGCGAACGGCGCACTGGCGTGGCTGCTCGATCAACAGAACGTCTCGCCCGAGCGCCGGGCTCGCGTCTATGCCACGGGACTGGAGCGCGGCAACTCGTCGATCGGCTACGTCACCATCAGCACGCTCTTCATCCGCGAGCACAACCGCCTGTGCGACGGACTCGCGACCGGTCATCCCGACTGGGACGACGAGCGTCTGTTCCAGACGGCTCGCATGATCAACACGGTGATGCTGTTACGCATCGTGGTCGAGGACTACATCAACCACATCGCCGGCCATCACATCTTCGTGCTCGACAACAGCTACGCCGAAGGGCAGCCCTGGTATCGCACCAACTGGATGGCCGTCGAGTTCGACCTGCTCTATCGCTGGCATGGGCTGATCCCCGAGTCGGTGCTGATCGCCACGCAGACCTACGGACCGCTCGACTTCCAGACCAACAACGGGCTGATCGAGACGCTCGGCCTCGAAGCCGTGATCGACGGGGCGAGTCGCGAGCAGGCCGGCAGAGTCTGCCTCTTCAACTCGCCGACCTTCGTCCTCGTAGCCGAAAGCCAGTCGCTGAAGATGGGACGCGACTTCCGACTGCGGAACTTCAACGACTACCGCGAGCGCTTCGGTCTGGGTCGCCTGGGGGACTGGGACGCCTTGACCAGCGATGACCGCGTCAAGACGGCGCTGAAGGCTTTGTACGACAACATCGACCAGCTCGAACTGGTCGTAGGGCTCTTCGCCGAGCAGGCGCAGGGCGGCGCCCTTTTCGGTGGGTTGATGAACACGATGGTCGCGTGCGACGCGTTCACGCAAGCCCTGACGAACCCGCTGCTGTCGAAGAACATCTACAACGCGGACAACTTCACGCAGTACGGCCTCGACCAGATCGAGGCCACGCCGTCCTTGCAGGCCTTGGTCGATCGCAACGTGCTCGCGGGTGCCGGGATCAAGGCGAGCTTCGACCACTGACCTTGCGGTTCAGCGCAGGACCAGCTTGCGACCGAAGGGCTGGACCGCCGAGCGATGGGCTTCCGGCACGGCCCAGACCACCGGTCAGCGAGGCTTCAAGCGGGCCGGACCATCGAGGTCCGTCAGGACGATGGCGAGGTCCGGGCGATGGCGATCGGCTTCTTCGAGTAGCGGCGTGAAGTCGGTGCCTCCGCCGCCGTCGAACGCGATCTCGCGCAAATCGCTGCGGCCCGGTTCGAAGCGCGCGACGCGGCGCACGCGGTCGTCGCCGATCACCAGCACCAGGCCTGCTTCGAGCCGTCGCGTGATGGCCTCAACCTCCGTGGCAAAGCGCTCCATCAACGCCTCGTCGATCGAGCCCGGGACATCGACCATGGCCGCCAGCCGCGGCACCGGCTTCTGGCCGCCGAACCCTGTTTCCCAAGGCATCCGGCGGTGCGGACCGGCACGGCCTTGATTGGCGAGATAGGAGCGGATCGGACGCGACCCCGACCACGAAGGGCCGACGACGAATCAGGCACCGGCAGGTCGCGCTTCGGCGTAGCGACGATGGGCCGGGCTGTCGAGCACCACGACCTCCAGGCCCCGTTCCAGCGCCTTCTGCAGCAGCAGCTCCATCGCCAGCGTCTGCGACTCGCGGATCGGCAACGGTTGTGGACTGCGGGTGTCGGGCAACTACTCGACGATCTCGATCGCCCGGGTCATCGATCTTGCATCGACCGCCGCGGCGAGCAGCCCGTAGACCAGGCCGTAGAGCCCGGCGAGCGTCGTCGGCAGCAAGGGGCGAGTCTCATCGCCGACACGCGTGGCGAGCACGCGGACGACGTCGGTGCCCGCCTGTATCTCGCGCAGCACATCGAAGAACTCGGCCGCGTTGGCGGCACCGATGCGGCCCTGCACGACCAGGCGACGCGCGGCTTCGGAAAAATCCGATTTAACAATGTTCGAAATGTCTTCCCAGCCGCGCGGGCTGGTCCGGCGTCGGCAGAAGTTCGGGCGGGATGCTCATCGGATTGCCTTGCATGCGCTACGCGTCGGCGGCCGATCGCCAGACCGTCGACGTCGAACGACGCCGTGCGCTCGGCCATTCGATCCGTGGCGGCTCCCGCATGCAGAAGAAAGCTACCAGCAGCAGCGGCGGCGCGTTGAAGATCGGCATGCGAATCACCGAGTCCTGTGGCAGACCAGCTTTCGTGAACAGCAGCGCACCCGTGTCGAGCAGACGGTGGCTGAGCGCCACGACGAAGCCATTCCCATGTCGCAGTTGGCGATCATGCGGAACCGCGTCGACCCGCTCCAGCAGCGCACCGGGGTCGGGCCCCTCGGTGACCAGCGTCGCCTGCACGCCATCGCCCAGCGTCAGCGTGCGCGTCAATCGATGGAGTCCTTGCGCGGCGCTATCGAGCTGCAAGGACTCGCAGTGCGAGGGGATCGCGTCGTGTTCCTGCGTGCGAAACACGAGCTCGCGGGCGAGACGCTCACTCGCTGGAAGATCGACGTGGCGACCACGACGCGCGAACGGACCGATCAGCCCGAGAATTTCGTGATGGCATCAGCGGATGCATCGACATGCCGCAAAGCCCGGTCGTGCGCGATCTACAGCGGCGCTGCCGGCTGGTCCAGGAAATAGGCGACGACCTCGCCCTTGAGCTTCAGCAAGACCGGCTGACCCTTGCGATCGCGTGCCTTGCCGACTGCCGAGCGCACCCAGCCTTCGCTGATGCAGTACTCCTCGACCGTCGTTTTCTCGACCCCGTTGAAGCGGATGCCGATGCCGCGTTCGAGCACGGTGGCATCGTAGAACGGGCTCCTCGGATCGACCGACAGGTGGTCGGGCGGTCCCTGCACCGTCGACTCGACGACCGGTTCATCAGTCTGTGGTTCGTTCATCGTTTTTCTGTCCTTCTTTTCGGGATCCGGGTCGAGCGAAGTGCTCATGCCGATCGGGGATTGCACTTTACCGGTGAAAATACGGAGGTGCACCTCCCTGCCCCGCCGACGCCGATCTTGGCCATCGACACCTTCTTCAAGACCTCGCCATGAAGTACCTGAGCGGCTATCCGACCGAACTGCTGTCGCGCGTGCGCGAACTGATCGCCGCGAACCGGCTCGGCGATTCCTTGCGTGAGCGCTATCCGGTCCATCACGCCGTGCGCGACGACCGTCTGCTGCACGACTACGTGGACGAGATCCGGGCGCGCTTCCTGCGCAATTCGGCACCGCTGGCCCGGGTGCAGTACGACTCGACGCTGCATGTCGTCCGGCACGCCCTCGGCACGCACACGACGATCTCGCGCGTACAGGGCAGCAAGCTCCGGACCAAGCGCGAGATCCGCGTCGCGAGCGTCTTCCGCCAAGCGCCCGAACCCTTCCTGCGGATGATCGTGGTCCATGAGCTCGCGCACACGAAGGAGCGCGAGCACGACAAGGCCTTCTACGCGCTGTGTGCGCACATGGAGCCGGCCTATCACCAGCTCGAGTTCGATGTGCGCCTGTGGCTGACGGCGCTGGAACTCGCCGCCTCGTCGGCCAGTGCGGTGACGATCCGATAGGCAGCAGCAACCCGCGCCTCGATGGGTAAGTTCCGGTTGGCCAGGATGACGATCCCGAGGCGCTTCGCCGGCACGAAGGCGACATAGGCACCGAAGCCGTTGGTCGATCCCGTCTTGTTGATCCACGCCGCCTGCAGCGGTGGTCGGGGCGGCACGATCTCCGTGACCGGGGTCGCATCGAAGATCATCGATGGCCCGTTGCCTTCGAGCAACGTCTTCAGCGCGACCGGATACCGGTACTGCTCCCAGATCAGGTCCTGCGTCATCGGCCCGGCCTCGTAGTAGCCGGTGTGGGTGGCCGCGATCGCACGCTGGAGCGCGTTGTCTTGCGGGCCGGGGTTCATGTTGGCGTCGACGAAGCGCAGCATGTCGGCGGCCGTCGACTTCACGCCGTAGGCCTCGAAGGCCAGCACCCCGCGTGTCAGGCGAACCGGGGCAGCGGTCTTAGCGTAGCCCTGCGCGTAGTTGGCCGCTCTCGCGGCGGACACGTCGTAGGTCGTGTCCCTCATGTTTAGCGGCGAGAAGACGTCTCGATCCATCAGCGCGGCGAAGTCGCCGGTCATGCGGCGGCCCGTGATCAGACCGAGCATCCCGATGCCCGGATTCGAATACGTGCGACGCGTGCCGCGCGCGTAGGCGGGTTTCCACGCCGCGAGGTACGCGATGAGCTCGCCGTCGTCGTGCACGCGATCCGGGACCTGCAACGGCAAGCCGCCGGGCGTGTGCGTAGCGAGGTCGCGCAAGCGCACATCGCCGAACGGACGGCCCCTCAGCGAAGGCATCGACTGGCCCACCGTGTCGGATAGCGACAGCGCACCGTTCGTCTCGGCGAAAGCCGCGAGCGTCGCGGTGAACGTCTTGCTGATCGATCCGATCTCGAACAGCGTGTCGCGCGTGACGGGCTTCCCGGTTTCCCTGGACGCCACCCCGTAGTCGAACACCTCGGTCCGGCCCGCGATGGTGATGCCGACGGCCATTCCCGCGATGTCGTACTGCGCCATCAGCGGCCGGATCGCCGCGTCCACCGCACGCTCGATCCGCTGGTGGGTGTCGTTCGCTGCATGGGCGATCGATGCGGTCGCGCCCAGGGCCAGAAGGATCGTCGCGACGGATGTCATGACCTTCGATCGCAGGACACGGACGCACACATCGGGACGTCGCCAGCCTTCATGCGTCACGGGACCTTCGGCCTCAGCGTGCTGTCGACCTTCCACGAAGGTGCTGACTGTTGATCGGCGACCCGGATCACCAGGCTGCGGAAGAAGCGGTTGAAGTCAGCGGCGGCTTTCCAGTCCATCCGTTGGTCCAGGTCGTCCTGGGGCTTGTGATAGCCGGTCCTGTACCACTGTCGATAGATGCGCTCGCTCTCGGTCCCTGGTCGATAGCCGAAGACGAAAGCCGTGGCCGGGATGCCGGCCTGCAGGAAGTTCCACTAATTGGATCGGCGCAGCAGGTTGCGTTCCCGCTCAGGGTCGCGCTGGACCGCGATGCCCATCGCGCCGCCCACTAAGCGCACGTCGTCGCCGAGGGTGGTGTCGTCCAGCGCGTGGACCGTCAGCAGATCGAGCGGGAAGATCGGCCGTAACTGATCGAGGTTGATGTTGGCCGCGATGCGCTGCAGCGGTACCGTCGGATGCGCCACGAACCAGGCCGAGCCCAGCAGTCCTTTCTCTTCGCCGGTCCAGGCGATGAACAGGACAGGCCGGCGATAGCCGTTGCCGTGCCGCTGTTCGGCGAGACGGATCAGCAGCGCGACGTAGGCCGCATCATGGAGCGTACCGTTATAGAGCCTGTCTCCGTTCACCGGCGTGCCGTACCCGTAGCCGTCGAGATGCGCCGACAGGACAATCGCCTGCTCGCCTATCGATGCATCGCTGCCGGGCAGCAGCCCGATGACGTTGGGCGAGACGATCTGCCTTCGCTTCAGCGTGAACACCGCGTGGAAAGGATCGGCGAGGTCGAAGCTCGGCAGCGGCGCGCCCTGGCTGCCATCGGCAATCAATGCCGCGGCCTGGTGCGCGTCGTGTCCCAGCACCTTCTTCAACGCATCCGCGTTGAGCGTGACCCGAACGAACGAATCGGCGTCGCGCTTGGTACCCGCGAGCAGCACGCTGCGCGCGTAGGCGAAGGGCCAGCGTGGCGGTTCGACGGTGAAGCCGGGGTCCGCGATCGAGAGGATTCCGATCCCGCCGGCCGCCTTGACCGCTGCCTCTCGATCCGCCCCGTCGGTCAACTCGCGTCGTCGCGTGACGTGACAGATGACGAGTTTGTCGCGCACATCGCCGATCGCCTCGGGTCCACAGTAACCGCGATAGGCGAGCGGCGCATCGATCGTGGTCGGCATCGACTCGCTCGGCGTCATCGCGAAGTCTTGCAGCAGCACGAGACGACGAGTACCCACGGCGACCACCGCGCGATCGAGGCGGATCTCGTTCATCGGCACGTTCTGGAACCATGTACCGCGCTCGCCCATCGGGACCAGAGCGGCCGACCTGAAGCGGTCGGCGACCTGTTGCGCGGCGGGGTCGTAACCCGGCGAGCCGGTATCGCGGCCTTCCATCGCGTCGTTCGACAGTTCGGCCGTGATCGCCCACCAGTCACGGGTCTCCGGATCCTCGGGGCGCGGCGACGCGACGGACAACGGAGCGCCGCACAAAATTAGGACGACGAAAGGGATCGAAGCGATGCAGTTTGTCATTCCCACTCGATCGTCGCCGGCGGCTTGCCGCTGATGTCGTAGACCACCCGGTTGATCCCGCGGACTTCGTTGATGATGCGGTTGCTGACCTTGCCCAGCAGCTCGTGCGGCAGGTGCGCCCAGTGTGCCGTCATGAAGTCGGTGGTCTGCACCGCCCGCAACGCGACGACCCATTCGTAGGTGCGGCCGTCGCCCATCACGCCGACGGACTTCACCGGCAGGAAGACCGCGAACGCCTGCGAGGTCGCGTCGTACCAGTTGCGCATGGTCTCTTCGGCTGCGGTTCCGATCGCCGGCAGGAACGGCGTAGCCCGCAACTCCTCAATGAAAATCGCGTCGGCCCGTTGCAGCAGCGACGCGTACTCGCGCTTGACCTCGCCGAGGATGCGCACGCCGAGGCCGGGGCCCGGGAACGGATGGCGATAGACCATCTCGCGCGGCAGACCGAGCGCGACGCCGAGCTCGCGGACCTCGTCTTTGAACAGCTCGCGCAGCGGTTCCAATAGTTGCAGATGCAACGAATCCGGCAGGCCGCCGACGTTGTGATGGCTCTTGATGGTCGTGGCCTTCTTGGCACTGCCGACCTTGTTCGAGGCGGACTCGATCACGTCCGGATAGATCGTCCCCTGCGCAAGCCACTTTGCGTTCGGCAACTTGGCCGACTCAGCCTGGAAGACCTCGACGAACTCGCGGCCGATGATCTTGCGCTTGGCCTCGGGATCGGTGACGCCTTCGAGCTTGCCGAGGAAGACCTCGCTTGCGTCGACATGGATGACCTTCACGCCGAGATGTTCGGCGAAGGTCCGCATCACCTGCTCGCCTTCACCCAGGCGCAACAGGCCGTGGTCGACGAAGACGCAGGTGAGCTGGTCGCCGATCGCGCGGTGGATCAGGGCCGCGGCCACCGACGAGTCGACACCACCGGACAGCCCGAGGATGACCTCGTCGCTGCCGACCTTCGCGCGGACCGATGCCACGGCCTCCTCGGCGTAGTCGCGCATCACCCAGTCGGGCTGAGCGCCGCACAGGTTGAGCACGAAGCGATCGAGGATCGCCCTGCCCTGCATGGTGTGCGTGACCTCGGGATGGAACTGCACGCCGTAGAAGCGTCGCGCTTCGTCCGCGATGCCGGCGATCGGACAGCTCGGTGTCGAGGCCATCAGCGCGAAGCCCGGCGGCATCGCGGTGACCTTATCACCGTGGCTCATCCACACCTTGAGCAGGCCGTGGCCTTCGGACGTTGCATGGTCGGCGATGCCGTCGAGCAACGCGGTGTGGCCGCGCGCGCGGACCTCGGCGAAGCCGAACTCGCGATGCGTGCTGGGCTCGACCTCGCCACCGAGCTGCACCGTCATCGCGAACATCCCGTAGCAGATCCCAAGTACCGGCACGCCGAGTTCGAACACGGCCTGCGGCGCGCGCAGGTCCTTGTCTTCGTAGGTGCTGGCATGGCTGCCCGAGAGGATCACGCCCTTCAGCGCGCCGTCGCTCGCGTACCGGCGGATGAAAGCGTCGTCGACATCGCTCGCGTGGACCTCACAGAACACCTTCGCTTCGCGGATGCGACGGGCGATCAGTTGCGTGACCTGCGAGCCGAAGTCGAGGATGAGGATCTTGGAATGCGTGGACATGGTCAGGTCGGTGAGGGGCTGGCTTCGCGCAGCGGCGAAGGCGGCTGATCGGTCGGCCGCTTGCGGAAATGGATGATCGCGACGGCGAGCGACGCGGCTTGCAGCAGCGTGCTCGCAAAGAACGGCGCGCCTACGCGCCAGTCGTCGGTGGGCAGGTGGCTCACGGCGGCGAGCAGCGGCGCGCCGATCAGCGGGGCGATCACCAGCATGATGCTCGACACCGAGTTCAGCGATCCCATCGTGATGCCCTGCGAACGTTCGTCGACGTTCTTCGAGATCAGGCCTTGCAGGGCCGGTCCTGCGGCGAAGCCGAGGATGTTGGCGACGATCACGGCGTACATCATCCAGCTCTGCGTCACGAGCCCGTAGAACAGGAACGCCAGCACGCCCGACGCAAGCCCGGCGACCACGATCCAGTGTTCGCCGAAGCGCTTCAGCAACATCCCCAGCAGCGCGCCCTGCACGAGGGCCGTGACCGCGCCGACCGCGAACAGCGAGAGGCCGTTGTCGCGCGGCGTCCAGCCGAACCGGAAGGTCGTATAGAGCACCCAGGTCGAATGCAGGATGAACTGCGCGAGGACCGTCAGCGCGTAGACCCACACGAGGCCGCCCACGCCGCGCAACTGCACGAGGCCTCTCAGGGCCGAGAACGGATTGGCCCGAGCCAGCGTGAACGGCGCGCGGCGATCGGCGGGCAGTGACTCGGGCAGCACGAAGAAACCGTAGACGACGTTGGTCAGAGACAGCGCGGCCGCCACGTAGAACGGCAGCCGGATGTCGTGCGCTCCGAGCAGACCGCCGATCACCGGACCGATGATGAATCCGATGCCGAAGGCCGCGCCGATCATGCCCATCGCCTTGCCACGCGTCTCGGGCGGGGTGACGTCGGCGATGTATGCGCTCGCGACCGAGAAGTTGGCGGCCGTGGCACCACCGATCACGCGAACCGCCAACAACCACCATAGCGACGGCGCGAGCGCCATCAGCAGAAAGTCGAGGCCGAGACCGGTGATGGCGAACAGCATCACGGGCCGTCGACCGTAGCGATCGGACAGCGCGCCGAGCAGCGGCGCACAGGCGAATTGCATCACGCCGTAGACCACCGACATGACGCCGTACCAGTAGGCCTGCGCATCGCGAGCGAGAGCGAACTCGCCAACCAGCGCCGGCAGCACAGGAATGACGAGTCCGAAGCCGAGCACATCGAGCAGCACGCAGACCAGGATGAACGGGACCGCGGCCTTTCGCGAAGCGCCGATCGCCGGCGCCGGCACCCCGTTCACTCGACCCGGTAGTTCGGCGCTTCCTTGACGATCTGCACGTCGTGGACGTGCGACTCGCGGATGCCGGCGGTGGTGATCTCGACGAACTCCGCGTTGTTGCGCAGATCCTCGATGGTGGTGCAGCCGCAATAGCCCATGCTCTGGCGCAGACCGCCCACGAGCTGGAACAGGATGGCCGCGACCGAGCCCTTGTACGGGACCCGACCTTCGATGCCTTCGGGCACGAACTTGTCGATGTTGTTGCCCGGGTCCTGAAAGTAGCGGTCGGCCGAGCCTTCGCTCATGGCACCCACGGAGCCCATGCCGCGGTACTCCTTGTACGAGCGGCCCTGGAACAGGATGACCTCGCCGGGCGCCTCCTCGGTGCCGGCGAACATGCTGCCCATCATCACGGTGGACGCGCCCGCCGCGATCGCCTTGGAGATGTCGCCCGAGTAGCGGATGCCGCCATCGGCGATGACCGGGATGCCGCTGCCTTCGAGCGCCTTGGCCACGTTGTCGATCGCGGTGATCTGCGGCACGCCGACGCCCGCGACGATGCGCGTGGTGCAGATCGAGCCCGGGCCGATGCCGACCTTGACGCCATCGGCGCCGTGATCCGCGAGCGCCTTCGCGGCCGCACCGGTGGCGATGTTGCCGCCGATCACCTGGATGTTCGGATACAGGGTCTTGATCGCCTTGACCTTCAGCAGGACGTTGCGGCTGTGACCGTGCGCGGTGTCGATGACGAAGACGTCGACACCCGCCGCGGCTAGCAACTCGGCGCGCTCGTCGGTGTCTTCCCCGATGCCGAGGCCCGCGCCCACGCGCAGCTTGCCCTGGTCGTCCTTGGAGGCATGCGGATGTTCGACCGCCTTCTGGATGTCCTTGACCGTGATCAGGCCGCGCAGCTCGAAGTCGTCGTTGACGACAACCACGCGCTCGAGACGGTGCCGGTTCATCAGGCGCTTGGCCTCTTCGAGCGTGGCGCCTTCCTTGACGGTGACGAGCTTCTCGCGCGGCGTCATCTTCTCGCGCACCTCGGCATCGAGCTCTTCCTCGAAGCGCAGGTCGCGGTTGGTGATGATGCCGACCACCTTGCGACCCTCCACGACCGGGAAGCCCGAGATGCCGTGCTGATGGGTCAGCGCGATCACGTCGGAGATCTTCATCGACGGCGGGATGGTGATCGGGTCGCGCAGCACGCCCGATTCGTAGCGCTTGACGCGGGAGACTTCGCGCGCCTGGTCCTTCGGCGGCATGTTCTTGTGGATGATCCCGATGCCGCCCTCCTGGGCCATCGCGATTGCCAGGCGTGCTTCGGTGACGGTATCCATCGCCGCGGAAACCAGTGGGATGTTCAGCGTGATCCCGCGGGTGAGGCGGGTGGTGAGGTCGGTGTCGCGGGGGAGGATGGCCGAGTAGGCCGGTACGAGGAGGACGTCGTCGAACGTCAGGGCTTTTTGACTCAAACGCATTGCAATCCCTTTTTTCCAAAACGGAATTATACAGAAGGCATTTCCATCTCTTGCGCGTCGCGGATCGCCTTCGACCGTTCATCGGCCCGTCGCGTCTCCCCACCGGCTCGGTCCGCAATCGGCGTTGACGCTCCGCGCAACTCTGACGTAACGTCTCACGAACCGCTGCCCACATCGATCGAAGATGCTCGGACGTCACGCTTCCAAAGCCCTGTTACTAACCGCGCTGCTGTCGTCCCTGGCCGCGTCGTCGGCGTACGCCCAGTGGATGTGGAAGGACGAACAGGGGCACGTCGTCGCGAGCGACATGCCGCCGCCCAGCGGCACGCCGCAGTCGCGGATCATCAAGGAGCCGCGCCCGCGCAGCGCTGCGCCCGCAGCGCTTCAGGAAAGGGAGGCGGCCAAGGCCGACGCGCCGAAGTCGCTCGCCGATCGTGATCTCGACGCGAAGCAACACGACAAGGAAGCCGCCGAAGCCGCCAGGAAGGCCGACGACGACGCCACGAAGGCCAAGGCCATGCATGAGAACTGCGCGGCGGTCCGCGGCAACCTCGCGGCGTTGCAGGCCGGCGGACGCGCCGCGCGCTTCAACGAGAAGGGCGAACGGATCTACCTCGACGACGCCCAACGGGGGAGCGAGATCCAGAAGTCCCAGGGGCAGATCGCCCAATACTGCAAGTAAGGCGCGCCTCCAGCCCTCAGCGCCCTACTGCCTCGGCGCCTTGTGCGCCCGAAGTCGACGCGCCTCCATCGGAGCGATCGTCAGCGGCCTGAGAATTTCCACGCGGTCCCCGTCGTGCAGCAGCGCATCCGGCGTCGCCCTCCGACCGAAGATCGCGAACGTCAAGCCGCTGCGGTCCAGCCGCAGCAGAGTTTCGATGTCGCTGTGCCTGAGTGCATCTTCCAGCGTGGCTCCCGCTTCGACCTGCACCGTGAGCCGCGTCGCGCTCGCCGCGAGGGCATAGCAGACCTCGACCTTCACGGAACCCAGCTGGCCACGTCGTCGGCACGCTTCACGAAGCTGTCGACCATCGTCGTGGCAATCTGGTGGAAGACCGGACCGACTAGCGTCTGCAACAGGAAATTGTCGAAGTCGTAGTTGAGCGCGAGCTCTACCTTGCAGGCATCGTCGGCGAGCGCCGTGAAACGCCAGTTGCCGTCGAGGGCCGAGAACGGTCCTTTCACGAGCTGCAGATCGATGCGATCGGGCGCCTGCTGGTCGTTGATTGTCGTGAAGCTCCGAGTCAGGCCGTGGAAGGCGATGTCGACTTCGGCCGTGACCTTCTGGCCGTCGCGGGACAGCACGCGCGAGCCGCTGCACCACGGCAGGAATTGGGGATAGGCCTCGATGTCGGCGACGAGCGCGAACATGCTCGAAGCGCTATGACGGACTAGGACGGATTTCTTGATGGATGCCATGCGAATGCGGGTTAGAGCGGTTCCACTAGAATGCGCGACTGCGCGACGGGACCGACCTGGAGGAGCGCCGATTCTACCGAAGGGACCGCGCAAGTCTTTGCACCATGGGCATCGTCGACAACAAGAAGGCCTTCCACGAATACTTCGTCGAGGACCGCTACGAAGCGGGACTCGTGTTGCAGGGCTGGGAAGCGAAGGCCATCCGCGCCGGGCGCGCGAACATCAAGGAAGCCTACGTCCTGGTGCGCGGTGCCGAGGTGTTCCTATTCGGCGCGCACATCTCGCCGCTGATCAGCACCTCGACGCACATGATTCCGGACCCGGTCAGGACGCGGAAGCTGCTGTTGCATGCCGAAGAGATCAAGAAGCTGATCGGCAAGGTCGAGCGCGCGGGCTACACGCTGGTGCCAATCAACCTGCACTACAAGGGTGGCCGCATCAAGCTCGAGGTGGGCTTGGCCAAAGGAAAGAAGCTGCACGACAAGCGCCAGACCGAGAAGGACAAGGACTGGAAGCGTGAGCAGCAGCGGCTAATGAAGACGCGGTGAGCCGTCCTTTGCGTGGCGCAAATGCATGTGCGTCGATCCCTCAACCCTACGGGTCGATCACCCGCAAGGCAGAGAATTTCCGGAAGTCGCGGTCGTGGGTATATAGCTGAACGACCCCGTGCTGGAGCAATACTGCGGCGAGGTGCGCATCCGGCACGAGATTGCCGCGCGTCGGCACCTCGTCGGTCAGTCGACGATAGATGTCCAAGAAGCCGTCTTCCTCGCCGATGACCCGGCACATCGGCGAGGACACGAGCGCCTCGACGTTACGGATGGCATCTGCGTGGGATAGGGGTCGATGGAAGATCGCCGGGTGCGTCGACATCCGCACGTAGTTCATCAAGGTGAGCCAGGCCAGACAGAACATCTCGCCTCCCGTGGCACACGAATTGAGGAAGCTTGCGGCTTTGTCGTGTTGCGGACTATTCGTATCCGACGCATACAGCAGAATGTTCACGTGGATGCCGAAACTCATCGACGGTGCTTGTTCATGGCGTCGAGTACCGCGTCCTTGTCACGGAGATCGAGCTTCGCAGTCATGGGCGCCGCAACCCACTGAAACTCGGGCTGCAGCTTCTCCGAGCCCTGCGTTTCGGCCAGCGATCGGGCTAGCAGGTCGGAGACCAGCCGTCCCAGCGAGTGACCGGTCTTCCGCTGGAGTCGCTTGACCTGCTTCAGGACGGGATCGGCGATGTCGATGGTGATTCGCAGGATGCGTGATGTTTAGCGGCACGGTATCTGATGTCAAAGGGTTTGCAGAAGCGTCCCGATCAGCCCCCGCTGCTCTCCGTCGCCGCTTCCTTCCACGACGCGCGGGTCGCAGCGAAACTCGCCTGTACGGTCGCGCCGGCCACGATCGGGGGAAACTCGGTGTCGCTTCGGCCGGTCAGTGCGCGCGGATCGACCACGGTCCGAAGACTCGGGTGCATGAACAGCGGAATCGAATAGCGGTCCCGCCCCGACGAGTTGATGACCTGGTGCAGAGCCGCGTTGTAGCGCCCGCCCGTCCAGTGCCGCAGCATCTTGCCGACGTTGACGACCACCGCGTCGGGATTCGGCACCACCGGGATCCACGCACCCTCACGTCCCATCACCTGCAGACCGCTGTTGCGATCCTGCAGCAGCAGCGTGATCAGGCTCTCGTCGTGATGCGCGAAGACACCTTCGTCGGCCACGTGCGAGACGGTCTCGTGTGGCGGGTAATGATTGATGCGCATGTGCGAATACGTGTCCACCAGCGCGTGCTCGAAGAAGCGCGAGTCGGCCCCGAGATGCAGCGCCATCGCACCCAGGAGGTCGCGACCGAGATCGAACATCGCTCCGTAGAGCGCTTCGAACCGATCGCGGAAGTGGGCGACCGGCGGCCACGGTGTCGGCGCGTAGAACGCCTCACCGACGAGCGTCGGATCGGCGGGCGGGATCGGATGCCCCATCGTGTAGCCCTCCTGCGCACTCGGCTTGCCGTCGTCCCGCAGGTTGTCGAACATCGGCTGATAGCCCCGGTCCGAACCGGTCTCCTGCATCGTCCGCTTGAAGGCCTCCGGCAGCTCGAAGAAGGCCCGGCCCGCCTCAAAGCCGCCCTGCAGGACCGCAGGCGCGATGCCGTGGCCGACGATCAGGACGAAGCCGTACACCTCCGCGGCACGGCCGAGGGCCGAGACCAGCGCGGCGCGCTCAGCGTCCGTGCCGTCGCGACAGGCGGCGAAATCGATCGTGGGGATGCGTTCATCGGGCATCGGCGAGGAGGTCATGGCTTGGTGCACGGTCGTGGGAAAAGGACAGGAGTAGCAAGTTCCACGCCGCCTCGACGCTCCCTCGGTCAGCGCACCGGCGTCGTGCCGCTCGCGCTCTGGCTGCGCACCGTCTGCATAGCCGACGCGATCAGGGCCGCCACGTTCGACAGGTCGGCCGGAATGATCAGCGTGTTGCCGGTCTTGGCCAGCTTCTCGAAGGCCGCGACGTACTGCTCGGCGACCTTGAAGTTGACCGACTCCATGCCACCCGGTTGCGCGATCGACAGGCCGACCTGGCGGATCGCCGATGCATTCGCTTCGGCCACCGCCAGGATCGCAGAGGCCTCGCCCTGGGCACGGTTGATGGCAGCCTGCCGCTCGCCCTCCGAACGCTGGATCTGCGCCTCGCGTTCTCCCGATGCGATGTTGATCTGCTCCTGCTTGCGACCCTCGGATGCCGCGATCACCGCCCGCTTCTCGCGCTCGGCCGTGATCTGCGCCTGCATCGCGTGCAGGATCTCCTTCGGCGGGGTCAGGTCCTTGATCTCGTAGCGCAGGACCTTGACGCCCCAGTTGGCGGCCGACTCGTCGATCGCTGCGACGACGCCCGCATTGATGTGGTCGCGTTCCTCGAAGGTCTTGTCGAGTTCCATCTTGCCGATGATCGATCGCAAGGTCGTCTGCGCGAGCTGCGTGATCGCGACGATGAAGTTCGACGAGCCGTACGACGCGCGCATCGGATCCGTCACCTGGAAGAACAGGATGCCGTCGACCTGCAGCTGCGTGTTGTCGCGCGTGATGCAGATCTGGCTCGGCACGTCGAGCGGAATCTCCTTCAGCACATGCTTGTAGGCCACGCGGTCGATGAACGGGATGACGATGTTGAGTCCCGGCGCGAGGGTCGCGTGGTACTTGCCGAGCCGCTCGACGATCCAGGCGTGTTGCTGCGGCACAACCTTGATGGTCTGCACCGCGAACACGATGAAGATGACGAATAGAACCAGTGCAACGATGCCGACGCCTTGCATGAGTGCGCCTTTCAGGGACAGCGGGAGATGGGATTCCCGTACCGGGTCGACCAGGGTGGTCGACCCGTTAATAGAATTTTCAGGGCACCGGGGCGACGATCAATGTGCTGCCGCGAATCGCCTTAATTACCTGGGCGCCGGCGCGCTGCGTGGCCCCCGGTTCGAGCGTGGCGGCCCAGCGGCAGCCACGATAGCGGACGTGCGCCGTACCGTCGTGCCAGTCGCTGATCTGGACGACCTCGCCGATGTCGAGGATGACGTCGCGGTTCTCGGCCGCGTCGCCCTGCAGGCGATGCATGCCCCAGCGCGTCCTTCGCAGGACCATCGTCGACGCGATGCCGATGGCGGCACCACTGACGAGCTGCAGGGGCACCGTGGCACCGAGCACTGCGACCACGCCGCCGACGGCACAGCCGATCGCAACCATCAGCAAGTAGAACGTGCCGGTCATCAGCTCCGCGATCAGCAGCCCGAAGGCGATCACGAACCACACCATCACATCATTCATCTCCAGACTCCGGTGGTCGATCCGGTCGGAACCGGATCGATACGGATTCTGCGCTGCTTATCGACGGTGCCGCAACTTTCAAGGCGCGCTGAGCTTCGCCAGCTGGTTCCAGGTCGCCATCACCGTGTCGGGATTGAGGGAGATCGACTCGATGCCTTCCTTCATCAGCCACTCGGCGAAGTCGGGATGGTCGGAAGGCCCCTGGCCGCAGATGCCGACGTACTTGCCCTTGGCGAGGCACACCGAGATGGCCTGCTGCAGCAACACCGTGACCGCCGGGTCGCGTTCGTCGAAGCCTTCGGCGACGAGACCCGAGTCGCGGTCGAGGCCGAGCGTCAACTGCGTCAGGTCGTTCGAGCCGATCGAGAAGCCGTCGAAATACTCCAGGAACTGTTCTGCCAACACGGCATTTGAGGGCAGCTCGCACATCATCACGATGCGCAGTGCGCTCTCCGGGCCGCCGTCCTTGCCGCTGCGCTTACCGCGCTCGAGACCGTTCGTCGCGAGCAGGTCGATGACCTTGCGGGCTTCGGTCAGCGTGCGCACGAACGGCACCATCAACTCGACGTTGGTCAGGCCCATCTCGTCGCGCACACGCTTCATCGCCGTGCATTCCATCTCGAAGCACTCGGCGAAGTCGGGCGACAGGTAACGAGCCGCACCGCGCAGGCCCAGCATCGGGTTCTCTTCGTCGGGCTCGTAGCGCGAACCGCCGATCAGCTTCTTGTATTCGTTGGACTTGAAGTCGGACAGGCGGACGATGACCTTCTTGGGCCAGAAGGCCGCCGCGATGGTGGCGACGCCTTCGGCCAGCTTGTCGACGTAGAACGCACGCGGCGACTCGTGGCCTCGCGACACGCTCTCGACCGCTTTCTTCAGGTCGGCATCGATGTTCGGGTAGTCGAGGATCGCCTTCGGATGGATGCCGATGTTGTTGTTGATGATGAACTCGAGGCGCGCCAGGCCCACGCCTTCGTTCGGTATCGCACGGAAGTCGAAGGCCAGTTGCGGATTGCCGACGTTCATCATGATCTTGACGGGAATGGGAGGCAGCGCGCCGCGCGTGACCTCGGTGACCTCCATCTCGAGCTCGCCTTCGTAGACGTGCCCCTCGTCGCCCTCTGCGCACGACACGGTAACCATCGCGCCCTCGGTCAGCGTCTCCGACGCGTCGCCGCAGCCGACCACTGCCGGCACGCCCAATTCGCGCGCGATGATCGCGGCGTGGCAGGTACGACCGCCGCGGTTGGTGACGATCGCAGATGCGCGCTTCATCACCGGCTCCCAGTTCGGATCGGTCATGTCGGCGACCAGGATGTCGCCCGGCTGGACCTGGTCCATCGCGGACGGGTCGCTGACGATGCGGACCGGACCGATACCGATCTTCTGGCCGATGGCACGACCCTGGGCCAGGACCTTCGACATGCCCTTAAGCTTGAACTTCTGCTCCGACGTCCCCGCTTTCATCTGCGAGCGCACCGTCTCGGGCCGCGCCTGGAGGATGTAGAGCAAGCCGTCGTTGCCGTCCTTGCCCCACTCGATGTCCATCGCGCGGCCGTAGTGCTTCTCGATGATCACGGCATAGACCGCGAGCTCGTTGACCTCTTCGTCGGTCAGCGAGTAGCGGTTGCGCTGGTCGATCGGCACGTCGACGGTCTTGACACGATCCTTCGAGCCGGCCGGCGCGAACTCCATCTTGATCAGCTTGGAGCCGATCTGGCGACGGATCACGGCGCGCTTGCCGGCGGCCAGCATCGGCTTGTGGACATAGAACTCGTCAGGATTGACTGCGCCCTGCACCACCGTCTCGCCAAGCCCGTAGCTGGACGTGATGAAGACCACGTCCTCGAAGCCCGACTCGGTATCGATCGTGAACATCACGCCGGCCGCGCCGAGGTCGCTGCGGACCATGCGCTGGACGCCCGCGGACAAGGCCACTTCGGTCTCGGCGTAACCCTTGTGCACGCGATACGAGATGGCACGGTCGTTGTAGAGCGACGCGAACACTTCCTTGATCGCGATCAGCACGTCGTCGATGCCGATGACGTTGAGGAAGGTTTCCTGCTGGCCTGCGAAGGATGCGTCCGGCAGATCTTCGGCGGTGGCCGATGAGCGGACCGCGAACGACGTGACGGACTCGTTGCCGGCAACCAGGCGCACGAAGGAAGCACGGACGTCGGCCTCGAAGTCGGGCGTCAGGGGTGTCTCGACGATCCAGCCGCGGATCTCCTTGCCGGCGACCGCGAGGGCCTTCACGTCGTCGGCGTCCAGCGTCGCGAGTCGTTCGGCGATACGTTCCTTGAGCCCGCTCTGCGCCAGGAATTCGCGATAGGCCGATGCCGTGGTCGCGAAGCCATCCGGCACGCGGACGCCGGCGCCGGTGAGTTGGCTGATCATTTCCCCCAGCGAGGAGTTCTTGCCGCCGACCGAATCGACGTCGGTCGAACGGAGCTCGGTGAAATCGATGACGCGCGCCTGTGGGGACATGGGTGCTGCCGCTTCCGTGGTGTTAAATTCAGCCGCTCCGGGCAAGAGCCCGTCCTCTGGCGATTCTACCCTGCGCATTCTTGACTCCCGGGTGGGTGGCCGCCGGAGAGATCAGGCTCCAGACCGCCGATGGCGGAAATGCCGCACCGCAGCATTCGATCGACCGCATTTAACCATTTCCTCTCCGTGCCCGCTCCGCATCCTTCGCCGCCGACCCCCACCGCCATCCGCACCGTGTTCTTCGTGTCCGACGGGACCGGCATCACCGCGGAAACCTTCGGCCACAGCCTGCTGGCACAGTTTGAAGGGGTGCCGTTCAAGGAATTCCGGATCCCTTTCATCGACACGATGGACAAGGCGGCCGATGTGATCGAGCGGATCAATCACGTCTCGAAGGTCGAGCATCTGCGTCCCATCGTGTTCTCGACGCTGGTCGATCCCGAGATCAACTACGCGGTCCGTTGCGCCCACGGGCTCTTCCTCGACATGATCCAGACCTTCGTCGAGCCGCTGGAGAAAGAACTCGGGTCCAAGTCGACCCACTCCATCGGGCGCGGGCACAACATCGCCGACTCGAAGGAATACAACCAGCGCATCGAGGCCATCAACTTCTCGCTGGCCCACGACGACGGTCAGACCCACGTCGACCTGGCGGACGCCGACGTGATCCTGGTCGGAGTGTCGCGCAGCGGCAAGACGCCGACCAGCCTGTACCTGGCGATGCAATACGGCATCAAGGCCGCCAACTATCCGCTGATTCCCGAGGATTTCGATCGCCAGACGCTGCCGTCGGCGCTGCCTAAATATCGCCACAAGCTGTTCGGCCTCTCGATCACGCCGGAGCGACTGTCCGAGGTCCGCAACGAGCGCCGGCCCAAAAGCCAGTACGCCTCGCTCGACAATTGTCGCGACGAGGTCGCGGCGGCCGAATCGATGATGCGTCGCGAAGGCATCCGCTGGCTGTCATCCACCACCAAATCGATCGAGGAGATCGCCACGACGATCCTCCAGGAGATCCGGCTCGAGCGTCGGTCGTTCTGATCGTTCCGGCCTGTTGACTCAATCCCACAAGCGGCTTTGTGCCGTCGATGTAAGTCGTCAATACGACAAGGATTTGTCGGGATCGCTGCCTATAATCAGTAAGGGGGGATCGTCGTTTGTTCACTCAACTCATCAATCGCATTCATCGTAACGAACCGCAGGCGTCGATCGACGCCGCAGCACCCCTCGTCGCGCCGTCGGACACGCTGTTCGCAGGCGTGGCCGAAGCCCTCAGGCCCGACCAGCGAGCGTTCATCGACCTGGCCATCGACTGGATCGACGCGCCGCTCGCCTACTTCGATCCCCATCTGACCCTGCAATTCGCCAATTCGGCGTATTGCACGCTGCTGGGCCTCGATCGCGCCGCGGTCGCGGGTCGCAAATTCAGCGAAGTCGCCATAGCAGGCCAGGGCGACGGCGCGCGCGATTTTGCGTTGCGGGCCCTGCTCGGAGAGAACCTCGAAATCGACATCGGTCCGGATGAGCAGGGCGAAATGGAACGCGTCCAGTACCGGCCACAACGCAATCGGGTGGGCGAAGTCATCGGGATCCTCTGTGTCCTGCATCGCACCGAGCGCAGTCGGGTCGACCCGTCCGCGGAGGCCTTCGATCCGACCGAGACCGCGATGATGCAGCACGGCGCCGTCAATGCGCCGCTGCGGGCGGCGCTGCGGATCGCTCAGGATGACGTCATCGAACGGGAGCGCAAGCAGCGCGAGCTGATCGAGAGCCTGCCGCTGCCGCTGGTCTTCATCGGCCACGACGGTCTCTGCAAATGGGCCAACCCGCCCTTCTGCAAAGCTTTCGGCCTCACCGAGCAACACATCGCCGGCGCGCAACCCGCGGGGCTGTCGGCCGCATTTGCCGCGGCGACGCACGAAGGTCTGGCGCGCGCGTCCACCGGCAGTGCGCACAGCGTCGAGCAGCAACTTTCGCTCGGACCCAACGAATCGCGCTGGTACCGCGTCGACTTCCTGCCGGGTTTCGATCGCAACGAAGTGCGCAGCGGCGTCTACGTCCTGTTGACCGACATCCATGTATCGCGCCTGGCGACGATGAAGCTCGAGGAGAGCGAAGCGCGGTTCCGCGCCTTCACCGAGATCGTCCCCGAGACCGTGGTATTCATCGGGCGCGACCGCCGCTTTCGCTACGTCAACGAGATCTTCCTCACGCGGGCGGGCAAATCGCGCGAGGAGGTCATCGGAAGTTCGATCGGCGATGTGCTGGGTTCCGAGATCAAGGCGCGCGTCGAACCCCTCCTGGAACGCGCGTTCGCCGGCGAGACCGTCGTGCAGGAGGGCGACGACAGCCTGTTCGGAGATCGCCTCGAATGGCGCGAAGGCCGGTACCTGCCCTACCGCAGCATGGCCGGGGTCATCGAGGGGGTGTATGTCGTCACCCGCAGTCTCGAAGGCAAGAAGCAGGCTGAACGGGCCGCCGAGAAGCTCGACGAACGCATCCATTTCCTGACCGACAACCTGCCGGCCCAGATCGTCTACCTCGACTCGAATCTGCGTTATCAGTACGGCAACCAGCGCTTCGTCAGCGATCACGGTTTCACGAGCTTCGCCGACGTCGCCGGCAAGTCGCTGGCCGATGTCTTCGGCACGGAGATGGCCGCCACCATGGCCGGTCATGCGGCCGCGGCCCTGCGCGGCGAACGCGTCACCTACGACCGGCGCGCTTCGGTCCGCAAGGACGACGATCGCTGGCTGACGGTTTCGCTGGTCGGCGACTTCTTCGCGGACGGATCGCCCCGTGGTCTCTATTCGATCGCCTACGACGTCACCGACTCCCGGCAGGCCGAAAAGGAACGCAACCGGCATCAGCAGTGGATCGAGAGCTTCATCGAGAATTTCCCGCAACCGCTCGGCTATCTCGATCCGAATGGCGTGCACCAGTTCTCCAATCGTGCCTACGAGGATTTCGTCAGCCACGGCAAGGCCGAAATCATCGGCAAGACTGGAGCCGCGGTATTCGGCCGTGAGGCGGCCTCGATCTTCAAGAACTCGTTCGCGCAGGCGCTGACCGGTGAACGTCTTCACACCGAGCATCAGGTACCGATGCTGGACGGGATTCGGCGCTACCTGTCGGCGGACTGGCTGCCGGACCTCGGTGACGGCGGAGCGGTGCGCGGCGTGTATTTCGTGGTTCAGGACATCAGCGAAGCCAAGCAGGCGCGCCTCGCCTACGAAGAGTCGCTGCGCGAGATGCAGCGTGCGATGGACAGCGTCGCGCTGCCGATCAGCTTCGTCGATACCAGCGAGTGCCTGCGCTTCGTCAACCACACCACCACCGCCTGGTATGGTCGCTCGATCGAAGAGCTGGTCGGCATGCCGATGTGCGACCTGATGTCCGGCGAAGACTATCGATTCGCCGAGCCATACATCCGTGCCGCGCTCAACGGCGAGGCCGTGCAATACGAACGCGAGATGCGTTATCACGATGGCGCGCGTCGCTGGGTCCTGATCCGCTACGTTTCGACGCGCGACGAACAGGATGTGATCACAGGCTTCTACACGACCGCGACCGACATCCAGTCGCGCAAGAAGCAGGAGATCGCGCTCCAGCAGGCCAACGGCCTGCTGACCGCGCACTTCGAGAACACGCCGCTAGCGTCTTTCACGCTCGACGGCAACGGGCGCGTCACCCGCTGGTCGTCACAGGCCGAGACCTTGTTCGGATGGCAGCGTGACGAGGTGATTGAATCGTCGTTCTCCGAACTCGGCCTGATCGAACGCGACCTGATGGTCGACTTCCTGCCCGACGAACGCGATCCCGATACGGTGACGGGCAACACGCGGCTACACATCGTCGACGCCCGCCGCCGCGACGGCTCCACGGTCACCTGCGAATGGCACATCGCGGCGTTGCGCAACGCGTCGGGACACATCACGTCGTCGCTGGCCCTGATCCAGGATGTGTCCCAGCGCGTCGAGGCCGAGAAGCGGCTGACCGAGATCGCGCAGCGCGACACCCTGACGCGGCTGCTCAATCGCAACGCGCTCGAGCCGACGTTGCGCGCCTTCATCGAGCGCGCCCGCCAGGGCAACACGGGTGTCGCGGTGCTGTTCCTCGACCTCGACCACTTCAAGAACATCAACGACACGCTCGGCCATCGCGTCGGCGACCTGATGCTGATCGAGGTTGCGACGATCCTGCGCAACTGCGTTCGCGCCGAGGACGAGGTCGTCCGCATCGGCGGCGACGAGTTCATGGTCGTCATCGGCCACGCGCGGCCGAAGGCGATCGCCCATGAGACTGCGCAACGGATCATCACCGCGCTCGGTACGCCGATCCGCGTCGAGAACCAGCGGCTGTCGGTGACGTCGTCGATCGGCATCGCGGTCTATCCCGATCACGGCCGTGCGCCCGAGGCGCTGATCCGCAGTGCCGACCTCGCGATGTACCGCGCGAAGGAGAACGGCAAGAACCGCTTCGAGTTCTTCTCGGCCCTGCTCGCCCAGCGCAGCGAGCGCCGCAGCGCGGTCAAGAGCGCGCTCAAGCTCGCGCTCCAGAAGGACGCGCTGCGGCTCTACTACCAGCCGCGGGTGCGCATCGGCGACAACCGCATCGTGGGTGCCGAAGCCCTGCTGCGCTGGACCGATCCGCGTCTGGGCGTCGTGTCGCCCAAGGAGTTCATCGTCATCGCCGAGGAGTCTGGGCTGATCCACGAGCTCGGGCTCTACGTGTTCCTCAAGGCGTGTCGCCAGCTCGCCGACTGGCAGACGCGAGGCGTCGAACTCGGTGTGCTGTCGGTCAATTTTTCGGCGCACCAGCTGCTGGTGGCGACCTTCATCGACGAGGTCGATCGCGTGATCGAGGAGTCGGGTGTCGACCCGCGCTACATCGAGGTCGAGATCACCGAGACCAGCATGCTGTTCGATCTCGGCGTGACGAAGAACGTGATCGCCGATCTCAAGCATCGCGGCATGCGCATCGCCATCGACGACTTCGGGACCGGCTTCTCGAGCCTCTCCCACCTGCAGCAGCTCGACGTGGATACGCTCAAGATCGACCAGAGCTTCATTCGCGACATGCTTCACGACAGCGGCGATGCGGCGATCACGACGTCGGTGATCAGCCTGGCGAGGGGACTCAAGCTCTCCACGACCGCGGAAGGCGTCGAGAACGAGATGCAGCTGCATGCGCTGCGCAACGCGGGCTGCGACTACTACCAGGGCTTCCTGTTCTCGCCGGCCATCGTCGTCGAGGACATCGAGACGCTCCTCACCGCGCAGGGCGAACCACCGGACGAAGACCTACCGTTCTAGCCGGCCTGGCGCTGCCTCACCTGTTCAAAGAAGCAGATCGCCGCCGACGCGGCCACGTTCAACGACTCGCCGTGACCTGGCTGCGGGATCCGCACCGCGGTCGCATCCCGCAGCAGCGCCGGATCGAGCCCCTGCCCTTCATGCCCGAACACCCAGGCCACGTCGCCGCGCAGGTCGGTCTCGTGGATCGTCGCGCGCGCATGCGGGCTGGTCGCGATCCAGGGAATTGAAGTCCGTCCCTTGATGGCGAGGAGATCGCTTTCCTCGAACAACGAGAGATGGAAATGCGCGCCCATGCCCGCACGCAGCACCTTCGGCGACCAGGCGCTGGCGCATTCGCGCGACAGGTAGACGTCGTGGAGGCCTGCCACCGCGGCGCTGCGCAGGATCGACCCGACGTTGCCCGGGTCCTGGATGCGGTCGAGCACGACCGACGAACGCGCGAGGCGCTCGGGCGGCGTCGGAGCGGGACGCTCGGCGATCATCAGCAGCGATAAGCCCTGCGCGAGCTGGCTCAGCGCCGCGAACAGCGCGTCGTCGAGGATCCAGCCTTCGACCGCCGGCATTCGAGCCAGCAGCTCGACGACCTCGGCATGGTCGAACGCCGACGCGCCGACGACCACCTGCTTAGGCACGCCGCCGCTGCGCAGATAGGCATCGCCCAGATGAACGCCTTCGAGCAGCGCGACGCCGGCATCGCGGCGTGCGCCCGCGTCCGTCGACAGCTGTCGCAGGGTCTTGAAGAAGGGGTTGTCGCGCGACGAGATGCGCTTCATGGCATGGAGTCGCCGCACCACGCAGCAACGCGATCACGGGCCTCGATCGCCGCACGGACCGGCGCGAAGGTGCGCCGATGGATCACGGATGCGCCATGCAGCGCCAGCGACGCGAGATGCTGCGGCGTCGCGTAACCGGCATGCTGGTCGAAGCCGTATTGCGGATGCTCTTCATGCAACGCGCGCATCAGTGCATCGCGCGCGGTCTTCGCGAGGATCGACGCCGCCGAGATCGCCGCGACCTTGGTGTCGCCTTGCACGACCGCCTCGCAGGTATGGTGCCAGCGCGGCAACTGGTTGCCGTCGACCAGCACGTGCTCGGGGATGATAGCCAGTCCGTCCACGGCCCGACGCATCGCCAGGAGACTGGCCTGCAGGATGTTGATGGTGTCGATCTCCTCGACCGAGGCCGAAGCGATCGACCACGCCATCGCGCGCTCGCGGATGCGCAGCGCCAGCACCTGGCGCTTGTCTGGCGAGAGCTGCTTCGAGTCGCGCAGGCCGCGGATCAGCCGCTCGGGATCGAGGATCACGGCCGCCGCGTAGACCGGTCCGGCGAGAGGCCCGCGCCCTGCTTCGTCGACCCCGCAGACGCGCGTTGCCGTCGTGAAAAAACTCAACGCGAGGTTGCGGTGACGGGTCGTCTTCATGCGTCGAGCAGACCGGCGATCACGGTGGCCGCCCGTTCACCGGTGTTGCGCCGGAGCGTCTCGTGCATCGCGCCGAAACGTTCTTCAAGGCGCCGTCGATTCGGTTCGTCATCGAGTTGGAAGGTGATCGCATCGGCCAGCGCCTGGGGCGTCGCCGCTTCCTGCAGGAACTCGGGCACGACGAACTCGCGCGCGAGGATGTTGGGCAGGCCGACCCAGGGGATGTAGCCCATGCGTCGCATCAGGACTGCCGTCAACGCGTTCACCTTGTAGGCGATCACCATCGGCCGCTTGAAGAGCGCGGTCTCGAGCGTCGCGGTGCCACTCGCGACCAGCACCGCATCGGCCGCGGCGAGCACCGCGTGCGACTGGCCGTCGACGATCTGCAGCGGCAGTTCGGTCTGGCGGCTCGAACGGATCGCCTCGAAGGCCGCGCGTGCAGGCGCGCTCGACATCGGCACGACGAATCGAAGCTGCGGATCGCGTCGATGCAGCAACGCAGCGGCATCGATGAAGGACTCGGCCATGTAGCCGATCTCGGACAGGCGACTGCCCGGCATCAGAGCGACGACTCGCTCGTGATCCGGCAGTCCGAGCGTCCTCCGCGCAGCCGCACGGTCCGGTTTCATCGGGATCACGTCGGCGAGCGGATGTCCCACGTAGGTCGCGGCGATGCCGGCCTTGCGATAGATCTCCTCCTCGAACGGGAACACCACGAGGATGTGGTCGACCGCGCGCGCGATCTTCTCGATGCGCTTGCCACGCCAGGCCCAGATCGACGGTCCGATGAAGTGGACGACCGGTCGCTTCTGGCCACGCCATGCTTCGCGCAACTGCACTTCCAGATCGAGATTGAAGTCGGGCGCGTCGATGCCGACAAACACGGCGGGTGGATGTCCGAGCAGGTCCCGCCTGAGCTGCCTGCGGATGCCGGCGATCTCGAAGTAGTGACGCAGCACCTCGACATAGCCGCGCACGGCGAGCTTGTCGATCGGCCAGTCGGCGCGAAAGCCCTCGGCGATCATGCGCGGACCACCGATGCCGTAGGCGTCGAGCCCGGAAACCTGCTGCCCGAGCGGCTTCAGCAGCAGGCTGGCCAGAAGATCACCCGACGCCTCGCCGGCGACCATGGCCATCGGGACGCTCATCGCGCGACGGTTTGCGGATGTGGCCAGGCGATCAGCGGACGATGCCGCGGGTCGCAGAGCCGAGGAAGGCGTTGAGCTGGCCGAGGGCAGGTGCGGCATCGCCGCCCTCGCCGAGCTGTGCCTCGATCGAGGTGCGTGCCTCGTCGAGCGTCAGGCCGCTGCGATACAGCGACTTGTAGGCTCGTCGCAACGCGGAGATGGTCGGCGCATCGAAACCGCGACGCTTCAGCCCCTCGACGTTAATACCGTGAGGCGCGGCGGGATCACCACTCACCATCACGAACGGCGGCACGTCCTGGCGCAGCATCGTGCCGATGCCAGTGAACGCGTGGGCACCGATGCGCACGAACTGATGAACGCCGGTGTCGCCACCGAGGATCGCCCAGTCGCCGACCTCCGCGTGGCCGGCGATCTGGGCCTTGTTCGCGAAGATCGTGTGGCTGCCGACGATGCAGTCGTGCGCCACGTGCACGTAAGCCATGATCCAGTTGTCGTTGCCGATACGGGTGACGCCGCCGCCCTGCTCAGTGCCGACGTTGTAGGTGCCGAACTCGCGGATCAGGTTGTCGTCGCCGATCTTGAGACGAGTCGGCTCGCCCGCGTACTTCTTGTCCTGCGGCTCGCCGCCGATGGCGTTGAACGAAGCGATGCGGTTGCGCTCGCCGATGGTGGTACGGCCTTCGATGACCACGTGGGACGCCACCATCGTGCCCGCGCCGATCTTCACGTGCGGGCCGACGACGCTGTAGGCGCCGACCTCGACGTCGTCGGCCAGCTCTGCCGCCGGGTCGATCAAAGCCGTCGGGTGGATGCGGATCTTTGCCTGCGACATCTTGTCGCGCGTCACTCGGCAGCCGGGACGATCTTGTAGCTGCACATCAGGTCGGCCACCGCGCACCGTGAGCCGTCGACACTGGCCTTGGCCGCGTACTTCCAAATTCCGCGCATCGAACGGACCAACTCGACCTCGAGGATCATTTGGTCGCCCGGCATCACCGGCTTCTTGAAGCGCGCGTTGTCGATGCCCACAAAATAGTACATCGACGACGCGTTGGGCTTGGTGTCCATGGTGACGAACGACAGGATGGCCGCGGCCTGCGCCAGCGCTTCGATCACGAGCACGCCCGGCATCACCGGGCTGTGCGGGTAATGGCCCGGGAAGAATGGCTCGTTGATTGTGACGTTCTTGAGCGCCTTGATCGTCTTACCCGCTTCGCATTCCAGCACGCGATCGACGAGCAGCATCGGGTAGCGGTGTGGCAGATGCTCGAGGATCTGATGGATGTCGAGGGAGGTCATGCGGGCCTTTCGGGCTCGTTCGTTGGAACAGGGCTGCTGTCGATATCCGTCGCCACGTTACGCGTCGATGTCTCGAGGCGACGAACGCGCTCGCGAAGTCCGTCGAGACGTCTCAGCACAGCGGCGCTCTTCTCGAAGGCGGCGTGCTCAGCCATCGGATAGTAGCCGGTGTACTGGCCCGGCTTGGAGATGGAGCGGCTCACGAAGGTCTGCGTCGAGACCACCACGTCGTCGGCGATCGTGACGTGACCCATGATGCGGGCCGCGCCTCCGATCATGCAACGCTGGCCGATCATCGCGCTGCCGGCGATGCCGACGAAGGCGGCCATGATGGTGTCGTCGCCGACCCGCACGTTGTGGCCGATCTGGATCTGGTTATCGAGCTTCACACCGTTGCCGATCACCGTGTCGTCGAGCGCGCCGCGATCGATGGTGGTGTTGGCACCGATCTCGACGTCGTCGCCGATCAGCACGCCGCCGACCTGCGGAATCTTGACCCAGTGCGCGCCGTCCTTCGCGAAGCCGAAGCCATCGGCCCCGATCACGGCGCCGGAATGGACGATGCAGCGTTCACCCAGCGTGCAGCGCGGATAGATCGTTGCGCGCGGATGAATCACGGTGTCGCGTCCGAGATGCGAGCCTTCGCCGATCTGGCATCCCGCACCGATGCGCACACCGGCTGCGATCAAAACCTGTGCACCGATCACCACATGGGCACCGAGGGTCGCGGTCCCGTCGATGCGCGCATCGACACCGATCACCGCGGTCGGGTCGATGCCCGGTCGCGCGACGGTCGCGACCAGCGATTCGAAATATTGCGCGATTCGCGCGAACTGGAGATAGGGATCCTTGCACACCCACAGGCGTTCGGCCTGCGACGTGAGCAGCTCGGCGTCCTTCGCCGTCACCAGAACGGCCGACGCACCACTCGCGGCAACGACGCTGCGATACCGCGCCGCCGTCACGAACGCGAGCTGGAGATCGGTGGCTGTCTCGAGCGGGGCGAATCCGCAAACGACCCGTTGCAGGTCACCCCCACACGAACCGCCGAAGCGATCGACGAGTTCCTGCAGCGCGCAGGTCGGCGCTGGCGGACCGGCGGGCGTCACCGTGCGGTGGCTCGCCATGCCGACGTTACTTGGTGGCTGCGGGCGCCGGCGCCGCGTTCATCAGCTTGAGCAGCTTGTCGGTGATGTCGATCCGCGGGCTGACGATGACCGCATCCGTCAGCACGAGGTCGTACTTTTCCTGGTCCGCAAGCACGCGCAGGGCTTTGTTGGCGCGATCGGTGATCGCGTCGTTCTCTTCCTTGCGACGCTGGTTGTAGTCCTCGTTGGCCTCGCGCTGGCGACGCTGCAGGTCCTTGTCCATGTCCCCGAGTTCACGCTGGCGACGCTGGCGATCCGTATCGGACAGAACCGGTGCGTCCTTGTCGAACTTGTCGGCCGCGGCCTTGAGACGTGCGGACGTCTCCTGCAGGTCCTTGGAGCGCTTCGAGAACTCGGCTTCGATCTTCTGGTTGCCGGCCTTGGCAGCATTGGACTCGCGTGCGATGCGGTCGAGATTGACCACGCCGATTTTGGTGGTCTCCTGGGCCGACGCCGTCTGGACGGCTGCAAGCAGGAAGAAGACCGAGGCGAAACGCCGGAAGAGTTGCATGTGCATGACTGAAATCCTTGCTGAAAGGTGGTGCCGTGACGCGCATCGACACCAGCGCAGGCGCGATGGTTCCGCGGTGCGTCGACTAGAAGCCGTTGCCGATGTTGAATTGCAGGCGCTGCAGCTTGTCGTCGGGCTTGGCATTCAATGGAACCGCATAGCTGAGGCGCAGCGCCCCGAGCGGCGAGAGCCAGTTGATCCCGAAACCCACCGAGTACTTGATGCCGCTCGCGGTGATCTTCTGCTTCTCGGCATAGACGCCGCCGGTATCGGTGAAGACGAAACCTCGGAACGCGCGATCCTTGCCGGTACCGGGCAGAGGGAAAAGCAGTTCGACGTTGCCGTTAAAGCGCTTCGCGCCGCCGATCGCATCCCCGTTGATGTCGCGAGGACCGATCGAACTGGTGTCGTAGCCGCGGACCGAGCCGATGCCGCCCGCGTAAAAGTTCTTGAACACCGGCAGGTTCTTGCCGTCGTAACCGCGGCCGTAATCGACTTCACCATTGAACGACAGCGTGTAGTTATGGTTGATCGGGTAGTAGTAGGTGTGCTGGTAGCTGGCCCGGTAGTATTTCAAATCGCCGAGTGGCGTGGCGGTCTCAAGGTTGGCGCGCTGATAGCGGCCGCGGGTCGGCGTGATGCCGCTGTCGCGACTGTCGCGCTGCCAGCCGATCGTCCCGATATAGGCGCTCGTCGTGGGCCCGTTCTGTGCCACGTAGTCGATGTACACCTGTGGACTGGTCGCATACAGGTTGATGCCGGTGTGCTCGTAGCGCGCTCCGAAGAACACCGTGTCGTATTCGGTGAATGGCACGCCGAAGGTCAAGCCCGCGCCAGCCGTGCGCACGGAGTAGTCGCCCAGGCTGGTGCTCGAGGGATTGACCGTTCGATAGAACACGTCGATGGTCCGCGACACGCCGTTGTCGGTGAAGTACGGGTCCGTGGCCGAAAGCGCCGCGGTCCGGTTCAGCTTGCTGGTGTCGATCGAGAGGCCGACGTTCTGGCCGCTGCC
Source organism: Betaproteobacteria bacterium (assembly GCA_025356395.1). Classification (GTDB taxonomy): domain Bacteria; phylum Pseudomonadota; class Gammaproteobacteria; order Burkholderiales; family Burkholderiaceae_D; genus CAHJXF01. The sequence continues at coordinate 69,844 of JANXTA010000140.1, forward strand.
GAAGACGTTGGACTGCTGCACGGACGTGGTCAGAATGATCTTGTCAACCTGCGAATAGCCCGCGCCAATGTTGAAGGTGCCGGTCGGCTTCTCGACCACGCCGATGTTCACGTCGACCTGGTCGTTGGTGCCGGAGACCTGCGGCGTCTCGAGGTTCACTTCCTTGAAGTACGAGAGGCGCTCGAGTCTTTCCTTCGACAGCTTGATTGCGTCGACGTCGTACCAGCCGCCCTCGGCGGTGCGCAGTTCGCGGCGCACGACCTCGTCGCGCGTCTTGGTGTTGCCGGTGACGTTGATGCGTCGCACGTAAACGCGGCGACCCGGATCGACAAAGATCGTGAAGGCGACCTTGTGCTCGGCGCGGTTCAGTTCGGGCTGCGCGTTGGCATTCGCGAAGGCATAGCCGAGTGCGCCCAGGCGATCCTGAATTGCCTTGGTCGACAGCGTGAGCTTCTCGCCCGAGTAGGTCTCGCCCGGCTTGAGGAACAGCAGCTTGCGCAGCTCTTCTTCGGTGACGAGCGCTTCACCCGCGATCTTCACGTCGGAGACGGTGTACTTCTCGCCTTCGGTGATGTTGATCGTGATGTAGATGTCCTTCTTGTCCGGCGTGATCGAGACCTGCGTGGACTCGACGTTGAACTCGAGATAGCCGCGGTTGAGATAGAACGAGCGAAGGGACTCGAGATCGCCGTTGAGCTTCTGCTTCGAGTACTGATCGCTCTTCGTGTACCAGGTCAACCAACCCGGCGTGGACAGCGCGACCTCCTCGAGCAGTTCCTTTTCCTTGTAGGCCTTGTTGCCCACGATGTGGATCTGCTTGATGGTCGCGACGTCGCCTTCGTCGATGTTGAACGTGATGCTGACGCGGTTGCGCTCGAGCGGCGTCACCGTCGTGGTCACCTGCGCACCGTACTTACCGCGCGTCAGGTATTGACGCTTCAGCTCCTGCTCCGAGCGGTCCAGGATCGCGCGGTCGAAGATCGCCGTCTCGGAAAGCCCGATGTCCTTGAGAGCCTTCTTCAGCGTCTCCTTGTCGAATTCCTTCATGCCGGTGAAGTCGATCACCGCGATTGCCGGCCGCTCCTCGACGATGACGACCAGCACCTCCTTGTCCACGTCGATGCGAACGTCCTTGAAGAAGCCGGTCGCGTACAGCGCCTTCAACGCGGCCGTGGCCTTCTCGTCGTTGAACGTTTCGCCGACCTTGACCGGCAGGTAGCTGAAGACGGTCCCGGCGTCGGTGCGCTGGATGCCTTCGACGCGGATGTCGCGGACCACGAAGGGTTCGAAGGCGTGCGCGGCGCCGTGCAGCAGGCCGCCGGCCATGGCCGTGGCGACGAGCAACGGACGATAGGCCGACGCATACATGGAAGAGGCAAACGAGCGTTGGGCACCGAACAGCGATGCCAAACGCGACAAGCGGAATTTCGTCATCAAGGGATGCGTCGGATCGAGGGAAGGTGTCGCAGAAGAGTGATCAGGTACGGAGGGGAGCCGCACCGCATTCAGGACAACAAGCGCGCGAAGTCGTTGAAAAGAGCCACGACCATCAGGCCTGCAAGCAGAAACATGCCTGCCCGCTGACTCCACTCCAGAAACCGTTCGGAAGGCGGGCGCCCCCTCACAATTTCGGCCGAATAATACAGCAAGTGGCCTCCGTCGAGCATGGGGATCGGTAACAGGTTCATCACGCCGAGACTGATGCTGATGAAGGCGACGAAGCTGATGAAAGGGAGCAGTCCGAGTTGTGCGGATTTCTTGGCGTAGTCGGCGATGGTGAGGGGTCCGCTGATGTTCTTCATCGAGACCTGGCCGGTCACCATCTTGCCGATCATGCGCAGCGAGAACACGCCGAGATCCCACGTCTGCGTCGCGCCGTGGGCGAGCGCATCGATCGGTCCGTAGTGCACTTCGATCTTCTGCAACTGACCCTGCGGCAACACGCCGATCATGCCCGTGGTGGTGCTTCCCGGCGCGAGCACAGGTGTCACCGAAAGATCGACCGTGCCTGCATCGCGCTCGACGGTCATCGCCAGCGCGCGGCCGGGCGATCCGGCAATCAGGCGACGGAAGGCATCGACATCGTCGATGGGCTTGCCGTCGATCGCGACGATGCGGTCGCCCCGCTTGAGACCCGCTGCCGCTGCAGGGCCCTTGGGATCCGTGACCTCGCCGATCGTGGGTCGCGTGCGCAGCAGCGACATGCCGAGCTTCGGCATGAAGTCCTCCTCGAAGTCCTTGGTGTCGAGACGACCGAGATCGAGGACCACCTTGCGCGTTGCGTCCGAAGAGGCGCCGAGTCCGCGCACGCTGAGCTCCGCAGAACCGTGATCGATCCCGATCTTGAGCAGACGCCAGCGCAGGTCGACCATCGAGCGCAGCGCCTCGCCGTCCATCGCGACGACTTCGAAGGGTGCGGCGATGCCGCTCTCGGCGAGCGTGCTGTGCGGGTCCGGCGCCGTGAAGATCGCGCGCGGCTCCTCGATGCCGCTCATGTTGAGCACGGCGTACAGGAGCACAGCGAGCAGCAGGTTGGCCGCCGGTCCCGCCGCCACGATCGCGATGCGCTTGGCGACGTGCTGACGGTTGAACGCGCGAGGCAGGTCCGCCGCGGGAATCGGCGCGTCGTGCGCCTCGCGCTCGTCGAGCATGGCGACGTAGCCACCGAAAGGGATCAGCGACAGTACCCACTCGGTCTGGTCGCGGCCACGGACCCACTTGACCAGGGGCCGACCGAAGCCGACCGAGAAGCGCAGCACCTTGACGCCGCACGCGCGGGCCACGGCGTAGTGGCCGAGTTCGTGGAAGACGATCAGCGGCCCGAGCGCGAGAAGGAAAGCGACGATGGTCCAGATGACGGTCATGGTGTTGCCCTTTGTGATGCGTGCTGCGGGGAGGCGTACTCCGGTCCGCGGCGACTCAAAACGATGCAGCTATGCGCTGCGACGGTGAGCGGTCGCCCTTGGCGACCCGCACCACCTCGATGGCCCTGACCCTCGCGACCTGATCGAGTGCCAGCACGTCGTCGAGACTACGCGGCACCTCCGCGGCAACGTTTTCCAGGACCTGCTCGACGACTTGCGCGATCGCCGTGAAGCGGATGCGTCCTTCGAGAAACGCGCCCACCGCGATCTCGTTGGCCGCGTTGAGGATCGCGGGCGCGCCACCACCGGAGCGTAGTGCATGGTAGGCCAGATCGAGGCACGGGAAACGGACCAGGTCGGGCTTCTCGAAGTCGAGTCTGCCAACGGCCGCGAGATCCAGTGGACGCACGCCCGACGCGATACGCTCGGGATAGGCGAGCGCATGGGCGATCGGGGTGCGCATGTCGGGATTGCCCATCTGCGCCAGGACCGAGCCGTCGACGTACTCGACCATCGAGTGGATCACGCTCTGCGGATGGATCACGACGTCGATGCGATCGGGCGTGATGCCGAACAGCCAGCACGCCTCGATCACCTCGAGCCCCTTGTTCATCATGGTCGCCGAGTCGACCGAGATCTTGCGGCCCATCGACCAATTGGGGTGCGCACAGGCCTGCGCCGGCGTGACGTCGGACATGCGTTCGACCGGCATCGTGCGGAACGGCCCACCGGACGCGGTCAGCAGCACGCGCGAAACGCGCTGGTCCGCGGCTTCGAGCGCGCCCGACGTCGAGACCGGCATGCACTGGAAGATCGCGTTGTGCTCGCTGTCGATGGGCAGCAGCGTCGCCCCCGCGGTCGCGACAGCATCCATGAACAAAGCCCCGGCCATGACCAGCGCTTCCTTGTTCGCGAGCAGCACGCGACGGCCGGCGCGCGCCGCGGCCATCGCCGACGGAAGGCCAGCGGCGCCGACGATGGCGGCCATCACGTAGTCGGCTTCCGCCGCCACCTCGCACAGCGCCTCGGGGCCGTGATCGATCTGGATCGCCCGCTCCTGCGCCGAGGCATCGAGCAACCGGCGCAAGGCCTGCGCGTCCGCCGTGGTTGCCACGATCGCGCGGGCCGGGGAGAAGCGCCGACATTGCTCGGCCAGTTCGGCGATGCGGGTGTGGCCGGTCAGCGCGTGAACGAGATAGCGATCCGGATGTCGCGCCACGACGTCGAGCGTGCTCTGCCCGATCGAGCCGGTCGAGCCGAGGATGGTGAGGGTATGGGTCATTGAGCGAATCTCGACATCAGGACGTCATCATGCCGCGAACCCAAGCAGCAGCGCGACCGGCACGATCGGCAGCAGCGCGTCGACCCGGTCGAACACGCCGCCGTGGCCGGGCAGCAGGCGACTGCTGTCCTTCACGCCGCGCTGGCGCTTGAGCTGCGACTCGAACAGATCGCCGACCACGCTCAGCACGACTAGGATCAACGTCACCGCGAAGACGACGACCAGCGACCAGCGCCGGTCGAGCACCGCGAAGAAACTGTCGGACAACTGCGGCACCTCGATGGCGACCAGCGCCAGCAGCAGGGTTGCGAGCGCGCCGCCGATCGCGCCTGCCCAGGTCTTGCCGGGACTGATAGCCGGTGCCAGCTTGCGCTTGCCGAATGCGCGTCCGGCAAAATAGGCCGCGATGTCGGCGGTCCAGACGATGGCGAAGATCGAGACCAGGAAGACGAGACCCTCTCGATACGCGGCGACCAGCGCGAACCAGCAGGCGCCGGGCAGCAGCAGCGCGAGACAGGCGTAGCCGAAACGCCAGCGATCCGATGCGGGGAAGCGACCGGTCGCGAACAGCGTGCCGGTGAGGCCGAGCCAGGCGATGGTGGCTGCGACCCACGTCACGATCGCGACGCCGCGCGCCATCGAGGTGGCGTCAATCACCCACAACACGAACATCATCACGCCGGCGACCACGATCGAAGTCTGCTTCGACAGCCGCAGCAACATCAGCCACTCGCCCATGACGATGCCTACCATCACCAGCCCGAAGATCGGGAAGCCGAAGGGCCGGCCGGCCGTGATCGCCAGCATCAGCAAGGCGACCAGGACAAGCGCGGTGATGACGCGTTGCTTCAGCACGATCGGGCTATGCCGTGACCGATCGACACCGGGACGGGGGTGATCTGCGACAACTAGACGCCCACCTGCGCACTGGTGCGTCCGAAGCGCCGCTCGCGCGTGCGGTAGGAGTCGATGGCGCGGTCGAGCTCTTTCGCGTCAAAGCTCGGCCAGTGCACATCGGTGAAGTACAACTCGGTGTAGGCGAGTTGCCAGAGAAGGAAGTTGCTGATGCGCTGCTCGCCCCCGGTCCGGATGAACAGGTCGGGCTCGGGCGCGTCGTGCATCGCGAGATACGGCGCGATGGATTCCTCGGTGATGCGCGACGGATCGGTGGCCATCTCGGGATGCGCGACGATCATCTTGCCGAAGGCTGCGAGGATGTCGGCGCGACCACCGTAGTTGGCCGCGATGGTCAGTGTCAGGCGCTGGTTGTCGATGGTCTTGCGATGCGCGACGTCGATCAGTTCGCGCAGTCGCGGTTCGAAGCGCTCCAGGTCACCGATGATCTGCAGCCGGATACCGTTGGTGTGCAGCCGCGCGACCTGGCGTTCGAGCGTGCCCATGAATAGGCGCATCAGCAGCGACACCTCGTCGGCCGGACGCCGCCAGTTTTCGGAGCTGAACGCGAACAGCGTGAGGTGCGTGATGCCACGGACGATGCAGGCCTCGACGATCTCCTCGACCCGGTCGACACCTTTGGAATGACCGGCTGCACGCGGCAGATGGCGCGCGGTCGCCCAGCGGCCGTTGCCGTCCATGATGATGGCAACGTGACGCGGGACGTCGCCCGACTCGGGGACTGTCTGGGTTGAACTGATGCGCCGCTTCATGACTTCGTCACGAGACGGACCGACTCGATCGCCCGACGGGGCATGCAAGGCAAAAGACATCGTTGATCATCCTGGAGGGCGATCCGAGACAGGCTCAGACCGTCATGATCTCCGCTTCCTTCTGCGTCACCATCCGGTCGATTTCCAGGATATGACGATCGGTAAGCTTCTGGACGTCGTCCTGCGCTCGACGTTCGTCGTCCTCAGAAATCGTCTTCGCCTTGAGCTCTTCCTTGAAGTGATTGTTGGCATCGCGGCGCAGGTTGCGGACGGCGATCTTCGCGTCCTCGGCCTCGCTCTTGACGACCTTGACGAGCTCGCGTCGACGTTCTTCGGTCAGAGCCGGCATCGGGATGCGGATCATGTCGCCGTTGGTGGCCGGGTTGAGCCCGAGGTCGGCCTCGCGGATGGCCTTCTCGACGACCGGCACCATCTTCTTCTCCCATGGCTGCACTCCGATGGTCCGTGCGTCGACCAGCGTCACGTTGGCGATCTGCGTGAGGGCCGTGGCGGACCCGTAGTAGTCGACCTGGACATGGTCGAGCAGGCCGGTGTGCGCGCGGCCCGTGCGGACCTTCGCCAGATCGGTCTTCAGCGTCTCGAGCGACTTCACCATCTTCTGCTCGGCGTTTTTCTTGATGTCGGCTATCGCCATGCGTCTTTCCTATCTCCTGCGCACCGACCCTCGGGTCGGTGCGCCCTGTCAATGCCGGCCACCGCTCAGGCGTGGACCAGCGTTCCTTCATCGACGCCCTGGCACACGCGCATCAGGGCGCCCGGCTTGACGATCGAGAACACCTTGATCGGCAGATTCTGGTCACGACACAACGCGAAGGCCGTTGCGTCCATCACCTGCAGATGCTTGCCGATCGCTTCGTCGAAGGTGATCGTGGTGTAGCGCGTCGCCGTCGGATCCTTGTTGGGGTCGGCGCTGTAGACCCCGTCGACCTTGGTCGCCTTCAGCACGATCTCCGCGCCGATCTCAGCGCCGCGCAAGGCCGCCGCGGTGTCAGTCGTGAAGAAAGGGTTGCCGGTGCCGGCCGCGAAGATCACGACCCTGCCCTCCTCGAGATGCCGCATCGCCTTCGGGCGGATGTAGGGCTCGACGACCTGGTCCATGCGCAATGCGGACAAGACCCGCGCGTCGACGTCGGCGCGCATCAGCGCGTCCTGAAGCGCGAGCGCATTCATCATGGTCGCCAGCATCCCCATGTAGTCGGCCGTGGCGCGATCCATCCCGGATGCGCCGAGAGCGACGCCGCGAAAGATGTTGCCGCCGCCGATCACGATGGCCAGTTCGAGGCCTTCATGGACCACTTCGGCCACGTCGGTGACCATCTTCTCGATGGTCTGTCGATTGATGCCGAAGGCGTCGTCGCCCATCAACGCTTCACCGGACAGCTTGAGCAATACCCGCTTGTAGGCCAGAGGCATCCCGCCGCATTCCCAAGAAGGACGCGATCGTGCCGCGTCTTGTGTTCCGACCCGTGCCGGACGGCACGAGGAACGACCGGGGCCCGGACGATGCCGCAGGGCTTTTGGCCAGGCAGCATTATCGTTGATTTCGCACCCGCTTTCGTCGCCCCCGCCGCAGTCGGCGGCGCAGGCGACGACGAACCTACTTCTGGGCGGCTGCGACCTGGGCCGCGACTTCGGCTGCGAAATCGTCCGTGCGCTTCTCGATGCCTTCACCGACGACGTACAGCGTGAAGCGCTGCACCGTCGCGCTCTTCGCCTTGAGCATCTTCTCGATCGTGGTGTCCGGATCCTTGACGAACGCCTGGCCCATCAACGCAACTTCGGCCAGGTACTTCGACACGCGCCCCTCGACCATCTTGGCGACGATCTCGGCGGGCTTGCCGGACTCGGCGGCCTGAGCCGTGAAGACCTTGCGCTCGGCCTCGATCTTGTCGGCCGGCACGTCGTCCTTCGAGACGGTGATCGGCTTGCTCGCGGCGACGTGCATCGCGATGTCCTTGCCCACCTGCTCGTCCGCGGCGTCGTACTCGACGAGCACGCCGATGCGGGTGCCGTGCAAATAGCTGGCCAGCTTGGCCTTGGTCTCGTAGCGGACGAAGCGACGGATCGCCAGGTTCTCGCCGAGCTTGCCGACGAGGGCGGCGCGCGTCTCGTCGACCGTCTTGCCGTCGAGTGGCAAGCCCAGCAGCGTTTCGACGGTCGCCGGGTTCTGGCGGGCGATCACCTCACCGAGCTGCTTCGTGAAGTTCAGGAAGTCGTCGTTCTTGGCGACGAAGTCGGTTTCGCAATTGACTTCGAGCAGGACGCCGACCGGACCGTCGATGAACACGCTGACGATGCCTTCGGCCGTCACGCGGCTGGCGGCCTTGCTGGCCTTGTTGCCGAGCTTGACGCGCAGCAGTTCCTCGGCCCTGACGAGGTCACCCTCAGCCTCCGTCAGGGCCTTCTTGCATTCCATCATCGGCGCGTCCGTCTTCTCGCGAAGCTCCTTGACCATGCTTGCCGTGACTTCCACCATGTCTTTCTCCTTGCCGTGTTTTCGTGTTCGATGCGTACGGGGCTCGCCCCGGGTCACCCTAAAAAAAAGGGGCGCCTTCGAGACACCCCCTTGATGCCGTCAACCCATCGCCGGTCGTGCGCGATGGGCGTCACCGTCAGGCTGCGGCGCTGACCTCGACGAACTCTTCGCCGTTCTCGGGCGTCTCGACGATGTCGTTCAACGCGTTGTTGCGGCCTTCGAGGATCGCATCGGCGACGCCGCGGGCGTACAGGCGGATCGCCTTGCTCGAGTCGTCGTTGCCCGGGATCACGTAGGCGATGCCGTCGGGTGAGTGGTTGGTATCGACCACGCCGATCACCGGGATGCCGAGCTTCGCGGCTTCGGTGACGGCGCCCTTGTGATAACCGACGTCGATCACGAAGATCGCATCCGGCACGCCGTTCATGTCCTTAATGCCGCCGATGGACTTGGTCAGCTTCTCCATTTCGCGCGAGAACGTCAGCGCTTCCTTCTTGGACAGGCGTTCCTGGCCGCCGTCGGCGACCGTGGCTTCCATGTCCTTGAGGCGCTTGATCGAGGCCTTGACTGTCTTGAAGTTGGTGAGCATCCCGCCGAGCCAGCGCTGGTCGACGTAAGGCATGCCGGCGCGCTGGGCTTCTTCGGCCAGGATCTCTCGGGCCTGGCGCTTGGTGCCGACGAACAGGATGGTCCCGCGATTGGCGGCAAGCTTCTTCGCATATTTGACCGCGTCGTTGTAGTTGGCGAGCGTCTTCTCAAGGTTGACGATATGGATCCGGTTGCGATGGCCGAAGATATACGGGGCCATCTTGGGATTCCAGAAGCGGGTCTGGTGTCCGAAATGGACGCCCGCTTCTAGCATTTCACGCATGCTGGTCGACATTTGAAGCTCCTAAGGGTTGGGTCTGGAGCAGGCGCTGCACCGTCGATCGCGAGATCGGATCGGCACCCTTGGTGCGCATGCTCGCTGGTTGGAAACCGATTCGCGGCGTCTTGCCGCGTGCCATCACGAAGGACGGCCGATATCGCCAGACGAATGAATTTGCAGGTAATACCCGCCATATTCAGGTTCGCCCCGCCGACACCGCTTGCCGCGTCTAGGAAATCCTCATTGACCAGAGGCAGGCTGAAGCAAGCCCGCTATCATAGCGGCTTTAGTGGCGGTTCGCATCCCCGCCCTTACAACGGACGGTGAGGTCACCCGACGCCGACAGAATTGGTACCGCAATGAACTCCCTGCCCCGCCCCGTCGTGAAACCCAAGATCAAGACCGCCGTCGACATCAAGCACATGCGCGTGGCTGGCCGCCTCGGCTCCGAGGTGCTCGACTACATCACGCCGTTCGTCAAGCCGGGCGCGACCACCGGCGAACTCGACAAGCTGTGCCACGACTACATGGTCGACGTGCAGCACACCATTCCCGCACCGCTTAACTACGCGCCTCCCGGCTACCGGCCCTATCCCAAGTCGGTCTGCACGTCGATCAACCACCAGGTCTGTCACGGCATTCCTGGCGACCGGCTGCTCAAGAACGGCGACATCCTGAACATCGACGTCACCGTCATCAAGGACGGTTACCACGGCGACACCAGTCGCATGTTCATCGTCGGTGAAGGGTCGATCCAGGCAAAGCGCCTGTGCGACATCACCTTCGAGTGCATGTGGCTCGGCATCCATGCCGTCAAGCCGGGCGGGCATCTGGGCGACATCGGTCACGTGATCCAGCGGCATGCCGAGAAGAATGGCTTCTCGGTGGTGCGCGAGTTCTGTGGCCACGGCATCGGACAACGGTTCCACGAGGACCCGCAGGTGCTGCACTACGGCCGCCCCGGAACCCTCGAACTGCTGGTGCCCGGCATGATCTTCACGGTCGAGCCGATGATCAATGCCGGTCGCCGCGAGATCCGCGAGATGAACGACGGGTGGACCATCGTCACGAAGGACCATAGCCTATCCGCGCAGTGGGAACATACGGTGCTGGTGACCGACGACGGCTTCGAGGTGCTGACCGTTTCAAGGGGCACACCGCCCGACCCGGCCGCCGCCTGATCGACCCGTCGTCCCAGAAGTGCGTGACCAGAAGATCGGCACGCGATCCGTCCCGGAGCCCGGGTTGCGCGCCTGCCCTCTGCCGACGCCGCGTCCACAGACTTTCATGACCTCGCCGTTCCTTCCCGCTTCGCTGGCCAGCCCGCCGAAACCGCCGGTGACTTCCACGCGCGTCAGTCCCGCGAAGGATGCGCTCGCGATCCGCGCCGCCCTCGAAGCGGAATGTGCGCGACTACTCGCCGAGTTCGATGTGTCGGCTCGCAGCCAGCGCCTGTTGCGGGGACTGTCCGTGGCCCACGACGTCGCCCTGCGTGCGTGCTGGACGCTGATGGACCTGCCGCGTTCGGCGACGCTGGTCGCCGTCGGTGGCTACGGTCGCAGCGAGCATTACCCGCACTCGGACGTGGACGTCCTGATCCTTCTGCACGAGACGCCGAACACCGTGGATGCGTCCGCCATCGAGGCCCTGGTCGGCACGTTATGGGACCTCGGCTTCGAGGTCGGGCACAGTGTGCGCACGATCCCGGAATGCCTAGTCGAGGCGGAACGCGATGTCACCGTCGCCACCGCGTTGCTCGAAGGCCGCTACATCGCCGGCAACCGCAAGCTGTGCGTCTCGCTGCTCCAGCAGATGACGTCGTCGATCGAGCCGCGCCAGTTCTTCCGCTCGAAGATGCTGGAGCAGCAGCAGCGGTATGCGAAGTTCCAGGACACGCCGTATGCGCTCGAACCCAACATCAAGGAGAGCCCCGGGGGCCTGCGCGACCTGCAGATGATCCTGTGGGTAGCGCGGGCCGCCCGCTTCGGCACGTCGTGGGTCGAGCTCGAGGAGCACAAGGTCGTGACGCCGGTGGAAGCGCGCCAGCTGCGTCGCTGCGAGAGCTTCCTGCAACGCCTGCGCATCCGGCTGCATCGCATCGCGCACCGGCGCGAGGACCGGCTCGTGTTCGATGTGCAGACCGCGCTGGCCGAAGAGTTCGGACTGGAGCAGACCGCCACGCGCCGCGCCAGCGAAGTGCTGATGCAGCGCTACTACCGGACCGCCAAGGTCACCACGCAGCTCAACGTCATCGTGCTGCAGACCATCGAGGCCGCGTTGTTCCCCGCGCGCCAGGTCGCGCCGATCGCGATCGATGTGCACTTCGTCAATGCAGGCGGTCTTCTCGACCTCGTCGACGAAGGCCTCTTCGAACGTCGGCCGGCGGCCCTGCTCGAGGCCTTCCTCGTGCTGCAGAAGCACTCCGAACTCGAAGGGATGACCGCGCGCCTGATGAACGCGATCTGGCGCGGTCGCACGCTGATCGACACGAAGTTCCGCCGCGATCCCGCGCATCGCGCGCTGTTCCTGTCGATCCTCCAGCAGCCGCGCGGCATCGTCCACGCGCTGCGGCGCATGAACCAGTTGTCGGTGTTGAGCCGCTACCTGCCGGTGTTCCGGCGCATCGTCGGTCAGATGCAGCACGACCTGTACCACGTCTACACGGTCGACCAGCACATCCTGATGGTGGTCCGCAACCTGCGCCGCTTCACGATGCCGGAGTTCGCGCACGAGTACCCACTGTGCTCGCGTCTGGTCGCGAATTTCGAGCGGCCCTGGCTCCTCTACGTCGCGGCGCTGTTTCACGACATCGCGAAGGGCCGCGGCGGCGATCACTCGCAGCTCGGCATGGCCGACGTCCGTCGCTTCGCGCGCGACCACCTGATCGAGCCGCGCGACATCGAGCTGCTGGTGTTCCTCGTCGAACATCACCTGACGATGTCGCGCGTCGCGCAGAAGGAGGACTGGTCCGATCCAGAGGTGCTCGGCGATTTTGCGCGCGTCGTGCGCAACGAGCGCGGGCTCAGCGCCCTCTACCTGCTGACCGTCGCCGATGTCCGCGGCACCAGCCCCAAGGTCTGGAACGCCTGGAAGGGCAAGCTGTTCGAGGACCTCTACTTCCGCGCGCTGCGTGTCGTGGCCGATTCGAACGGCACGGGAGCTCCGCCGAGCGCGCCTGCCGAGCTCGAAGCTCGGCAGGAGGAAGCGCGACGCATCCTCGGCCTCTACGCCTTCGACACCGAGGCCGTCGACCGCTTCTGGAAACGACTCGACGTCGCCTGGTTCCTGCGCCACGACGCGCAGGACATCGCCTGGATCACGCGCGCGTTCGCGCTGCTGCGCGACACCACGCGACCGCACGTCAAAGCGCGACTGTCTCCGGCCGGCGAAGGTCTGCAGATCGTCGTCTTCACGCTCGACCAGCCCGACCTGCTGGCGCGCATCTGCCAGTACTTCGATCGCCAGCGCTTTTTCATCGTCGATGCGCGCGTCCACACCACGCTCGGCAACGAAGGCGAGCGCCACGCGCTCGACAGCTTCCACGTGCTCGATCCCGACGGTGGCCACTATCGCGACCGCATCGCGAACATCGAACGCGACCTCGCCCATCACCTGGCGCTGGCCGCGCCGCTGCCGCTGCCGACCACCGGACGTCCGTCGCGCCAGTCGCGCAGCTTCCCGATCGCGCCTACCGTCGACCTGCGGCCCGACGACCGCGGCCGCTTCTTCCTGCTGACCCTCTCGACCTCCGACCGCGACGGTCTCCTCTACGCGATCCTCCGTGTCCTCGCGAGCCACCGCGTCAACGTGCACGCAGCCAAGATCACGACCCTCGGCGAGCGCGTCGAGGACTTCTTCCTGCTCGACAGCTCACGGCTGTCGGACGGCAAGGCCCAAATCAAGCTCGAGAGCGACCTGCTCGAGGTACTCGCCCCATGACCCTGCCTCCCGATCGACCGCGACGCACGCGCGCCCCCGTGCCACCCAAGCCTCCTGCCCCGCCGTCCGCGTCCGAAGCGACCGGCTCGATGCGGCTGTCGAAGCGCATGGCCGAACTCGGCCTGTGTTCGCGGCGCGAGGCCGACGAATGGATCTCGCGGGGCTGGGTGTTCGTCGACGGCGTGCGGACCGACGTGCTCGGCAGCAAGGTGATGCCGCATCAGAAGATCACCGTGACGCGGGCCGCTACGCAGGAACAGGAGCAGCGCGTGACGATCCTGATCAACAAGCCGATCGGCCTCGTCTCGGGCCAGGCGGAGGATGGCTACAAGCCGGCCTCGACACTGGTCGTGCCCGACTTCCAGTGGGCCGGCGATCCGCGCCGGCTCGCCGAGGACTGGCGGCCGCCCCGTGGCCTCGCGCCTGCGGGACGTCTCGACATCGACTCGACCGGCTTGCTCGTGCTGACGCAGGACGGCCGCATCGCGCGTCAGTTGATCAATGACGACTCGGACATCGAGAAGGAATACCTGGTCCGCGTAGCCGGCAGTCTCACCGAAGAGAGCCTGCGACTGCTCAATCACGGCATGTCGCTGGACGGCGTTTCGCTCAAGCCTGCGTTGGTCGAGTGGGAGAACCGCGAGCAATTGCGCTTCGTGTTGCGCGAAGGCAAGAAGCGCCAGGTGCGGCGCATGTGTGAACTGGCGGGCCTCTACGTGGCCGGACTGCGACGGGTGCGCATCGGCAAGGTCATGCTCGGCGAACTCCCGGTGGGCCAGTGGCGCCATCTGGCGCCAGACGAGTCGTTCTAGTCGTCGACGATGTCCTGCCCGGGGAACAGCTCTTCGGTGAAGCCGAAGTGCGTGAAGTCGCGCACCCGCATCGGATAGAGAATGCCGTCGAGGTGATCGCACTCGTGCTGCACCACGCGCGCATGGAACCCGGTCGCGATGCGATCGATGGGCTTGCCGAAAGGATCGAAGCCGCGATAGCGGATGCGCTCGGCCCGCGGGACGAGGCCGCGCATGCCCGGCACCGACAGGCAGCCTTCCCAGCCATCCTGCTCTTCGACTTCAAGTTTCTCGATGACCGGATTGAGCAGCACGGTCTCGGGGACCGGATCGTCGTCCGAGCGTTGCGCGTCAGCGGCGAATCCGAAGATCACGAGGCGCCGGTCGACGCCGATCTGTGGCGCCGCGAGGCCCGCGCCGTTGGCGTCGTGCATCGTCTCGAACATGTCGGCCACAAGAGCGTGAAGCTCCGGGGTGTCGAAGGCGTCGACCGGCTGCGCGATGCGCAGCAGGCGCGGCTCTCCCATGCGCAGGATCGGATGGATCACGACGGCCTCAGGCTGAAGGGGACTTGCTGGTTTCGCTGACGAACGAGACGATCAGCGCGCGCACGTTGTTCATCGCGACTTCGAGCGTCCGGACGATGTCGGCGGTGGAGATGGCGAGCTTCGAGTCGCCGCGGCCGGCTGCATGGTTGACCACCACGGCCAGAGCCGCATACGGCAGTTCAAGTTCACGCGCGAGTGCGGCCTCGGGCATCAGCGTCATGCCGACCACGTCGGCACCGTCGCGCTCAACGCGGTTGATCTCGGCGGCCGTCTCCAGCCGCGGACCTTGCATGCACGCATAACACCCGCCATCGATCAGCGGGTGGCCGACCTTGCGGGCGATCGCGAGCATGTGCGCCCGCAGCGCCGGGTCGTAGGGCAGCGTGAAGTCGATGTGCGTGACCGGATGCTCGGGCCCGTCGAAATAGGTCGAGTCGCGGCCCCAGGTGTAGTCGAGCATCTGGTCGGGCAGCGCGATGACGCCGGGTTGCATGTCCTCGCGCACGCCGCCGACCGAAGCGACGGCGATCACGCCTTCGACGCCGATCGTGCGCAGCGCGTGCAGGTTGGCGCGATAGTTGATGGCATGCGGCGGGATCGTGTGGCCATGACCGTGGCGCGGCAGGAAGGCGACCGGCACGCCGCCGATGCGACCGATCGTGACCGGACCCGAAGGCTCACCCCACGGCGTTCGAACGACCTCACGACGATCGATCTCGAGTTCGGCGAAGGACGTGAGTCCGCTGCCACCCAGAATGCCGAACATGTAGTTCCTTCCCGGAGCGAGTCCGAAGTGTTGATTTGAAGACCGCGGCGATCACTTCCGCTGCACGTATCCGTCCAGATACTTGCTGAACTCGGGCCCGACCTCGTGGTGCTTGAGACCGAGTTCGACGGTGGCCTTTAGATAGCCGATCTTGGATCCGCAATCGTAGCGCACGCCGTCGAAGCGATAGGCCAGCACCGGATCGGTCTGCAGCAATGCGACGATGCCGTCGGTCAGCTGGATCTCGCCGCCTGAGCCCGGACGGATCTTGCGCAGTCGATCGAAGATGTCGCCACTGAGAATGTAGCGGCCCACGACGGCCAGCGTCGACGGCGCGTCGCCGGCGTCGGGCTTCTCGACCATTTGCGTGATCTCCTCGAGCCGCTTGTCGCTGCCCGCGAGCGCCGACCCCATCTTCGTGCCGACGATGCCGTACGACTTCGTTTCGGCGGGCGGCACGTCCTGCACGGCCAGCACGCTCGCATGCTTCGTGTCGAAGACCCGGACCATCTGCTGGAGTACGCCCGGCACACCGGCTGCCGTATCCATCAGGTCGTCGGCCAGCAGCACCGCGAACGGCTCGTGACCGACCACCGGAAACGCGCACAGCACGGCGTGACCGAGACCCAGCGCCTCGTTCTGGCGGATGTAGATGCAGTTGACCGAGGGCGGCACCGTGTTGCGGACGATCTCGAGCAGCGCCTGCTTGTTCTTCGCCTCGAGCTCGGCCTCCATCTCGTAGGCCTTGTCGAAGTGATCCTCGATCGCCCGCTTGTTGCGGCCGGTGATGAAGACCATGTCCGTGATGCCGGCCTCGGCGGCCTCTTCCACCGCGTACTGGATCAGCGGCTTGTCGACCACCGGCATCATCTCCTTCGGGCTCGCCTTCGTGGCGGGCAGGAAGCGCGTGCCCATGCCGGCCACCGGGAATACCGCTTTTCTGACGCGCATGGCTGATTGCTCCTGGAATTATTTGATTCGGCCAGACTCGATCATACGAAGCAACGCTTCCTGATCAATGAGCGGGACACCGAGTTCGACGGCCTTTTCGGCCTTGCTGCCGGCTTCGGCACCGGCCACCACGAAATCGGTTTTCCGCGACACCGAAGCAGAAACCTTGCCACCGGTCGCTTCGATCCTGGCCTTCGCCTCGTCGCGCGTGAGGTCGGGTAGAGAGCCAGTCAACACGAACGTCTTGCCCGACAAAGGTCCAGCACTTGCGCCCTGCGGAGTGTCAACGGCATCGACACGCAGGATCGTCCCGTCCGCCTCGGGCCACACGATACCGACTTCGCGCATCCGGCCGATCGCGTCACGGTTGTGCGGCTCGGCCATGAACTGGGCGAGGGCCTGCACGATCTCGTCGCCGATCCCTTCGAGCGGAATCGGCCGCTGTGCCTCGCCCCGGGTGCGGCGACCGACGTTCTCCTTCTGCAGGGTCCGCTTGCGCTCCATCAGCGCCGGCCAGTCTGCCGCGAGCAGCGCGTCCAGCCGTCCGAACTCGCGAGCCAGCACGCGAGCCACCTCCTCGCCGACGTGGCGGATGCCGAGCGCGAAAAGGAAGCGGGCGAAGGTCGTGCGCTTCGCCTTCTCGATCGCATCGACGAGGTTGGCGGCCGACTTGTCGGCCATGCGGTCCAACCCGGCAACGGTCTCGCGATCGAGCGCGAACAGGTCGGCCGGCTGACGCACCAGATCGCGTACGACGAGCTGATCGACGACCTTGTCGCCCAGTCCTTCGATGTCGAGCGCGCGACGCTGCGCGAAGTGCAGCAGCGCCTGCTTGCGCTGTGCGGCGCAGACCAGTCCGCCGCTGCAGCGCGCGACCGCCTCGCCTTCCTCGCGGACCACGGCCGACCCGCAGACCGGGCAGGCGGTCGGCAGCCGGTACTCGACCGATTCGGCGGGTCGCTTGTCGATCAGCACCCGCAGCACTTCGGGAATCACGTCGCCCGCACGACGGACGATCACCGTGTCGCCGACGCGGACGTCCTTGCGGCGGATCTCGTCCTCGTTGTGCAGCGTGGCGTTGGTGACGGTGACGCCACCGACAAAGACCGGCGCCAGCCGCGCGACCGGCGTGATCGCGCCGGTGCGTCCGACCTGAACGTCGATCTGTTCGATCACCGTCGTCGCTTCCTCGGCCGGAAACTTGTGGGCGATCGCGAAGCGCGGCGCACGTGCCACGAACCCGAGCCGGCGCTGCGCCTCGAAGGCATCGACCTTGTAGACGACGCCGTCGATGTCGTAAGGCAGGCCAGCACGTTGTGTTCCGATGCGGCGATAGAAGTCGAGCAGGCCCTCGCAGCCTTCCATCACGGCACGTTCGTCGTTGACCGGGATGCCGAGCTTGCGGTACCAGTCGAGCAGGCCGCTGTGCGTCTCGGGTAACGCGACACCGGACGTCCCGGCGTCGAAGGCGCCGATGCCATACGCGAAGAAATGCAGGGGCCGACTCGCCGTGATGCGCGCGTCGAGCTGACGCAGACTGCCGGCAGCCGCGTTGCGCGGATTGACGAACTCCCGCGCATCCGCGGCACGCTGGCGCTGGTTGATCGCGTCGAAGTCCGCATGGAACATCAGCACCTCGCCGCGAACGTCGATTAGTGCCGGCGGGTGCGCGCCTTCGAGCCGCAACGGGAGGGTCGCGATGGTCCGGGCATTCGGCGTCACGTCCTCGCCGACCGAACCGTCGCCGCGCGTGGCAGCCCGCACGAGCAGGCCGTTTTCGTAACGCAGCGTGACCGCCAGGCCATCGAACTTGAGTTCGGCCGCATAGCGCACCGACGCGACGCCTAGGCCCTCGCGGACGCGTCGATCGAAGGCCACGATGCCGGCGTCGTCGAACGCGTTGCCGAGGGACAGCATGGGCACTTCGTGCTGCACCGTCGGCAGGTCGCTGCGCGGTATTCCCCCGACACGCTGGGTCGGCGAATCCGGCGTCTGCAGGTCGGGATGAGCCTGTTCGACGGCCTGAAGCTCGCGGAACAACGCGTCGTATTCGGCGTCGCTCGCGAGCGGATCGTCGAGCGTGTGATACGCGTGATCGAGGCGCACGAGTTCGTCGCGCAGGGCTTCGGCCTGGAGCCCCGGATCAGTCGTCGCAGCGCGACTCATCGCATGTTGCCGAGCACCGCCGCTCTTCAGCCGAAGAGCGCCAGCGCACGCGGCGAACCGGCCGGCATGCCGGCCTCGCTCAACTTCGCGTAGACCGGTTCGATCTGCCGGCCGATCGACGCCAGCGCCGCGGCCGAAAGAACATGCGACTGATCGTCGACGATCGACGCCTCGAGCGAGATCGACAGCTTGTTTGCCAGTTCCACCAGCTTCTCGAACGGATGCTGGCTCTGTGGCGCCCGCGGCACATCGAGCAGCAACGTGAGGCGCGAGGTCTGCTGGGTATCGAGCGTGTCGGCCCGGAAGGCTCCGCCGTCACCGTTCTGCAGCACGAACAGGGTCGCGCCGTGTTCGTCGAGCGCATGGAAGCGACCGTCGGGCCGCAGGATCAGGCCGTGATCGCGCGCCAGCGCCGCAACGTGCGCGCCGGTCCAGCCGTCCTGCGTACTCGCGAGGTTGATGCCGATCTGCGCGTCGAGCGGCACGCACAGCGCGTCGAGCGCCCGTGCCCGCGACGTCGTCTCGCGCATGTCGGGGATCTCGCAACCGGCGGGGATCTGTTCGGACACATGCTGGAGCGCTGCGACGAACTCGGACCATTCGATCTCGTTGAGCGGACCGCTGCGATTGGCGAGCTGCACGGCGACCAGGATCGCCTCGTAGCGCTGGCCCGCCCGGATCGGTTCCTGCAAGTCGCCGCGCACGCCGACCAGCATCACCGGCTGGCGACCGGCATGTCGGAACGCGTGCAGCAACGACCAAGCTCGATCACCGGACAGCAGCGTCTCGGGCTCGAGCGTGACGATCGCGTGAATCTCGCCGTCCACGCTCATGCCTTGCGAGACCGGCGCTGTGATCACGGGGACGTCGCTGCCGTCGGACGGTTCGACCTCGTCGGAATCGTCGAGTGGCGCAACCGCGCCGGCCCCTGCTGCGAACGAGGGTTCGCTGCGCTGTTCGAGATCGACCGACCGCTGAATCTCGGTCTCATGAGTCGCCACTGGCGTGGCGCGCGGCTTCAGTCGTCGCTCGTACACGCGCGACCGCCGCCGATCCATCAGCACGTTGAACAGCCAGATGCCGCCGATGGCGATCAGCGCCAGCACGATGAGACTCAGTTGCAGGTCGCTCACCGGGTTGCTTCCTTCGATGTACTAGCCGTCACGCGGCCTCCTCGATGGGTTCGTTCGTGAAGCCGATGGCCGACTCCAGGTCGACCGCGACGACGCGCGAGACGCCCTGCTCCTGCATCGTCACGCCGATCAGTTGCTGGGCCATCTCCATGGCGATCTTGTTGTGCGAGATGAAGAGGAACTGCGTGTGTGCGGACATCGTCTTGACCAGATTACAGAAGCGTTCGGTATTCGCGTCGTCGAGCGGCGCGTCGACTTCGTCGAGCAGGCAGAACGGGGCGGGATTGAGTTGGAACATGGCGAACACCAGCGCGGTCGCGGTCAGGGCCTTCTCGCCACCCGACAGCAGGTGGATGCTGCTGTTCTTCTTGCCGGGGGGCTGCGCCATCACCTGCACGCCGGCGTCGAGGATCTCGTCGCCGGTCATGACCAGCCGCGCCTCGCCGCCGCCGAACAACGCGGGGAAGAGCTTGCCGAAGTGCAGATTGATCGCGTCGAAGGTCTCCTGCAGCAGCGCGCGCGTTTCCTTGTCGATGCGGCGGATGGCGTCCTCGAGCGTCGTGATTGCCTCGGTGAGGTCGGCCGTCTGCGCGTCCAGGAAGGTCTTGCGTTCACGCGCTATCGCGAGTTCATCGAGCGCCGCAAGATTCACGGCACCCAGACCGACGATGGTCTGCTGCAGTCGCTGCACCTCGGCGTGCAGCGACGGTGCCCGCAGCTTGCGGCCTTCGTCGCTAGTCAGGGTCGCGGCGAGTGCCGCGCGATCGGCCGACGCCTCGGTGAGTTGCGCATCGAACTGTTCCTGCATCAGACGCGCGGCCTGTTCCTTGAGGTTCGCATCGGCGATCTTCACCCGCAGCGGCTCGAGGTCGCGCTCGGTCACCAGACGCGTCTCGTCGGTACCGCGGATTTGCGACGCGATCGCATCGAGTTCCGCACGTGCATCCGCGAGGCGCTTCTCGGCGGTCGCCCGTGTCGCGATCGCGTCCTGAAGGCCGGCGCGCGCGGTCTCGTCGTTGAGCCCCGCAAGCTCGGTGGCCAGTCCTTCGTCCTCGCCTGCGAGACGATCGCGCTGCTCGATGGCCTGCGTCGATTGAAGGATCAGTTCGGCGCGACGGGTGCCGAGCGTCTTCTCTTCGTAACGGGCCTCGTGCGCCGTCCGTTGCAATTCCACCTGACGCGTCCGTGCCACGTCGACCTTGGCGCGCGCGTCCTGCGCCGCGGTGCGTGCATCCTTGAAGCGCGATTGCACGTCGGCCAGGGCTTCATCGAGACGCTCGAAGTTCGCTTCCGCGTTCTGCCGGGCAACCGTTTCCTTCGCCTGCTCGTCCGCGAGATGGGCGAGTTCGCCGGCGATCTGGTCGCTGCGGTTGCGACTCTGCGCGGCGTCTTGCTGCAGACGTTGCAGCGTCATCTGCCGACCGTGGAATTCGCTGGTCGCCGCGGCGACGGCCTGGCGCATCGTCGCCAGAGCGCCGGTCGCCTGAGAGATTGCCGCGTCGGCGCGCACCGAATGACCGCGCGCCTCGTCGGTCGCCATCGACTGCGCACGCGAGCGCTTGGTCAGGTCGTCGATCTCGTGCTGGCGAGCGAGCATGCCGGCCTGCTCAGAGTCCGCGGCGTGGAGATGAAGGCTGCTGCGACCGACCTGGTGACCCGACGGCAAAACGAACAACCCGCCCGCGGGTAGCCGATGACGACGAGCCAGCGCGTCGGTCTCGTCGCCGGCCGTGAAGACGCCGTGCATCCATTCGCCGAGCAGGCTGCGCAGCGATGGATCGCGTAGTTCGATGCGGTCGAGCAGGGGTTCGAGCGAGACATCGTGTCCGAGTGCCGCGGCGCCGGTCGCGGCTTCGATGCGCTCGGAATAGATCGCGAGCTTGGCCGGCGGCAGATCGGCGAAGAAGGCTTTGGCACGATCGAGTTGCCCGATCTCGAGCGCGCCGATCCGCTCGCGCAGCACGGCTTCGACGGCCGTTTCCCAACCGGTCTGGACCTGCAGCCGCTGCCAGAGTCGCGGCAGGCGACCGAGCTCGTGGCGATCGAGCCACGGTTGCAGCTTGCCGTTGGCCTGCACGCGTTCCTGGACGTGCTTGAGTGCCGCGAGTCGCGCCTCGATCTGCGCGCTCTCGCGACTCTCCTTGTCGATCGTCTGGTGGGCCGCGGTGCGGGCCGCCTGCAACCCAGGCAAGGCGGACTCGGCCGATTCGAGCTGGGTCTTTTTGGCGGCGAGATTCGTCGACAGCGTCTCGACTTCGGCCACGAGACCTGCCAGACGGTGGGGGTCGGGGATATCGAGGCGCTTGTGTTCCTGGTCGAGCCGCGCCTTGCGGCTCGCGATCGATTCGAGATGACGGTCGGCGTTGCGTTGATGCGTGCTCTCGATCTCGAGGTCACGCTGCAACTCGCTCATCTCGGCCCGGATCGCCTCGATGTGCTCGTTGCTGCTGCGGGCCAGCGTCTCGCTATCGGGCAACACGGTCGCGTGCGCGGCCAGTGCTTCCTCGGACGAGCGGATCGCGAGGCTCGCGGCCTCGAGCGACTGCTCCGCCGCGCGATCTGCATCTGTGAGCCGGGCGATCTCGCCGGACCAGTGGTTGCGCTGCGCCGTGATCTGCGCGATCTGCGTCTGCAGCCGGTTGCGTGATTCGACGACGACACGGATCTCGGACTCGATTGCGGTCACCGCCGACGCCGCTTCGTAGTAACTGCCCTGGGCCGCATGGACCGCGTTGCTCGCGTCCTGCTGCGCGCCGCGCACGCGTTCGAGGTCGAGCTCGACGCGCCGCAGGTCGGCCGTGCGTGCGTCGAACGCGAGCTGGGCCGCGTCGGCGTCGTGGCGATGACGGGTCGCGAGCGCTTCGGCTTCGGTGGCACGCAGCAGCCACAGCAGCTTCTGCTTGCCGTCGACCTCGGTCTCGAGGTCGCGATATTCCTGGGCGACGACGGCCTGTCGTTCGAGGCGGTCGAGGTTGGCGTTCAGCTCGCGCAGGATGTCCTCGACGCGCGTCAGGTTCTCGCGCGTGTCGGCGAGCCGGTTCTCGGTCTCGCGGCGCCGTTCCTTGTACTTTGAGATGCCGGCCGCTTCTTCGAGGAACACGCGCAACTCGTCCGGTCGCGCCTCGATGATACGGCTGATCATCCCCTGGCCGATGATCGCGTAGGCCCTCGGCCCGAGGCCGGTGCCGAGGAAGATGTCCTGGATGTCGCGGCGACGCACGGCCTGGTTGTTGATCAGGTACGACGACGTGCCGTCGCGCGTCAGCACGCGCTTGACCGCGATCTCGTGGTACTGCCCCCAAGGCCCCGAGACCTGCTTGCCCGCGGCATCGGGCGTGTTGTCGAACACCAGTTCGACGCTTGCGCGGCCTGCCGGCTTGCGTTGCGCCGAGCCGTTGAAGATGACGTCCTGCATCGACTCGCCGCGCAGCTCGCTGGCCTTCGACTCGCCGAGTACCCAGCGCGCCGCGTCGATGATGTTCGACTTGCCGCAGCCGTTCGGTCCCACGACGCCGACCAGC
Organism: Betaproteobacteria bacterium; assembly: GCA_025356395.1. Classification (GTDB taxonomy): domain Bacteria; phylum Pseudomonadota; class Gammaproteobacteria; order Burkholderiales; family Burkholderiaceae_D; genus CAHJXF01. The sequence continues at coordinate 92,837 of JANXTA010000140.1, forward strand.
CGACCCGGCAGCGAGAACTGGGTCGGGTCCACGAAGGACTTGAAGCCGGACAGCTTGATCTGCGTCAGGCGCACGTCAGCAGGGTCCGGCCAGAGGGCGATCGAAAACCAGGCATCAAGGGGGCGGCGCGAAGGCGAAGGAAGGATGGACGAGCAACGATGACGACACCGGAGGTCATCGCGAGGCTAGGCGGCTTGGGTCGATCTGGACTTCGGAATGCTGCCGATGCGATCACTCGCGGGGGCGATGTCTGCATCGAGCGTTACGGCGCGTGCTGGCGAGTAGCCGCTCGTGCAAAGACGTTTCCGGTGCAATCGTCGCGTGACCCGTAGATGACCCGCAGCGCTTCCTGAGCAATTCGTATAATACCAGTCCGGTCATCTCCTACGACCGGGAAAACATCCCAGAGAACATGGTGGCCTCCCGTCAAAGCAAGGCGCCGCGCAGCATTGCGAAAAGTGCAAGCGCGGCAGTAACACCCCTCGTCGCCGGCACCCGGGTGCCCGATCAGGGACGGACGCGTCCGTCGAAGAATCTCGACGTCTTCGCCAACCCGAACCCCGAACGCGACTACCTGATCCACATGCAGGTGCCAGAGTTCACCTGCCTGTGTCCGCTCACCGGCCAGCCCGACTTCGCGATCTTCACCATCGACTACATTCCCGACGGGCTGTGCGTCGAGTTGAAGAGCCTCAAGCTTTACACCTGGAGCTTCCGCGACGAAGGGGCGTTCCATGAGGCGGTCACCAACCGCGTGCTGAACGACCTGGCGACGGCCTGCAAGCCGCGCTTCATGCGTGTCACGGCGCGCTGGGGCGTGCGCGGCGGCATCTTCACCAACATCGTCGTCGAGCATCGTAAACGCGGATGGAAGGCGGCGCCCCCCGTGTCGCTCGCGGCGTTCGAGCGCGCGGCGCCGACGCTCTGATTTCTTGCGGCCCACCCCGTTCGGCCGCTCTCCTTCCACGAAGAACCCGACATGAATCCTGTTGAAGTCCAGCCGATCATCGAACGCGCTTGGGACATGCGCGCCGAACTCTCCCCCACCGCCGCTCCGGCCGAGATCGCCGGCGCCGTCACTTCGGTACTCGCCGCGCTGAACGACGGCGCCGTGCGAGTGGCCGAAAAGATCGACGGCGCGTGGATCGTGCATCAATGGCTCAAGAAAGCCGTGCTTCTGTCGTTCAGGATCCATGACAACGTGTTGATGCATGCGGGCGAACTCGCGTTCTTCGACAAGGTGCAAACCAAGTTCACGCATCTGTCCGAGGCGGAGATGCGCGCCACCGGGGTGCGCGTCGTCCCGCCGGCGGTAGCCCGGCACGGCTCATTCATCGGAAAGAACGTGGTGCTCATGCCTTCCTACGTCAACATCGGCGCCCACGTCGGCGAAGGAACGATGGTCGATACCTGGGCGACGGTGGGCTCCTGCGCGCAGATCGGTCGCAACGTTCACCTGTCGGGTGGCGTCGGCATCGGCGGCGTACTCGAGCCCCTGCAGGCGAACCCCACGATCATCGAGGACAACTGTTTCATCGGCGCGCGATCGGAGGTCGTCGAAGGCGTCATCGTCGAGGAAAATTCGGTGCTCTCGATGGGCGTCTATCTGTCGCAGTCCACCAAGATCTACGACCGCCGCAACGGATCGATCAGCTACGGGCGCATCCCTTCCGGCTCGGTCGTCGTACCCGGTTCGCTGCCTTCCGCGGACGGCGCATACGGCTTATATTGTGCGGTGATCGTCAAGCAGGTGACGGCCGAGACCCGCGAAAAAACCAGCATCAACGAACTGCTGCGCGGCGACTGACGCACAGCACACGCATTCACGAGAGGTCCTGCGATGGCGATGGAACGTCTGTTCAAGCTGATGGCCGAAAAGAAGGCCTCGGACCTCTTCATCGCGGTTGGCTCGGCCGTGCACATGAAGGTCAACGGCACCTCGATCCCAATCAACCAGCAGTTGATGGACAACGGGATGATCAAGAGCCTGCTGACCGAGATCATCTCGGTCGCCGACTTCGACGAACTGCAGACCACCCACGAACTGAACAAAGGCTTCGGCGTCCAGGGCGTCGGACGATTCCGTCTGTCGGCGTTCCAGCAGCGCGGCTCGATCTCGGTGGTGATCCGCTACATCGCGAGCGACATCCCCGCCATCGAGACCCTCCACCTGCCACCGATCGTCAGCGAAATCATCATGGAGAAGCGCGGCCTGGTGCTCGTGGTCGGGGCGACCGGCTCGGGCAAGTCGACCACCATCGCGTCGATGCTCGACATGCGCAACGCCAAGCGGACGGGGCACATCCTGACGCTCGAGGACCCGATCGAATATGTCTTCCGCAACAAGAAATCCATCGTCAACCAGCGCGAGATCGGCAGCGATGCGGTCAGCCTCGAAATCGCGTTGCGCAATGCGCTGCGCCAAGCGCCGGACTGCATCCTGATCGGCGAGATCCGCGACAAGGAGACGATGACCGCAGCCATGGCCTACGCGCAGTCGGGTCATCTGTGCCTGGCCACGCTGCACGCCAACAACAGCTATCACGCGCTCAATCGCATCGTCAGCTTCTTCTCGCTCGAGAGTCGTCAGACGCTGTTGTCCGATCTGTCGGCCGCGCTCAAAAGCATCATCTCGCAACGCCTGGTCCGCGCGCGCACCGGCGGACGCGTGCCCGCGGTCGAGGTGTTGCTCAACACACGCCACATCGCCGAGCTGATTGAGAAGGGCGAGATCAACTCGATCAAGGAAGCGATGGAGAAGAGCCTGTCGCCCGGCTCGCAGACTTTCGAGCAGGCGCTTTATCGCATGATCCGGGAGGAGCAGATCAGCGAGGAAGAAGCCCTCTCCTACGCCGACTCGCCGACCAACCTGCTCTGGCTGATCAACAACGCGCCGCCGATCCTGCCGACCGAGTCGCTCGAGGCGTCGCGCAGTCACGTGTCCACGTCCTTCCAGGAATTCACGCTCAATGCCTGAGGCGAACGCGCCTTCGCAAGCCGTCGAGTCGGTCGTTGCCCGGTCCCCCGAAGAAGCCACCGTCGCGCTGACCCGGCAGCTGATCGAGCTGCGTTCGGTCACGCCGCACGACGGCGGCTGCCAGGCGCTGATCGCAGCACGTCTGGCAGCCATCGGTTTCCGCTGTGAGACCGTCGCGGCCGGCGGTGTCACCAACCTGTGGGCACGACGTGGCACGGCCCGCCCGCTGTTCGTGTTCGCGGGGCACACCGATGTCGTGCCGACCGGTCCCGTCGACCGCTGGCAGTCGGATCCGTTCGTGCCCACCGAGCGCGACGGCTGGCTATACGGCCGCGGCGCCGCCGACATGAAGACGTCGATCGCGGCCTTCGTCGTCGCCATCGAGGAGTTCGTGGTCGCGCACGCGGACCATCACGGCTCCATCGCGCTGCTGATCACCTCGGACGAGGAAGGTCCCGCCATCGAGGGCACGGTACGGGTCTGCGAGCTGTTGCAGTCGCGCGGCGAAGCGCTCGACTACTGCGTCGTCGGCGAACCGTCGTCGTCGAACGTGCTCGGCGACACGATCAAGAACGGCCGACGCGGCACGCTCTCCGGACGGCTCGTGGTCGAAGGCATTCAGGGCCACATCGCGTATCCGCACCTGGCGCGCAACCCGATCCATCAGATGACCGATGCGCTGGCCGCGTTGACGACGATCGAATGGGATCGCGGCAACCGCTTCTTCCCGCCAACCAGTTTCCAGGTGTCGAACGTGCACTCCGGCACCGGTGCGACCAACGTCATTCCCGGCGAGGCGATCGTCGACTTCAACTTCCGTTTCTCGACCGAGAGCAGCGTCGAGTCGCTGAAGGAACGCGTGCATGCCGTGCTCGACCAGCGCGGGCTGCAGTACCAGCTCGCATGGACCCTCGGCGGGCGGCCCTTCCTGACGCCCGAAGGCTCGCTGTCCGCCGCACTGACTGCCGCGATCCGCGCCGTGACCGGCGTCGAGACCGAACTGTCCACCACCGGCGGTACGTCGGACGGTCGCTTCATCTCGGCCATCTGTCCGCAGACCATCGAGTTCGGCCCGATCAACGCGTCGATCCACAAGATCGACGAGCGCGTCCGGATCGCCGACATCGAGCCGCTGAAGAACGTCTACCGCCAGACGCTGGCCACCCTGCTGGCATGAAGACGCATAACGAGCGAGCCGCCGGAAGGGCGGACGGATTCGATGCGTTCGTCACGGTGCGCGACGTGTTGCGTCACGGGGTTGGGCGCTTCAACGAGGCGAAGCTGTTCTTCGGACACGGCAGCTTCGATGCTTGGAACGAGGCGGTCTACCTGGTTCTGCATCGCCTGCATCTGCCGCTCGATCGCCTCGAACCCTTTCTCGATGCCCGGCTCACCGATGACGAACGCAGTGATCTTCTCGCGTTGATCGCACGGCGCGTCGACGAGCGCATCCCGGCCGCTTACCTCACCGGCGAGGCGTGGCTCGGGGACTACCGTTTCACCGTCGACCCGCGCGTCATCGTGCCGCGTTCGTTCATCGCGGAACTGCTGTTCGAGCGGCTCGCGCCGTGGATTGCCGAGCCCGATGCGGTCTCGGCGGTGCTCGATCTCTGCACCGGTTCGGGCTGCCTCGCGATCATCGCGGCCGAGGCCTTCCCCGAAGCCCGCGTCGATGCCGTGGACCTGTCGCCGGACGCGCTCGAGGTCGCCCGCATCAACGTCGCCACGTACGCCCTCGAAGAGCGCGTACATCTCGTCGAGTCCGACCTCTTCGACGCGTTGCCGGCTCGTCGCTACGACCTGATCCTCAGCAACCCGCCCTACGTCAACGACACGTCGATGGCGATCCTGCCCGACGAATACCGCCGCGAGCCGCGCATGGCCCTGGCGGGCGGCAGCGACGGGCTCGACCTGGTCCGTCGCATCCTCGACGAGGCATCGAAGCGGCTGAGCAAGAAGGGCCTGCTGGTGATCGAGGTCGGCCACGAACGCGATCATGTCGAGGCTGCATTCCCCGACCTTCCCTGTACCTGGCTGTCGACCAGCGGCGGCGACGACGCCGTGTTCGCGGTCCAGGCCGCCGACTTGCCCGAGGCTTCACGATGATCCGCTGGACCTCCCTCTTCCTGCGCCGCGGCGTCAAGCTGCTGCTCGAAGACGTTACGACCGTGGTGCACCCAGGCGAGAAGGTGGGCCTGGTCGGTGCCAACGGCAGCGGCAAGTCCACGATGTTCGCGCTGCTGCGCGGCGAGTTGCAGCCCGACCAGGGCGACCTGTCCATCCCGGGCTCGTGGCGCATCGCGCACGTCGCGCAGGAGACGGCGGCGAGCGAGAAGAGCGCCCTCGACTTCGTGATCGACGGCGACCGCCACCTCCGCGAGCTCGAAGCCGCGATGGAGACCGAGCTCGACGATCATGTACTGGCCGAACTCCACATGGCCTACGGCGACGCCGGCGGCTACACCGCCATCTCGCGCGGCGAGGCGCTGCTGCTGGGTCTCGGCTTCACGCTCGACCAGTCGAAGCAGGCAGTCGTCACGTTCTCCGGCGGCTGGCGCATGCGACTGCAGCTCGCGCAGGCGCTGATGGCGCCGTCCGACCTGCTTCTCCTCGACGAGCCGACCAACCACCTCGACCTCGATGCGATCGTTTGGCTCGAGCAGTGGCTGCGCCGCTACGAGGGCACGATGATCGTGATCTCGCACGATCGCGAGTTCCTCGATGCGGTATGCGGCGTCACGCTCGCGCTGGAGAACCAGAAGCTGGTGCGCTGGACCGGCAACTACACGGCCTTCGAGCTGCAGCGTGCCGAACGCATGCGCCTCGCGGCCGGCGCGTTCAGCAAGCAGCAGCGCGACCTCGCGCATCTGCAGTCGTTCGTCGATCGCTTCAAGGCCAAGGCCAGCAAGGCGAAGCAGGCACAGAGCCGCGTCAAGGCGATGGAACGCATGACGCTGCTGTCGCCGGTGACCGAAGCCTCGGCATTCACCTTCAAGTTCCGCTCGCCGCTCTCGTCGCCCGATCCGATGCTGATCCTCGACGGCGTCGATTGCGGCTACGGCGTCGGCACGACGGCGGCCCGCACCGTCGTACACGACGTGGACCTGCGCCTCACGGCCGGCGAACGCATCGGCCTGCTCGGCTCGAACGGCCAGGGCAAGTCGACCGTCATCAAGACCATTGCCGGCACGCTGGAACGGATCGGCGGCACGATGACCGCGGGCAAGGGACTCGCGATCGGTTATTTCGCGCAGCACCAGATCGACATGCTCGACATGGACGCGTCGCCACTGCTGCAGCTACAACGCGTCGCAATCGCGGCGAACACAACCGCCGCAACGCCGCGCGAGCAGGAACTGCGCAACTACCTCGGCAGTTTCGACTTCCAGGGCGAGATGGCGACGTCGTCGGTCGCGCGCTTCTCCGGGGGCGAGAAGGCGCGGCTCGCGCTCGCGCTGATCATCTGGACCCGTCCCAACCTGCTGCTGCTCGACGAGCCGACCAACCACCTCGACCTCGAGACCCGCGAGGCGCTGACGCTGGCACTCGCGCAGTTCGAGGGCGCGCTGATCCTGGTCTCGCACGACCGCGCGCTGCTGCGAGCCACGACCGATCGCTTCCTGCTGGTCAGCGACGGGACCTGCAGCGACTACGACGGCGACCTCGACGACTACCGTGCGTGGTCGTTAAAGAAGTCGTCGGGGAGCACGACGGTCGCGAAGCCGGTGCCTGCGGTCACAGCCGTCGTCAGCAAACCCGCAGCCGAAACGAAGCCACGCGATCAACGACGCGTCGATGCGGCATCGCGCGATGCGACGGCCAGACAGAAAAAACCGATCGAGCAACGGATCCGGCGCATCGAAACCCGCCTCGCAGAATCGGAGACGAAGAAGAAGACCGTCGACACCGCACTCGCCGCATCGACCATCTACGACGACGAGCAGCGCGAGAAGCTCAAGCAGACCCTGATCGACCAGACCTATCTCACGCGCGAAATCGAACAGCTCGAAGCCGAATGGCTGGAGCAACAGGCCTTGCTAGAGCGAGCGGCCTGACGACGCGTCTCAGCGCGTCGCTGCCGGCGTATTGATCACCGCGATCAGCACACTGCACGGCGCGATCTCGACCAGCGAGCGGCTCACCGAACCGCGCCACCAGCGCTCGGCCCACGATGCGGCGCGGCGGTGGCCCATCACGATCAGGTCCGCCGTCCATTCACGGGCGACGCGGGCGATCTCGTCGACTGGCTCGCCGAAGGACAGCTGACCCTGGCACGAGAAGCCCTGGGCTTCGAGCTGCCGGATGCCGTCCTCGAGGACGTCGCGGAAGCGCTCCTTCTCAGCGTCCAGCGTGTCGGACGGGATGAAGCCCTCGCCGACGTAGACCGGCGGCATGGACGGCGTGACGGCGAGCAGCTTGATGTCCGCCTTCATCAGGTTCGCGACCTCGCCGCATTCGAGCAGTGCCCGACGACCCGATTCCGATCCGTCGTACGCGAGCAGGATCCGTTTGAACATGCGAGTACTCCCGGCTGTGAGCGATGCGTTCCGCGATCAGACCGCGGCATGGCTAACCGTGGCGCGTGCCCGGATGCTGCGCAGCCCGTCCGCGCTTGTCAATACGGCTAACCCGAAGTCGCGGGGGGCTTGTGACACGACGATCAGGATGTAGCCGCTTTCGCGGGCGCTGCATCCTTCTTCTCGATCAGGTCGGCATACGGTGACGAGACCTGGACCTTCGAGCGACGGCGCAGATCCGACAGGTACGCGCCGAACTCGATGGCGCCGAGCTGCTTGCCGATGCTCTGCGTCAGGGCCGTACGGCGCGCGGCATCCATCGCCGGCGACTTCGCGATCCCGGCGATCTGGTAGATCCCGTAGTCGCCCGACGGCAGCATCACACCCGCATAGGCCGGCAGCTTCGCGGCGTCGGTGCGGAAGATCTCGGTCACGGCTTCGGACGGGACATCGGAACGGTCGACGCGCGACACGCTGGTCGTCGGGCCGAAGCCGGTACCGGCGCTCGCCTTGCCGTCGCGCAGCGCGGCCAGAACGGCCTTGCCGGCATCGGCCGCGAGCTTGCGCGCCTCGACGTCGACGAGCTGCGCCTTGATCGCATCCGCCACGTCGGCCAACGGTTTCTTCGTGGCCGGCTTGTAGTCGAGCAGACGGGCCGACACGAGGACCCCGGGACTGGTCTCGATGGCGTCGCTGTTGTGACGGGTCTTGACCGAGTCGGCCGAGAACAAGGTGGCGAGCAGCTTCGGATTGGACAGCGGCGTCGACGGGGGGGGCGTCGCCGACGGCGTGCGCAGGACGTTGTCGGCGGTCATTACTGTGAGGCCGAGCTTTTGCGCGGTCGATGCGAAGGTATCGCCCTGCTCATACACCGCGTTTTGGAAGCCATCGGCGGCGTCGGCGAACTTCTTCTGCGCCATCTGCTTGCCGAGTTCGGCATCGATCTCGGGCCGCACCGCTTCGAAGGGCTTGACCTGGCCCGGCTTGATGCCTGTCAGTTCGATGATGTGATACCCGAAGTCGGTCTGCACGAGATCGCTGATCTCCTTGTCCTTCAGCGCGAACAGCGAGGCCTCGAACGGCGGAACCGTGGCCCCCTTGCCGAGATAGTCGAGGTCGCCGCCGTTGACCGCGGAGCCGGGATCGTCCGACGACTGCTTGGCAAGCTTGGCGAAATCGCCCGGGTTGGCGCGCACCTTCTTCAGCAGGTCTTCGGCCTTTGCCTTGGCCTTCGCCTTGTCGGCATCGCTCGCATCCTTGGCAACCGCGACCAGGATGTGGCTGGCACGGCGCTGCTCGGGAATCTCGTAGCGCTTCTTGTTGGCTGCGTAGAACGCGCGAGCATCGGCCTCCGGCACCTTGACCTGCTTCGCCAGCGCGTCGGAGCTCAGCACGATGTATTCGACCTTGGCCGATTCGGGCGTCATGTGGTCGTTCGGATGCGCGTCGTAGTCCTTCTGGATGGCATCGGGTGCAAGCTTCACCTTGGCGGTGTAGTCGGCCAGCTTGAGGATCATCGGCTTGATGTCGCGACGCTGGCCGACGATGGCCGAGAAGCGATCCACGACGCTCTTCGGCACGATCACCGAGTTCTCGATCGCGGCGTTGATCTGCTGCAGCGACAGGTCGTCGCGCAGGCGCTGCTCGAACACCACCGGCGTCATGCCCTGCTGGGCCAGCAGCGCGACATAGCGGTCCTGGCTGAATTTGCCGTTGTCCTGCAGCGCCGGGATGGCCATGATGGTTTCCTGCAGCTGGCGATCGCTGGTACCGAGCGACTGCTTGCGGGCCTGCTGCATCAGCACGTGCTGTCCGATCAGGCCGTCGAGGGTCTGCGCGCGCGCCTCCGGGGTATCGAACATCGCGGCATCGAGCGCGGCGCCGTAGGTCTGGCGCATGCGCGCCACCTGCTCGCGCTGCGCGTTGTCGAGCTCGTTTTGCGAGATCGCCTGGCCGCCGACCTTCGCGACGCTCTGCGTGCTCTGGCTCATGCGTTCGTAGCCCTGCACGCCGAAGAAAACGAACGACGGAACGATCAGGACCAGCAGGATCAGCTGCATCAGGCGCTGATGCGAGCGAATGAAATCGAACATGGTGGTGTAACCCGAGGATGAGGGAAGGTGCATCGACCGATACGGATGCACGCATGGGCGCGGAGACGAAAAAAGGCGAACTGACGTTCGCCTTTTTCGATACCAAACGGATCCGTAACCTGTCACGACCCGATGGTGCTCTACCGCTCGGCAATAACCCGCTAACCGCTACGTATGCTACCAGCGCCCTGCCCCACCGGCAACCGCACACAACGCCTTCAGACCGGTACGCTGCGCGCGAGATAGCCTGGTGCGCGGCGGTGTCGGGTCGCCTGCTCGTACGCATACCCGAGGTTCAGCAATCGCCATTCGCTGAACGGCTTGCCGACGAAGGACAACCCGGTGGGCAGGCCGCGCACGAATCCGGCCGGGACGGTCAGGTGCGGATAACCGGCGACGGCGGCCGGGCCCGCAAAGCTGCCACCGAAGTGATCTCCGGCCACGGGATCGATCAGCCACGCGACACCGCTGGTCGGCGCGATCACCGCGTCGAGGCGATGACGCTCGATCACGAGATCGAGGCCGTCTTCGCGCGCACCCTTGATGCACGCGGCCCGCGCCTGCAGGTACTCCGGACTGTCGAGACCGCTGAGCGCCTGCGCCGCTTCGAAGAGTTCCTGTCCGAACCAAGGCATCTCCTGGCTGGCATGCGCCTGGTTGAACGCGATGACATCGGCCAGTGACTGCACAGGGGCATGCGGTGCGAAGGTCCGCAGCCACAGCGCGAGGCCGTGCTTGAATTCGTGCAGCAGCACGCTGCGCTCGGCGGCGCCGTAGGTCGGGCGCGGCAACTCGATGTCGTCGATCACCTCGGCACCCTGCGCCCGCAGGTCGCCGACGGCCCGTTCGAAGTTCGCGTTGAGCTCGTCGAAGCCGCTCAGGTAGGCCCGCGCGATGCCGAGCCGCGCGCCCCGCAAGGCATCGGACGCCAGCGCTGGCGGGGCGGCCTCGATCGGAGGCGCAGTCGTCGTCACTTCGTCCGCAGCATCGCTACCCGCGATCGCGAGATACAACAGCGCCGCGTCCGCGACGCTGCGCGTCATCGGACCGGCCGTGTCCTGGCTGTGCGAGATCGGGATCACGCCGTCGCGGCTGACGCGACCGATCGTCGGCTTCAGGCCCACCAGGCCGTTCAGCGACGAAGGCGACACGATCGAGCCGTCGGTCTCGGTACCGACGCCGAGCGGCGCCAGGCTCGCCGCGATGGCCGCGCCGGTGCCCGAACTCGATCCGCTCGTGCTGCGATCGAGCGCGTAGGGATTGCGGGTCAGCCCGCCGCGTCCGCTCCATCCGCTGGTCGATCGCGTCGACCGGATGTTCGCCCACTCGCTGAGGTTGGTCTTGCCGAGGATGACGGCGCCCGCATCACGCAATCGCTTGACGAGGTGCGCGTCACGCGTCGCGCGCACACCGGCGAGCGCGAGAGAGCCACCCGTCGTGCACATCGTGTCGCCGGTGGAGATGTTGTCCTTGATCAACACCGGCAGGCCATGCAGCGGTCCCCGGATGCTCCCCGCGCGACGCTCGGCATCGCGCAGGCGGGCGAGGTCGATTGCCTCCGGGTTGAGCTCGATGATGCTGTTCAGTCGAGGGCCACGACGATCGACGGCCTTGATGCGGGCGAGGCACTGCTGCACCAGCCGCGTGGACGTCATCCGACCGTCGGTCATGGCCTGCATCAGGTCGGTGGCATCGATTTCTTCGAGGAGCTTGCTGCCCGCGAATCGACGCGAAGCGGAGGCAGCCATGGACGGAGTGGCCAGAGAAACGAGAGCAGCCGAGGAAAGCAGGAGATCGCGGCGTCGCATGCTTGGAGGGTATCTGCTTCGTCGGGACGGTGCATCGCGCGCCGCCCCGGCGGATGGAAGATGCGGTGAGGACCCTCGGGCCCTCGCCGGCTAGAAAAACTTGTACGACGCGCTGCCGTAGACGAAGCGACCGCGAACGTCGGCGTAGCTGAGATCGTAACCGCCGACGAAGCCCGCGCCGTAGTTGGTGTACGGAGGATCCCTGTCGGCGAGGTTCTTCACGCCGATCGCGAACTTCGCGTTCTTGATGCCGTTGTAAGCGACTTGCGTATCGAGCGTCGTGTACGAACCGACGTGTCGCGTCGGGACCGATGCCGGCTGCAGGCTCGTGTTGAGGTCGGCGTAACCCACCTGGTAGTTGTGCTGGAAGGTCGCGGCGAAGGGGCCGTGGTCCCACGACACGCTGGCCACATGTCTCCAGCGCAACACGACGCCGATGCCGAGACCGCTCGTGGCCGGGTTGTTGATCGCCTTCGTGTAGCTGCCGTCCAGGTTCTGCGTGTCATAGCGCGTGAAGTAGGTGCCGTCGAGGCGCAGCGTGACCTTGTCGCCAGGCGTGTTGTAGACCCGACCCAGCCAGTCGACGTCGACGCCGCTGACGTTGGTCTTGCCGAGGTTGGTGAGGGCCTGGCTGATGCCGAGGATCGGGCCGGCGCCGCTCGCGTTGCCGTCAGGCGCGCCGCGCGTGATCAGGTTCGCATAACGCACCGGATCCGACAGAATCGTCGCAGTCGACAGCCCTGTGCGGATCGTGTCCTTCACCTGCACGTAGAAGATGTCGGTCCCGAACGAATAATCCTTGTTCGGTTCGATGACGACGCCGATCGATTCGGACTTGGACTTCTCCGGCTTCAAGGCCGGGTTGCCGCCGCCGATCGTCACGAACTGCGTGCTGCAGTCGATGATCCCCGAGAAACCGATCGGACAACGGACGAAGTCGCGGCTGCCGTTGGTGGTGATGCCGCGTGCGGCCGGCTGATAGAGATCGGTCAGCGTCGGCGCGCGGAAACCCTTGCCGTAGGAACCGCGGAACAGCAGTTGGTCGATTGGCTGGATACGGATCGAGCCCTTGGGGTTGAAGGTCTTGCCGACACGTTCGTAGTTGTCGTAGCGACCAGCGACGTCGCCCTCGATGCCCTTGGCGATCGGGATGTTGATTTCGGCATACGCAGACTCGACGTTGCGCGCCGCACTCACGGGCACGCCCGGCGCGCCGAAGCCGGAAATCAGGAATTGTTGGTTGGCCGCAGAAGGTGCGATGTTGAGCTGTTCGCGGCGGAACTCGGCACCGACCGCGAGACTCATCGTCCCGCCGGGCAGCATGAACAGGTCACGCGAAGCCTTGCCGTCGACGCCCGTGATCGAGGTCGTGCTGGTCGTCAGCAGTCCGTTGTAGTTGGTTGCCAGCGCTTGGTCCAGTGCCCCCTGGCTGGCCGTCGCACCGAAGGGATTGATCACGCCGGTGTTGAGGAGATTGAGGTACTGGTCGGTCAGCGTCCAGCCGCCCGTCAGGTTCTGCGTGATCTTGTCCTTGCTGTACAAGAACGCGGTGTCGTAGTCCCAGCCGAACGCATTGCCCCGCAAGCCGCTGACGAAACGCGAGTCCTGCGAGATGTCCTGCGTTTTGCGACGCCCGGTCGGATACGAGCGCAGCAGCAATACGAGTGGCTGGCCGGTGAGGCTGTTGGCGGCCGCGAATGACGTAGGGTAGTAGGGACTGCTCGGCGGCAACAGTGCGTAGGCTTTGCCGTTCACCAGGTTGCGCAATGCCGTGACGGCCGGGTATTGCACGTTCAACAGGTTGTTGAGGTCCGCGATATAGGGCTGCCCGGCTGGCAGGACCGCGCCGTTGATCAGGACAGGCTGCTCGATGGTGCGGGTCTCGTTGCGGGTGTAGCTGGTCTCGAGGTAAGCCTCCATCGAGCTCGAGATCTTGAAGCGACCATTGGCGGCCACGTTCTCGAGCTTGGTCTCGGGCTGCAGCGAGATCGTGGGCGCATTGTCGAACCGGCACAGGCCGGGATTGAGCGGCGAGACTTCCGACGGTGCGCAGTTCGGATACGTCGGGCTGCGAATGGCGCCGCTGTTGGTCAGGATGTTCGCCGGGAACGAGGTCGCGCTGGTCTTGTCGAGCTGATGCTGCACATCGAGGTTGGTCGCGAACGAGCGATCGGAGCCGAGGATGGACTTGGTGCGTTCGTAGGCGGCCGCGATCGTCACGCTGTAGCGGTCCTCGTCGAAGTTGCCGAAGCCGCTGATCGCCGACACCTTCGTATCGAGGCCACCGCCGTGGCGCGTCGGCGAGCCGATGGTCGACGAGACCTCGGTCCCACTGAAGTCGCGCCGCAGGATGAAGTTGACGACGCCCGCGACCGCATCGCTGCCGTAGACCGCCGACGCACCATCCTTCAGCACTTCCACCCGGTCGATCATCGCGATCGGGATGGTGGCGATGTTCACCGCGTTGCTGCCGGCGGCAGGTGCACTGCGACGGCCGTTGATCAGGACCAGCGTCCGGGCCGCGCCGAGGCCCCGGAGCGAGATCAGGGACACCGATCCGGTGCCACCCTGCCCGCCGCCGGCGCCGGTGTTGGCCACGCTGGTCCCACCGAGGCTCGCGGTCGCGGTGACCTGCTTCAGGAGCTGTTCCGTCGTCGTCACGCCGAGTCGCTGGATGTCGTCGCGCGTCAAGACCTGCACCGGCAACGCGGTTTCACCTTCGATGCGCTTGATCGACGAACCGGTCACTTCTACCCGTTCAAGTTTCGCCTCTGGTGCATTGCTGCTCTGTGCGAGTGCAGAGCCGACCGAAGTTATCGAGAAGATCGAACCGACCGAAAGAGCTGCTGCTAGCCGGTTCGAGCAGGCGAATCGTGAAAACATGATTGCTGACCTTTGCGATTGATCGAGGGTGCATGGAAGACGGCACGAAACAGGAATGCCACTAAGCAAACGGGATGCCAGAACGATCGGCTTTCGACGCTGCATCGCCGCATCGCATCGTGAATCGATGGCTATCGCATCCATTCGCTTCGCCAATCTGCGAAGCGCGACAATTCGCCGTGCGCCATTCATCCTAGTATTCACTTTTCGAAGCAGCTCACGAGACTCACATCGAGTTCTTCGCTGTTCACCGTCGGACATTCCTCGCAGAAGAATCGCAATGCACAACGTTGCGCAAGATTAGAACATTGCTCCCGCGCGGGTACGCGTTTTTATTTGGGCAATCCCATCGCCGTCGTTCCGCAGCCAGTTAAAAAGCATCGTCCCTACCTATGCATCGCAGCGCATATGGATGAATGGAAGCTGAACGAATTGCGTCCCATACCGCACACACCGATTACGCTTCGGGATTTGCTCCGTCGGATGGGATAAGAACTTGAATCGGACGTTGCGCGTTGGCTTGCTTTCAGTGCACGAGGGCGGTGAAGGCCTTCGACCGATTGAGGGCGGAGAGAAAGATGGACGAAAAAAAGCCGCTGGGAGGCGGCTTTCCTTGCGAATGCTGGCGGAGTGGACGGGACTCGAACCCGCGACCCCCGGCGTGACAGGCCGGTATTCTAACCAACTGAACTACCACTCCACGATGTTTACCGGCTGCATAACAGCCTAGCGACTGCGAACGACGATGTATCAGGCTGCGGAGCTGTGTGGTGGGTGCTGAGAGGCTCGAACTCCCGACCTACGCCTTGTAAGGGCGCCGCTCTACCAACTGAGCTAAGCACCCTCATCGCCTTGCTCGCAACTGCTTCACTGGCTACTGCGGTACTGCGCTCTGCATTGTCACCTGCAAAAACAACTCCCTAGTTTACTGCATCCTTGAATGCCTTGCCAGCGCGGAACTTCGGAACCTTGGCTGCCTTGATCTTGATCGAGGCTCCGGTCTGCGGATTGCGACCCGTACGCGCCGCACGCTTGCCGACCGTGAAGGTGCCGAAACCGACCAGAGTCACACTGCCGTTCTTCTTGAGCGTGGTCTTGATGCCGCCCACCACGGACTCGAGTGCACGACCCGCCGCGGCCTTCGAGATATCCGCCTGCTTGGCAATGTGTTCGATCAACTCCGACTTATTCATTGATACCTCTTCACGGTGGATTCAAGGGGCGCGTCGCGCATGGACCTGCTGAGGGACTGCCATCGCCGAGGTCTTCGCAAACCTGCTGCAACCCTCGCCGAATCGAGCAGCCATTAGGCAATGTGAGCCTTGTGGTGTCAAGCCGATCAAGGCTTGCGATCGCCCGAACTTCCCTGGCAGGGACGAAAAAAAACGCGTGGCATGTGCCACGCGTTCGATGAGGAACCGCTAGGCCCCTCAGTGCTTCATCAACGCCGCATCGTCGACATGCTGCTCGGTCGCGATAACCGGCGCGACAGGCGTTGCCGGAGCCACCACCTCGTCCTCGGGCAACGCCACCGGCTGACGCTCAAGCGCAATCTCGAACACGCGATCGATCCACTTGACCGGAATGATCTCGAGGCGGTTCTTCACGTTCTCCGCGATCTCGTGGAGATCCTTGACGTTCTCTTCGGGAATCAGAACGGTCTTGATGCCACCGCGATGCGCTGCCAGCAACTTCTCCTTGAGACCGCCGATCGGCATGACCTCGCCGCGCAGCGTGATCTCACCGGTCATGGCCACATCGGCGCGGATCGGAATGCGAGTCAGTGCGGACACCATCGCCAGCGTGATCGCCGCGCCAGCCGAAGGACCGTCTTTCGGCGTGGCACCGTCGGGCGCGTGGACGTGGATGTCCTTCTTCTCCCACGCGTCGTCGGGGATGCCGAGACGACGAGAGCGGGCGCGCACGACCGAGCGCGCTGCCTCGACCGATTCCTTCATGACATCGCCGAGCGAGCCCGTGCGTTGCACGACGCCCTTGCCGGGCATCACGGCGACTTCGATTGTCAACAGGTCACCGCCGACCTCGGTCCAGGCGAGACCGTTGACCTGGCCGATCTGGTTCTCCTTCTCGGCCATCCCGAAATTGTAGCGCCGCACGCCGAGGAACTTGTCGAGGTTTCGTGCCGTGACCTGAACCTTGCCCTCGTGCTTCTTCAGCAGCAGCAACTTCACCACCTTGCGGCAGATCTTCGAGATCTCGCGTTCCAGCGCACGCACCCCCGCCTCGCGGGTGTAGTAACGGATGATGTCGCGGATCGCGCTCTCAGCCACGACCAGTTCTTCCTTCTTGACGCCGTTGTTCTTGACCTGCTTGGGCATCAGGTAGCGCAACGCGATGTTGACTTTCTCTTCCTCGGTATAACCCGAGAGGCGAATGACCTCCATGCGGTCGAGCAATGCCGGCGGGATGTTGAACGAGTTCGACGTGGCCACGAACATCACGTCAGACAGATCGAAGTCGACCTCGATGTAGTGGTCCTGGAACGTGTGGTTCTGTTCCGGATCGAGCACTTCGAGCAACGCCGACGCCGGATCGCCGCGGAAGTCCTGCCCCATCTTGTCGACCTCGTCGAGCAGGAAGAGCGGATTGCGCACGCCGACCTTCGCCAGGCTCTGCAGGACCTTGCCGGGCATCGATCCGATATAGGTCCGACGATGTCCGCGAATCTCGGCCTCGTCGCGCACGCCGCCTAGCGCCATGCGCACAAATTTGCGGTTCGTCGCGCGCGCGATCGACTGACCCAGCGAGGTCTTGCCGACGCCCGGCGGGCCGACCAGGCAAAGGATCGGTGCCTTCAGCTTCTCGACGCGCTGCTGGACCGCGAGGTATTCCAGGATGCGTTCCTTGACCTTGTCGAGACCGAAGTGATCCTCGTCGAGCACCTGCTCGGCGCGCTTGAGGTCGTTGGTCACCTTGCTCTTCTTCTTCCACGGCAGGCCGACCAGCGTATCGAGATAGTTGCGCACGACAGTGGCTTCGGCCGACATCGGCGACATCATCTTGAGCTTCTTGAGCTCGGCGTCGGCCTTCGTCTTGGCTTCCTTCGGCAGGCGCGCGGCCTTGAGCTTCTTCTCGAGTTCCTCGATCTCGGCACCGTCCTCGCCTTCGCCGAGTTCCTTCTGGATCGCCTTGACCTGCTCGTTCAGGTAGTACTCGCGCTGGCTCTTCTCCATCTGACGCTTGACGCGGCCACGGATGCGCTTCTCGACCTGCAGGATGTCGAGCTCGGTTTCGAGCTGCGTGAGCAGGTGCTCGAGGCGCTCGGAGACCTTAAACATCTCGAGCACGGCCTGCTTCTGCTCGAGCTTGAGCGGCAAATGCGCGGCGATCGTGTCGGCGAGGCGACCCGAGTCGTCGATGCCCGACAGTGACGTCAGGATCTCGGGCGGGATCTTCTTGTTGAGCTTCACATACTGATCGAACTGCTGGACGATCGCGCGGCGCATCGCCTCGAGTTCAGCGTTGGCCTCTTCATCCGGCGCGACCGGCGTGAGATCGCACACGAAGTGCGTGTCGAGCTCTTCGATCTTGTGGATGCGCGCACGTTGAGCGCCTTCGACGAGAACCTTCACGGTGCCGTCGGGCAGCTTCAGCATCTGCAGGATGTTGGAGACGCAGCCGATCTCGTAGATGTCTTCCGGAGAAGGCTCGTCCTTCGAGGCGGTCTTCTGGGCGACGAGCATGATGCTCTTGCCCGCTTCCATCGCCGTCTCAAGAGCCTTGATCGACTTCGGGCGACCCACGAACAGCGGGATCACCATGTGCGGAAAAATGACGACGTCGCGAAGAGGCAGCAGCGGAAGCTGGATGCGCTCGTCGGACAGAGTTGTGCTCAAGGCCATGTTGTTCCTTTCAATACGAACCCGTCGTAAGTAATGACAAGCCTGCCGGTTGCAAGGGCGCGTCGCAGTGCGTGGTACCCGACGTGCTTCGTATTGCTGCGCGACCGGAAGCTGCAAGCAAAAAGCCGCTCACGCATGAGGTTCCATGAACCCGGGCATGACCGGCTTTTCGATTGAAGCCGACGCTATCGGTACCGCTCGATTGGCGGCACTCCCCGGCTGAACCGCGTCGACCGCCGTATCCTCAGAGTCGACGCATCCGCAACAAACTTTACAGCGATCCTCGAAATAGCGGGAGCGATCAGCTCAAGCCGGCAACCTTCGGTTGCTCTCCGTAAATCAGCAATGGCTTCACGCCACCGTTGATCTGGTTCTCGTCGAGCACGACACGGACCACGCCCTTCGAGCTGGGCAACTCGAACATGACGTCGAGCAACGCATGTTCGAGCATCGAGCGAAGACCCCGTGCGCCCGTTTTGCGCTTGAGCGCCTTCTTCGCGATCGCCTGCAGAGCGGCAGGACGAATCTCAAGCTCCACGCCTTCCATGGCCAGCAACTTCTGGTACTGCTTGACCAGCGCGTTCTTCGGCTCGACCAGGATCTCAATCAGCGCTTCTTCGTTCAACTCGTTGAGAGTGGCGACCACCGGCAGGCGACCGACGAGTTCGGGGATGAGACCGAACTTGATCAAGTCTTCGGGCTCAACCTCGCGCAACACATCGCCGACCGAGCGATCGGACTGGCTCTTCACCTCGGCACCGAAGCCGATACCGCTGCGTTCCGAGCGATTGCGGATGACCTTCTCGAGACCGTCGAACGCACCGCCGCAGATGAACAGGATGTTGGTCGTGTCGATCTGGACGAAGTCCTGATTCGGGTGCTTGCGACCGCCTTGCGGCGGCACCGACGCCAGCGTGCCCTCGACGAGCTTCAGCAGCGCCTGCTGCACCCCCTCGCCACTGACGTCGCGAGTGATCGACGGGTTGTCCGACTTGCGCGAGATCTTATCGATCTCGTCGATGTAGACGATGCCCTTCTGTGCCTTCTCGACTTCGTAATTACAGTTCTGCAGCAACTTCTGGATGATGTTCTCGACATCCTCGCCGACGTAGCCGGCCTCGGTCAGCGTCGTGGCATCGGCGATCACGAAAGGGACATTGAGGAGTCTGGCAAGAGTCTGTGCGAGCAGCGTCTTGCCGGAGCCCGTCGGGCCCACCAGCAGAATATTGCTCTTCGCCAATTCCACATCGTCCTTCTTGGACATGTGCTTGAGGCGCTTGTAATGGTTGTAAACGGCGACCGCAAGAATGCGCTTCGCGGTTTCCTGACCAATTACGTACTGGTCAAGGATGTCGCCGATCTCTTGAGGAGTCGGCAGGTCGGTCCGCATGATCGTTCCGGACGGATCGGCCTGTGCGGCCTCGTCGCGGATGATGTCGTTACACAGATCGATGCACTCATCGCAGATGAACACCGACGGGCCCGCGATGAGCTTTTTGACCTCGTGCTGGCTCTTGCCGCAGAAGGAGCAGTACAAAAGCTTTTCGCCGCTGGAACCCTTTTTCTCCGTCATGCTGCCTATGCCCCGCTACCCGTTGAAGTCTAAATCACTATACCGTGCTTTTCCAACTCGGCCGCCCGGCCCGGGCGCCATGCGCCGCAGGCGTGCGCCTGACGCAACAAAGACCTGTTTCAGGTCTCCGTCACTCGGGTCGTCAGCACCTCGTCGATGAGCCCGTACTCTTTGGCCTGATCGGGCGACATGAAGGTGTCACGGTCGGTGTCGCGGGCGATGCGCTCGACGGGCTGACCGGTGCGTTCCGAATAGATATGGTTGAGCCGGTCGCGCAGGTAAAGGATTTCCTTGGCCTGGATCTCGATGTCTGTCGCCTGGCCCTGCGAACCGCCGGACGGCTGGTGAATCATGATACGCGAGTTGGGCAGCGAGAAGCGCTTGCCCTTGGTGCCGGCCATCAGCAGGAACGAGCCCATGCTTGCCGCCATGCCCGTGCACAGCGTCGAGACGTCGGGCTTGATGAACTGCATCGTGTCGAAGATCGCAAGCCCCGCGTAGATCGAGCCGCCGGGCGAATTGATGTACAGCGAGATGTCCTTGTCAGGGTTCTCGGATTCCAGGAACAGTAGCTGCGCGACCACCAGGTTGGCCGTCATGTCGTTGACCGGACCGACCAGAAAGATGATCCGTTCCTTCAGCAGCCGCGAGTAGATGTCGTAGGCACGTTCGCCACGTCCCGACTGCTCGATGACCATCGGGACCATCCCGAGGCCGACGGGCTCGGTCGCGTTGAATGCGTAGTGGCTGCTCATAAATCGCTGTCCTTGCTGAATGGATGGAAACGGAACGTTACCTGGCGCCGTAAGGGCTCTTATGCATTGCCCATCAGGTCGTCGAAAGCGACGTCGACGTCGCTGACCTTCGCCTTGCCAAGCACGAAGTTGACGACATTTTCCTCGAGCACAAGAGCTTCGGCGTCACCGAGCCGCGAACGGTCGGCGAAATACCAGCGAACCACTTCGGCCGGCTTCTCGTAGCTTTGCGCCAAGTCTTCGACATGCGCCTTGACCTGCTCGGGCGTGGGCTGCAGGCCTTGGTGCTTGACCAGCTCGGCGAGCACCAGCCCCAGTCGCACGCGGCGCTCGGCCTGCGGGGCGAAGATATCCGGCGTGAGCGGCATGCTGTCCGCGCTCATGCCCCTGCGGCGCATCTCTTCCGCCGCGTTTTCCATCAGACGTCCGTTCTCGGCATCGATCAGGGCCTTCGGCACGTCCATCTCGGACGAAGCCAGCAACGCGTTCATCACGCTGTCCTTGGTGCGAGTCTGGAGGCGCTTGCGTACTTCGCGTTCGAGGTTGCTGCGGACCTCGACGCGCATGCGGTCGAGGTCGCCATCCGCGACGCCGAGCGAGCGCGCGAAGTCGGCGTCGATCGCAGGCACGTGCATCCATTCGACGTCCTTCACGATCAGCGTGAACTGCGCCGTCTTTCCGGCAACCGACACACCGTGATAGTCGTCGGGAAACTTTAGGTCGAAGGTCTTCGATTCACCGGTCGACAAGCCGGTTGCGGCAGCTTCGAACTCGGGCAGCATGCGACCTTCGCCCAACACGAGCGGGAAGTCGTTGCCGGATCCGCCGTCAAAGGGCTCGCCGTCGATGGAGCCGACGAAGTCGACGGTCACGCGGTCGCCCGCCTGCGCACTGGTCGGCGTATCGGACGGTGCAGCGTGGCCGTGATCGTCACCGTGGCCGGCCTTCGAGTGAAAGTGTCCACGCTGCAGTCGGAGAATCTCGATTGTCTTGTCGACCGCAGCCTCGTCCACGTCGGTTGTGGCGCGCGTGATTTCGGCGCCGTCGAGCGGATTCAGCTTCACTTCGGGATAGACCTCGAAGGTCGCATCGAACGAAACGGCCGTGCGGGGCTCGCCTTCGCCTTGCTGGCTCGCGGTGATGTTCGGCGAACCGGCCACGCGAAGCTGATTGTCTTCGACGGCCTTGTTGAAGGCGCCGCCGATCTTCTCGTTGAGGACTTCGTTGTGCACTTGATAACCGTACTGCTGGGAGACGATCTTCATCGGCACCTTGCCCGGCCTGAACCCGGCCATCTTCACGGTGCGCGACAGGCGCTTGAGACGCGTGTCGACTTCCTTTTCGATCTCGTCGACGGAGACGGAGATGTGAAGACGGCGTTCCAGCTTTCCGAGGTTTTCTACTTGCATGTCGATTCCGTGTTCAGAGTGATGGTGCTGCGTCGAGACATGCCCGAGCCGCGCATGAGGCGCTCGATGCGACTGCCAATGCGACCACTGCGAGAAACTGGTGCGAGGGAGGGGACTCGAACCCCTACACCATTGCTGGCGTCAGGACCTAAACCTGGTGCGTCTACCAATTTCGCCACCCTCGCGGTGATGCCGCCGCGGCCTGTCGAGTCGTCGTGCAAATCGTCCTGGCGACCACTCTACTTGGCGGACCCGATGCGGCTCGGCGCCGAATTATACGTGACGGTTCCGTGCGCCCACGCGCATGCCGCGAGAACGCGTTCGACCGCCACCAGCAGTCGACGCGATCGCTCATATACTGCCTCGCTTCCATTGCGCCAGCGCCCTTTCCGACTCCATGCCGGTCGATCACTACGAGAATTTCCCCGTCGCATCGCTGCTGATGCCGAAGCGGCTGCGCAAGCCGGTCGAAGCGATCTATCGCTTCGCGCGGCAGGCCGACGACCTGGCCGACGAAGGCGACGCAACCGCGACCGAACGTCGCGAGGCGCTGGCCGCCTTCGACGCCCAGCTGCTGCGCATCGCCGCGAACAAGGCTCCCTTGCCGACGCCGTCGGGCGCGATGTTCGAGGCACTGGCTGTCGAGATCCACGAGCACGCATTGCCGATCGATCTGTTCAGGGACCTCCTTTCCGCCTTCTCGCAGGACTGCCTCGTCACCCGCTACGAAGACGATGCGCAACTGATCGACTACTGCCGCCGGTCCGCCAACCCCGTGGGCCGTTTGATGCTGATCCTGTATGGAGCAGATACGGAGATCCATCGACTGTGGTCGGACCGGATCTGCACCGCGCTGCAATGGATCAACTTCTGGCAGGACGTCGCCGTCGATCGCCGAAATGACCGCATCTATCTGCCGCTCGCGGAGCTCGACCGATTCGGGATCGATCAGGCATCGGTGATGAACGATCTGCCCTCGCTGGTCGGCGCGTTGACCTGGACGGCGTTGATGCGCCATACCGTCGATCGCACCCGGACGATGATGCTCGACGGCGCACCGCTCGCTTACGCGCTGCCGGGTCGCATCGGCCTCGAACTGCGCACGATCGTACAGGGCGGCCTTCGCATCCTCGAGAAGATCGAAGGCGTCGACTACGACGTCTTCAATCACAGGCCGCAGCTCACGCGCAGCGACGGCGCGCTGATCGTCTGGCGCGCACTGACCGCGCGCCGCATCTCCACCCGCGGCCTTGCCACGACCCCGACGAACACGCCTCTACAATCGAGCGATGACGCCTGAAGCCTACTGTCAGGAGAAGGCCGCGAAGAGCGGCTCGAGCTTCTACTACGCCTTTCTCTTCCTGCCGCCACCGAGACGCGCGGCCATCACGGCGCTCTACGCGTTCTGTCGCGAGGTCGACGACGTGGTCGACGAGGCGAGCGACCCGTCGATCGCGGCCCGCACTCTGGACTGGTGGCGCGAAGAGATCGACCGGCTATACGAAGGCCAGCCGACCCACCCGGTGACGCTCGCGCTGGCGCCGCATGTCGAGCCTTACGCGATCACGAAGAACCGGCTGCTCGAGATCATCGCGGGCATGGAGATGGATCTTCATCAATCGCGTTATCTCGACTTCGCGGGCCTCGCGCACTACTGCCATCACGTCGCGGGCGTCGTCGGTCTTCTGTCGTCGAACATCTTCGGCGCCGTCGATCCGCAGTCGGGGATATACGCAGAAAAGATGGGCCTCGCGGTTCAGCTGATCAACATCATCCGCGACGTCGGCGAGGACGCGCGGATCAATCGCATCTACCTGCCGGCCGACGAGCTGAAGCGCTTCAACGTGCCCGCTGCCGACCTCCTCAACGGACGCAGCAGCCCCGCTTTCGTCGAGCTGATGCGCTTCCAGGCCGAACGGGCCAAGACGATCTACGCGGAAGCGCTCGCACTGCTGCCGCCGGTCGATCGGCGCGTTCAACGCACCGGGCTGATCATGGGCGCAATCTATCGCGTGCTGCTCGACGAGATCGAGCGCGCCGACTTCGCGGTGCTGAACCAGCGCATCGCGTTGACGCCCATCCGCAAGCTATGGATCGCGTGGCGCACCTGGGTCGGCGCGAAGCGCTGAACACGATGGCGAATTCGACTCCTGCAACGGCTCCCTCGACGGTGGCGGTGATCGGTGGCGGCTGGGCCGGACTGGCCGCCGCGGCGCGCCTCTCCGAAGCCGGGTGCGCCTGCACGTTGTTCGAGGCGTCGAAGACGCTCGGCGGGCGGGCGCGACGTGTGCCCTGGAAGACCGGCGACGGCCGCGAGATCGCGCTCGACAACGGGCAGCACATCCTGATCGGGGCCTATCGCGAGACGCTGACTCTGCTGCGCAAGCTCGGCGTCGACGTGCCAAAAGCGTTCGAGCGCACGCCGCTGCATCTGGTCAGCGCGGGCGGCCTTCGACTGAAGGCGTCGATGCAGCGAGCGCCGTGGCATCTGCTGGCGATGATCCTGACCGCCAGAGGGATCGGTATCGACGAACGCTGGAGCATCGCCACGTTCATGCTGCGTGCCAAGAAGCTGCAGTGGACGCTCGATGAAGACTGCACCGTCGCAGCACTCTTCAAGGCCTGGCAACAGCCGATCCTGCTCGTACACAAGGTTTGGGAGCCGCTCTGCATCGCAGCGCTCAATACGCCGGTCGCGACCGCATCGGCCCAGGTGTTCCTCAATGTGCTGCGAGACAGTCTCGGCGCAGGCGCGCGGGACTCCGACCTGCTGCTGCCGAGGGTCGACCTGGGCGGCCTGCTGCCCGATGCGACGGCGCGTTTCCTCGCGCGGCGGACGACCGCAGCATCCGAGGTCCGCACCGGAACGCGCATCCAGAACCTGCTGGTCGAAGACACGTCGGTCTCGATCGCGAGCGGCACCGCGACCGACATCGACGCGCCGCGCCGTTTCGACGCCGCGGTGATCGCGACGCCGCCCGGCGAAGCCGCACGACTGATCGCGCCGATGGCGTTGCGCGACGGGCGCTATCGGGCGCTGGTCGACGCCTGCGAGTCCCTGCACTACCAGCCCATCGTCACCGTCTACCTGCTGTATCGGGAACCGCCGCGCTGGCCGAGTCGCATGATGGCTCTCGAGTCGGCGCCGCACGTCGATCACTTCGGGCAGTGGGCCTTCGATCGCTCGGAGCGACTCGACGACCTTGCGCGCCTGCACGATCCGTCTGGCGGCATGGGCCTGGTGGCCGTCGTCATCAGTGCCGAGGGTACGCATCGCGAACTCGAGAACGACGCGCTAGTCGTCGCCGTCACCAGGCAGCTAGCGACGCAATGCGGGATGCCGAGCCAGCCACTCGACTCGCGGATCATCACGGAGAAGCGCGCGACTTTCGCCTGCACGCCGTCGCTGGTGCGGCCGGATGTCGCGACGCCGCATCCACGCCTCGTGCTGGCCGGCGACTACGTCAGCGATGCGGATCCCCTGACCCACTACCCGGCGACCCTGGAGGCCGCAGTGATCAGCGGCCGTCGCGCCGCGGACTTGCTGATCGACACG
>JANXTA010000167.1 GCA_025356395.1 Betaproteobacteria bacterium
TCCGGCCGCAGCAGATCGTGGATGCGTCGATAGCCGAAGCGTCGACGCGCATGCGCAATCTCGACGATCTTGCCGCTCAGGATCTGATTCATCGGCGCCACCTCGGGCGGATGGCGATAGCTGTCTCGGGATAGCCCCACAAGCCGGCAGGCACGACGTTCGGAGAGATGGAATTCCTCGACCATCTGCTCGATCGCCGCACGCTTGACCTGTGGGGCTATTTTTTTACATTGAAGACGCTTTTTAGCGCATGCATATCGAGGTGCGCCTCGGCCAGCAACCGTTTGAGCTTGGCGTTCTCGCTCTCGAGCTCACGCAGCCGCCTGGCGTCAGGTACCTCCATGCCGCCGTACTTCGAGCGCCACTTGTAGAACGTCGCGTCGCTGAAGCCGCCCTTGCGGCACAGCTCCTTGATCTGCATGCCCGCCTCGGCCTGCTTCAAGAAACCGATGATCTGTTCTTCGCTGAATCTGCTCGTCTTCATCCCCGTCATTCTCCAGCGTGACGGACTTCACTTCCATTAGGCTGGTACGGCAGGCGGGGAGCAGGTCAATGTCCGGTACCTGGCGGCTCCCGTGCCGGCATCAGGCGGTTCGCGTAACGCGAAGGGCGCCTCGCCTTCGTGACGCGCCCTTCGCCCGTGCTCGTCCGACGGGGTGGCAGTCAGCACTGGTGCCTTGATCGCAACGCGATGTATCGCCTGGCAATCGCGATCAGCCGATCGACACGAGCACTCCGGCAATTGCGCTGGCGCGGATTGCCATGCTACGTCAGCCTGCTTCTCCGGACGTCCTCCGGAAGACGAATAGCAATCCGTGTCGATTGGGAGGCTTCCATGCACAGGAACTGGCTGACGGTCGTTGTAACGCGTCCGAATCATCTTCCTGACGCCCACTGGCGTCTTGCGACGAGGACCCTAGTTCGAACCGCTACTGGGCTGCTGTTCGCGGCCCTCATGCTGGGCACGAACGGCCTGCAGGCCGCGCCGGTCGACCTGACCGTCGCCAATCCGGATCGCATCGCAACGGCGGGCTCGGTGGTCACCTTCGCGGGCAGGATCACCAACAACACCGGAATGACGCTCGCTTCCATCGACCTCTTTCTGGACTTCGCGGGCTTCGATCCACTGAACGCGACCCTGGATCAGTTGCTTGGGCTGACGCTCTTCTCGATCGCCGACGGTTCGACGTCGCCGCTCGTCGACCTGTTCGCGTTCACATTGTCCGCGACCGCGATGCCCGGACTTTATCCGGCCAACGTTTTCCTGCAGACCAACGAGGATGTCTCCGATGGGGTCCGCGTGACGGTGCGGGTGATTCCCGAACCCGATTGGCTGGTGCTGGCGGCCCTCGCGCTGAGTGCCATGTTGCTGGTCCGGCGCCGCAGACGTGGGGTGGTCCGAACCGCCATCGCGCTGGGCCTGGTACTCGGTGCCCAGACGGGGCTGGCACAAGTCTCCGCTGTCCACTTCACGACCAACCCGCCCGGCATTGGCACGTCGGGTTCGTCCTTGATGGTCGCCGTGCCGATCACCAATAGCGGCAGCGTCGTCGCCAGCGACGTCAAGGTCACCAGCGCGTCGCTGCGCTCGGCGAGCCTGGTGGCCCCAACGACCTTTCCTGTCTCGCTCGGCGGGATGGGACCGGGAACGAGCAATGTCTTCCAAGCTGACTTCAATGCCGGCGCGCTGCTGCCAGGTACTTCCTATTTGCTGACCGTGCGCGGCACGTACCTCGTCGGCGGCGTGCTGGCGGGCTTCACGGTCAACCGCTTCATCACGCCACCGGCGGCCAGCCCGGGATTCGGTACGGTGCGCACCGGAACCGCGGGCAGCACCGCCGTCAGCGGCGCGCCCTATCCACCCCGGCCGCCGGACTTCGGCGACGAGGTGAATGTCCCCCGGCCACCGATTCCTGCCGGACCCCTGGTCCCCGGCGTGAAGTCGCCGGTCGGCACCGGCGTCACGCTACCCGGCCGCTCGATCGGGACCGCGGCGATCCGTCCACAAGGCCAGATCGTCTTCAACACGAACGCGAGCACCGGATTGACGACCGCCGGAACCAACTGCAATCCCGGCGTGGCGCCGGCCTCGTGTGCCGAGCCCAGCGGAGCGAGCGGTGGCGGCGTGCTGTTCGTGACTGCCAACTGGACGGCCGCCTATTCGACCGATGGCGGCAGCACCTTCACGACGATCAATCCGACGACCATCTTCCCTGCCGATGCGGTCGGCTTCTGCTGCGACCAGGTCGTGCAGTACGTTCCGAGCATCGACCGCTTCATCTGGCTCCTTCAGGGAAACGGGGTGCGCATCGCGTCGGCCAGTCCCGCGCAGATCCGCAACAGCGGCGGCACCGCGTGGACCTACTGGAACCTCACTGCGGGCACCTTCGGTCAACCGGCGGGCACCGGCTTCGACTACCCGGATGTCTCGGTCGGCACCAGCAACCTCTTCCTCAGCTGGGATGTCGGCTTCCCGGCATGCCCGGCCGGATGCAACAGCGGCTTCGAAGTCGTTCGCATCCCGCTCAGCCAGCTCGCGGCGGGCGGCACCATCTTCTTTGACTTCACCACGCCGTCCGACAGCAACCTCGCCTGGGGTAGCCACCTCACCCAGGACACCGGAGACGAGATCTTCTGGGCGGGGCACAACGGCAACGGTTCCCTTCGTGTGTTCTCGCTCGCCGACGGGGCCAACCGCTACTTCTGGCGCGACATCGGGATCTCGAGCTGGCCGAACAACACGTTGACCTCGATCACGCCCGATAACCAGGACTGGCTGAAGTTTGGATTCCCCGGCAGTTCCGTGATCGGCGCCACCCGCTCGTCGAATCAGCTCTGGTTCGCCTGGAATGCCGGCACGAACAACAGCTTCCAGCAGCCGCACGTGCAGATCGTCACCCTCGACCGCGGCAACAACTTCCAGAAGACGCAACAGGTCCAGGTCTGGAACAACAGCTTCGCCTTCGCATATCCGGCACTCGCGACCAACGTCTGCACCGGCGAAGTCGGACTGTCGCTCGCATACGGCGGCAACGGGAACTACGAGAACCACGCGGTCGGCATCTGGGGCGACTTCGTCGTGTTCGCGACGACCAACAGCAACTTCGGCGTGAACCGCTACGGCGACTATCTGACGATCCGCCAGAACGGAGCCAATGGCTTGTTCGATGCATTCGGCTACGGCGTCAATGCAGCGACCGGCGGAGGCATGCAAAGCGACGTGAGGTACGCGCA
This sequence comes from Betaproteobacteria bacterium, assembly GCA_025356395.1. GTDB lineage: Bacteria > Pseudomonadota > Gammaproteobacteria > Burkholderiales > Burkholderiaceae_D > CAHJXF01. The sequence goes on from JANXTA010000167.1 coordinate 3,235, forward strand.
GTTCGGCCGTCCTTGCATCATTCAGTAGTGAATGGCGACAAACAGGGGGCCGTGTACCGTTGCACCCGGCATCCGGCGATCGATTGCGTTGCCCGTCGAACGACCACGGTGGGTGTACGCACAAGCCAAGACCTTCACAGCATGCGGAAGGGACCGATAGCGCCTTGCAACAGATCCCGCCGTTCGACGTGATCCCGCTCAGCTCGACTGGTCCATTGCACGCTTGCGCGCGGACCTACGTTATCGCAGACAGAGCTGGAAGCGACAACTAGCGTCTTCTTGGCGACCGCGAGTGCGACCGCGCCCGCAAGCCGGGGGCTCGCGACACGTGCCTTACCTCCACCGCGCGATGGATGCACCGGCACGCCACACGCAACGCCAACCCCGCGCTGGCCGACGCTCAGCTGCCGATCAAGTCGGCGCCCAGGTGCCCGACCTTGACGTAGATCAGCGCGCCTTCGGGCCCGGTGAACGGGGCGTGCCGACTCCAGCGCGGGCTGCGCAGCCAGCTGCCCGCGGGATAGACGCCGAACTCATCGCGGAAGACACCGTCGAGGACCAGGATCTCCTCGCCGCCGGCGTGCGTGTGAGCCTGGAAGCGGGTAGCGGGCGCCCAGCGCACCAGCGCGGTGGAGATGCCGTCGTGCTCGTGCAGCGGCATCACCGAGAGGCCAGGCACGAGGCCCTGCCGCCACGGTTCGGTCCGCGTAGCGATTCGCAACGGCTGAAGATCATCCGCCGCGAACTGGCGTAGCTTGACGAACAGCAGGCAACCCTCCCGCGAGCGCGGTGCGTGGGCGCTGCCCGGCGGGTTGCGCAGGTAGGTGCCGGCGGGGTGATCGCCGTCGTCGTCACTGAACACGCCGTCGAGCACCAGGATCTCTTCGCCCCCGCCGTGCACGTGACGCTCGAAACGCGACCCCGGCGCGTAGCGGACCAGGCTGGTCGCCCGCGCAACCTCCCCGCCCACACGGTCGAGCATCCAGCGCTCGACGCCTGGCAATGGCGAAGGCTGCCAACAGTTGTCAGCTTGATGCATGACTGCACGCTGCTCGAAGTCGGCGTTGACGTGCAACGGTGGCATGGTCTGTTCGATGGAAAGCTTCATTGTCGCCCTGTGAAAGGTATCGGCGGGATTTTTGCAGGATTGGAGTCTTGGTGCCGGTCTGAGGTCACGGCGTCCGGCGTTCGAAGGCCGCGCCGGGTCTGGGAGTCGAAGTGATCTGCGGGATGAACGAGCAGGACATCGCGTGTGAATCTGGCTTTCATACACATCAAATCCGAACTTTATATCGCGACATTGAGGACGATACGATATGAGATCTCTAGCGGATCAAGATGCGCATGCAAGGCCGCACAATCAGTGGATCGAGGGTCCGAGCCGGCATCTTCGGCTGACCTGGGATCGTATCCGGGCCGATACGCGACATACCGAGATCGAAGTCGTGTTCGACGGCTCGCGGACCTTCCGGTTGTTCGGGGGCTGGCACATGCAGCTGGCCCATCGCGACAAGGAGCAGCAGCGCACCGTGCGCGACTCGCTCAACTTCGATGCAAGCCTCCTCGACGAACTCCATCAATCGCCGCAAGCCATGCCGGAGTGGTTCGCGGCCTTCGGGACGGCCGGTGGCCTGGTGCGCCATGGCCCCTCGCGGCCGCTCGATGCGATGGGCCTGCCCGTGGCCGCCGACCACCGCATCAACCAGGGCAAGCGCTTCGCGCGCTTCGAGGATCGTCAGAAAGACGACCTCCGGCTGAGCGCGCTCCGTCAGGCCAACCTGAGCGAGAAGCCGCAACGCGCGGACAGCGCCGCGCGGGCCGCAGGCATCGGATCGTTCAGGAACCCGTTCTATCAACACGCGTTGATGCCCGCCCAGACCGGTGAGTCGGTCCGCGACTGGCAGGTGAAGGTCGAGGCGTGGGATCAGGGCTGGTTGATGGAAGACGCCGTCAGCGCCGAACAGACCTGAGGTCTGCAGCCGGCGAGGGCGCATCGATTTACTCCCCGAGTCGGTCGGCGCCTACCCGATCGGCTCGGTGGACGGCACGATAATCGGTAGACGGTGGCCGATCACGTTGCCTGGTTCTTACGTCGTCGTATTCCTGATCGGCTGTTCGACGGGCAGCGCGGATGCCTGTGGTTCAACGGCGTCTTCGCGGGAAAGCCAGCGCGACCGTGCGCGGTGAAGCGGTCGAGCTATTGCGCGTTCACGCCGTTCAGACATCCACGGTGCAGGCCTCCCGCCCCACCAGGCAAGCCACGACCGACCTTTCCGCGGACACGCATCGAGAGCGCCGTCGTGAAGATCCGGAGCGACCCTAAGGCCCCGCGAACGGATTGACACCCTTCGCCGCGATCGCCGCCCACGCGGTCGCGCCGAGATGCGGCAGGTGGTAGTAGAAAAAGTCGTTCGTGACCGACGCCGGTCCGATGGCCAGCCCGGTGTTGATGCGAGGCTGCGGCGTGGCGAACAACCAGCCTTGCTCGGTCTGCTGCTTCTTGAGCAACGGCCACAGCGGCGTTGCTCGCTTGGGTGACCCGCGCAGCACGAAGACGGACGCGACTTGTGCGGTGCCTTCGGTCCACAGCCCGTCCGGGCCGCGATTGAACCCGTAGCCACCGGCCACGCCATGGGCCGTGTCGACGAACGGCAGCACGCGCATCCAGTCGGCAGACGGCCTTGGCATCGCGATCAGCGGCCAGATTTGCGCGTCGAGTCCCGAATGGTCGTGGTCCGAGGTCTGGCCGTCGGGGCCCGTGCCGATGAAGAAGCGGCCTTCCTTCCCATCCCATTGACTGGTCACGAACGCGCCGGCAATCGCGGCCTGAGCCCTGGCATCGGCGCCCGGCACCAGACGATCGAGCGCGGTCCACGCTGCGGCCAGGTCCACGTTCTGTTCGGTGGACTTCCAGTCCTGTCGAACGAGGCCGGCCGGGTTGGCGAAGTAGCCCCCGACGAATCCCGCCGGTGCCTTGCTGTCGAGCGTGTTCTTCCCGGTCCAGTCGAGGACCCGTCTTGCCGCGGCGAGGTAGGTCGCGGAGTGGCTTTGCCGGTAGGCCTCGAGCAATGCGAGCGCGACCCACGCCATGTTGCCGGTGGCGAAGCTGACCTGGTAGGGGTCCTGGTTCCAGGCCTTGCGCTCGGCGCTCCAGTAACCCGGCAACACCATCGCGCCGTCCTTCGACAGCCCGGCCGCATAGGCATTGCGAACCCGTCCATCGTGATACTCCGGGTCGCTCGAGGCGGCCAGCACCAGCGCGTCGGCGATGCGCCGTGCCGACTGCGGTTTGCCGCAAGCGAACAGCGCGATGCTGGCCAGCGCGTTGTCGTAGGTAAACGCCACGTTGCGCAGTGCCTCGATGTCGGGCGGCTTGGCCTGCCAGGGCTGATAGCTGGCCAGCAGCAAGGGGCCGCCTGGCTGCGTGCTCACGGCCTGGTCGAGGACGGCGCAGGTACTGCGGGCGAGGTCGGCGCGATCGTCGGCGTGAGCCAGCGGGGCGATCAGCGCCAGGCCGGCGAGCAGCGCTGCGCGTGACGGAATTCGAACGACCATGGAGCAGTTCCTGGTGAATGGCCGCCGGTCGGTTCTATGGCGGCATAGATTCGACGACGTTCGAATCCATCCATTCGGGAGTTTCCCATCATGCGGGCCAGTCCCTACCTCACCTTCGACGGGCAATGCCGAGCGGCGTTTCAAACCTACCAGCGCATTCTTGGCGGCACGATGACGACGCTGCTGACCTACGGCGAGTCGCCCATGGCGTCTCAAGTCGAGGGGCAGTGGCATGGGCGCATCCTGCATGCCGGGCTGCTGTTCGGGGAGTGTGAACTCAGGGGTGTGGATCTGATTCCAAACGACTATCAGAAGCCTCGGGGGTTCTTCGTCGCGTTCACCGTCGAGGGGGCTGACAAAGGCCAGGAAATCTTTGCGGCTCTTGCCGAAGAAGGGCAAGTCCGCTTGCCGTTCGCCACAACGTTCTGGTCACCCGGGTTCGGTGTCCTCGTGGATCGCTCCGGCACGCTATGGAAGATCGACTGTGAGCAGCCCAGCGCTTCGGCCTGACGACCCCCTGGTTCGGATTGCGCGACTCGGCCTTCGCCCTGATCGTGCCGATCGCTAAGCCTGCCGAGCCCCCCGCTTCTCGAAGTCCCACACGTCCTGGAAGCCGATCAGCCGGCAGAATTCCATGAAGTCGAACATCGGGATCCCGGACGACTGGCTGAGGCCCTCGTTCTTCAGCTTCAGCAGCGCGGCTTCCATCGCGGACGCCGCCACCAGGCTCGTCATCGACGGATAGATCGCGAACGCGTAGCCGATCTCGGCGAGTCGGGCCGCGCGCAGGACGGGTGTGATTCCGCCATCGGCCATGTTGGCCATCATCGGCTTGTCGAAGGCCGCACAGGCCTGGCGCATCTCGTCCTCGGACTGCGGCGCCTCGAAGAACAGGATGTCGGCGCCCGCCGCGTCGTAGGCCTCGAGCCTCTTCAACGCGGTCGCGACGCCTTCACCTGCGCGCGCGTCGGTGCGGGCGATAACCAGGAAGTTCTCGTCGTCGCGGGCCTCGCACGCGACTTGGATCTTCTCGACCATGTCCTCGGTCGGGATGCAGCGCTTGTACGGTGTGTGGCCGCACTTCTTCGGCAACTCCGGGTCCTCGACTGGATGGCTGTGACGCCGGCGGCCTCGTAGCCACGCACCGTGTGATGCACGTTGAGCAGGCCGCCATAGCCGGTATCGCCGTCGGCGATGACGGCCGCGTCGCTGCTCTTCACCAGCGTCGCCATGCGGTCGAGCATCTGGGAGAAGCTCGCCATGCTGGCGTCGGGCAGGCCGAGACTCGAGACCGTCAGCCAGTAGCCGCTGCCGTAGACGATCGGGAAGCCGACCTTGTTCGTCATCGTGGTGGCGATCATGTCCTGCACGCCGGGCACGACGAAGAACGTGCCGCTGGCGCGTTGCTGTTTGAGGGTCGGATTGGCTATCGAGGTCTCGTTTTTCAGAGGGGTTGATCGTGCAGCCACGGCATCGCCTGCCAGTAACGTTGTTCGAAAGCGGTGATGGCGGCGCCGTCGTCGCGCAGGATCTGCGCGATCTCGTCGGTGCCTTCCGGCAACGCGCTGCGGACGGTCTCGGGAACCTCGAAGGCGATCAGGCTGTCGTTGCCATCGTCGAGCTGCAAACGGACCGATCTTCGAAGGTTCATCAAGTCCCCACGCGCAGGCCGCGCTCGCGCAGGCCCTCGAAGCCTTGCGGGCTGCTGATCTCGTGCAGCATCTGGCGGTCGATGTAGATCAGCACGTCGCCGTCGCCGGTCTCGCGCACGACATGCGAGTCCCATAGTTTTCGGTAGAGCGTGCGATTCACGGCGGGCCCGGGTCGATGGAAGGCGAGAGAGTCCGGCACCCTAGGCCCGGGCGCCTCAACGCCCAAGCGCGCCTGCACGACTATCCGTAAGGCGGATGGTCTCCGGCTTGCGGACAGGTTCCCGATCGCGATTGATGGCCCACCTCGTGGGGTGGAACTTGGCGAGCCCATCGACCTGTCAAGGTCCCCGTGAGCAGTCCCATCTCCCAGCTCTCCATCGAGTCCGACTACGAGCGCGCGGGCTTTCGGGTGGGCATCTCGCCTTTGGGCGCAGGCCCGCGTTGCTGATCGTCGACGTCGTGCAGGCCTATCTCGATGCGTTGAGTCCGCTCTATCCGCCGCAATGGCTGGCTGATTGCGGTCGCGTGCGAGCTCGGCATCCCGGTGATCTTCACCGGTGTCCGCTACGGCGCGAACGGACGCGACGGCGGCCTGTTTTTCCGCAAGGTGACGGCCTTGCAGAGCTTCCTGCCGGGGTCTTCGCTCGGCGACTTCCCGCCCTCGCTGCAGCCGCGCGAGGACAAGGTCGTGGTCATCAAGCAATACGCGTCGGCCTTCTTCGGCAGCTCGCTCGTGGCGACGCTGACCGCGAGGGGTATCGACACGCTGTTGATCGCCGGCTTCTCGACCTCGGGCTGCGTGCGCGCGACCATGTTCGACGCGCTGCAGAGCGGCTTCGTGCCGTATGTCGTGCGCGAAGCCTGCGACGATCGCGACGCGCGTCCCCACGAAGCGAACCTCTTCGACCTGCAGGCCAAGTACGCGCAGGTGGTGGGCGAGATCGAGGCCGTCGCGCTGCTGCGCGCCGTCAGGATCATGGTGGGCTGAACGATCACGCTTCGTCGCGCACGCCCGCGGTCAGCTCGGGATCGGCCCGGTCGCCGATCAGCAGTCCCTTGGTCTCGCGGGCCAGCACGATCGCCACGGACGCAAGGACGAGGCCGATCAGGATCGACGCAGCGCCGTCGTAACGCGGGTCGCCGAGCGTGATCGAAAGCCAGACGCCGAGCGCCGCGATGGCGAGGCCGACCAAGGCCGCGGTGTCCTCGAGCAGCCCCATGAACTTGGGCGGATCCTTGCTCTCGCGGGTCGCCTGCCAGATGCCGGTCGACTGGCAGACCTCCCGGAAGGCGCGCAGCGAGACGACCCAGGAGACGCCTTCGAAGACGGCCGATGCGGCCAGCACGGTATAGACCACGACTGCGCGTTCGAGAGGCTCGGGACCGAGGACGCACAGCACGCCCCGCCAGACCGCCACGCCGGCGCCCAACATGCACGGCCTCGTCGAAGGTGTCGACCAGGCTATGGATCGCCTCCGCCAACATGGTGGAGGATCCCGTGACGGCGGCGGCCACGAACTTCGTCATAGCCACCAACAGGTTGCCGGCCAGGGCGGTCCAGACCACGAAGCCGGATGAGGTCGCCATCAGGCGCGCGGGGTCGAGAGAAGCAATTGGTTATCCTGTGGCGCGAAGCAATCCCAACCGACGGAAGCCGATGGACGAGCAATACCAGATCGAGATCCCGCAGTCCTTCATGGCGATCTATCTGCGCAACGGTCGGCCGATCGAGACGCGCAAGACGATCGAGGATCGCTACGACCTCTGCGAGGACCTCGCGTCGCAGACCGGCGACGCCTGTCACGTCCTGCAGTTCAAGGACGACCTGTCCGAAGCCGAGGTGCTGCGCCGCTGCCATGCGATCTTGCGCGACGGGGGCGTTGTGACGCCGCTCGAAGCCGACTGGGTGATCGTGCGGGTCGCCGAACTGCTGCAGTGGCAGCGCCCGGACCTAGGGCCGCAGCCCGCGAACGAATAGCGGGAGCCTTCAGTTCGTTTCAGGGACTGCGATCCAGGTGCAGTCGATATCCACGATGACACCCAGCGGACCGACGCCGATCAACATGAATGAGTTGCCGTTCGAGGTGCCCGACATGGTCAGCGAGTAGTGATCGGGAAGACGCGAGTTGCCCGTGACGGCCGGCGAGATCAGCACGTTGAAGATGGCCGTCAGATTGCTTCCCTGCTCGACCAGATGGCCTTGGATGCTGACCTGATCGTCGCGGCCTTCACCCCGATTGTCCTGCAGGTCGAAGCGTCCCTTGCCCCGGTACCCGTCCGCGCTGAATCGCATCGCATAGTGTCCATCTTTCATGCGCATCCCTTTCCCCTCCGATCGATGGGGACGAAATTAGGCGACACCAGCCATATCTGCCATCGGTGTCGGTCCGATGCCATCGGGTGATTTGCCCACGCAGTCTGTAAGCCACCGCACATTCCGGCCATCGTTTCCGATGCGTCGCGATTCGACGCCTTCTTCCTCGTGTCAGCCATGCCCGCTACGGCGCGTGGACCGACGACCTGCGCGCCGAGCACTACCGCAACCTCAGCGAGATCGACGGACGCATCGTCCTGGCCGGCGAGCACGCGTCCAACCTGTCGGCCTGTCAGGAAGGCGCCGTGCTGTCGGCGCTGGATGCCATCGAACGCCTGCACCGAAAGGCCGTGGCATGAGGAGCGCGATCGCTGCACGGATGGCACTCGTGACGTGGTCGGCAACCGCAGTGGACCACCACGGCTTCTCGAAGGGCGCGCGCTACGAGGAGCGCACCGGCGAGGCCTTGTATCGATCGATCTGCCAGGGATGCCACATGCCCGTCGCTCGCGGACAACGCGCGGGTCGCCAAATGCCGGCTATCCGCTGCTCACCGTCCTCAACAGCCGCAGGAACATGCCGTCTTTCGCGTCGACCCTCGACGATGCACAGGTCGCCGCCGTGGTGACCTATGTCCGTTCGCACTTCGGCAATGCCTATGGCGACGAGGTCAGCGCCGAACAGGTCGCGAAGCTGCGACCACCGAAGTGATCACCCCGGTGGAGTGGGCCCCGATGATCTCGAAACGTCTTGCCCTGATTTCGCTCCTCGTGCTCTGCGGCTGCGGCGCGCCACTGCTGATCCGTCACCCGCTCGCCAACTCGACGTTCCCGATCGCGTCCGCCGTCGAGGTCCGGGGCGACGTCGCGCCGGTTTACCTATCGGGCCAGGTCCCGCCCAACGTCGATCCGACGCCGGGTAAGGACCGGCCGTCCGTCTACGGCACCGATACCCGGGCGCACACGGAAGGCACGTTGCGATCGATCGAGCGCACGCTGAACGACGTCGGGCTCGCAATGAGCGACGTGATCAAGATGCAGGTCTTCCTGATCGGCGATCCGGCGAAGCGCGGGAAGATGGCCTTCGCCGGATTCATGGAGGGCTACACGCAGTTCTTCGGCACCGCCGCGCAACCGAACCTGCCGAGCCGCTCGGTGTTCCAGGTCGTGTCGCTGGCCAACGCGGCCTGGTTCGTCGAGATCGAGGTGGTCGCGATCAGGCATCCCTGATGCCCCTTTTGCCCGCGGCTTCGTAGAGGAGCTCAAGGGTCTTCGCCCCGACCGACGTCGTGAAGTCGCCGGCCAGTTCGGCGGCGAGCGTGACGACGGAGGTCATCGTGGCGCCGGCCGCCGTCGCGCGGCTCTAGGCGGCAGCCTCGGTCCGGTCCGAGAGGCCGCCGCAGGCGTCGATGGCGATCTGCATGTCGTAGCCGGCGGCGAGTGCGTCCAGCGCCGTGCGCAACACAACGATCTCGGACGCGACGCCCGCAAGCACGAGCACCTTGCGTCGCGAGGCGGCGATCCCGGCGACCAGTTCGGCATCGCCGAATGCGCTTGTGAAGGTCCTGTGTTGCACGACCGCGTCGACCAGCGGCTCGAGCACGCTTTTCAGGGAGCGTCCACCCAGTGGGATCGCCGAGAGGAAGGCGGGCAGCCCGTGCAGGGCCGCGAGTTCGACGAGGGCCGCTGGGTCTTTCGCAGCTTGTGCCGACCGATGGTCTTGAAGCCCGAGATGACGTCGTCCTGCAGATCCAGAAACAGTACGGCCGCAGTAGCGGCATGGACGATCTGCATGAAAAGTCCTCCTTCGATGGGCCTGTGATGGGAGCAGGCGTGAAGCGAGGAACTTGTCGGCGCATCGACCGAAGCGTTGTGGGCCCGACTGCGGAAAGTCTTACAAGGGATTGAGACTTGCGCGCGTCGGACGTGAGGCATCATCACGATTTTTACGAGGAGGCCGTGATGTCCGAAGAAAACCCGGTCGAGATGCTTTCAGCGAAGCGCATCGACATTGAAAGCGACCACGAAATGGCGACCTGGGCTCGCGAACTCGAGATCCCTGAATCGCGGCTTCGCGAAGTCATCGATATGATCGGTCCGATGACCGCTGCGATCCGCTTCTACGTGGCGAGCCCGAAGTTCAGGATCGAAAGCGCCGACGTCGCCAGTTAGGCACGTCACGGCGACTTCAACGCCGCGATCAGTTTCTGCCCATCGGGCACCCCGAGCCCGGTACACGCATCCCACCCCACCTGCGCTTTGTAGGCGCCGTTGGTGCCCGATGTGATGTCGCGCATCGTGGCTTTGACCTTTGCGGATGTGTAGAGCGTCGGGTTGAGGAATCCCACCGGCTTGCCGAGCTTCTGATTGGCCAGTGCGACGAGGCCCGCCCAGAGCGGTGCGACCGCGCTGGTACCGCCGATGGTGAAGTTCTTGCCGTCGACGCGGACCGCATAACCCGACTGCGGATCGGCGTCGCCCGCGACGTCGGGCAGGCCGCGACCCTTGCGACCGCCAGGGTTCGCGGATGCTGGGATGTTGGCCGCTGCCTGATACGCGGGCACCGCGAAGTGATCGCTGATGCCGCCACCCCCAGCGCTGCTCTGCGGGTTCTCGTTCCACACCGTCTCGGTCGTGATGCGGTTGTTGCCGACCACGATCTTCGTGCCGCCGCAGGCCAGCACATTCGGACTCGATGCCGGGAAGTCGGCATGCGCGAGCCCGTCCGGCGTGCCGGCAGCAGGATTCTGGTCGCCCGAGCCCGCATCTCCGGCCGCGGCGCACACGGTGACGCCGAGGACGCCGGCGCCCTTGAACGCGGCGTCGAACGAGTCGAGGGCCTGCGTGGTCCAGGTGTTCTCCGGACCACCCCAGCTGATCGAGATCACGGACGGCTTGTGGGTCGTGTCGTGGATCGCCATCGTGATGGCGTCCAGGAAGCCCTTGTTGGTGTTGGGCGCGAAGTAGACGACGATCTTCGCCTTCGGGGCGATCCCGGCCGCGACCTCGATGTCGAGCATCACCTCGCCGTCGTCGGAGTTCGAGTTGGTCGGCGCGTTCTTCGCGCCATCGACCAGCACCGCCGTCACGGTCGGGTTGGCGAGCCCGAGTCCCGTGAAGTAGGTCAGCAGGTCCGCGGGGCGATAGCCGCCGCCAAGTTCGATGATGGCGATGGTCTGCCCGCTACCGTCGGCATCGATGGGGAAATCGTAGAGCTTCGCGAGCTGTGGCGGCGTGAACGACGGCGATGCGACGGCGCTGGCAATGGTTGTGTCGAGCACCTGGAAGTGCGGGCTCGCGACAGGGCGGTTGTCGATACCGAAGACGCCTTCGATGACGTTCTTCAGATCGGCGGGCACCATCAGTTCGCCGGTACGGCCCCGATAGGTGCCGCCGTGATACGCGTAGTGGTCGATGGCCGTGCCGAAGGCCGCGGCGAACTGCGTGGCCGTGCCGGACAGGAAGACACTGCGCCGCGGCCTGCTGGTCTCCACGACGACCAGGCCGTGGCTGGTCGCGAACGCGGCGACGCGATCGAGGTCGGCCTGGGTCGCACCGTAGCGGTCGGCGTATTCCTCGCGCGTCACGTAGGCGCGCTCCGCGATCGGCGCGATCAGCGAAGGCGCATCGTCGATGGCCCGGCACCGGCGGACACGTACCGTGACCTCGAAGCGTTCGTCGGGCGACACCGGCCCGAGTCGCTCGGCATCCGGGATCGACGAACGCTTCGATCCGGACAGTGCGACCGTCGGTTGCGTGGTGGCCATGACCTGCTCCTCTTCGAATCGGAGCGCTACACGGTGCGGTAGCGCCGCCGCTTCTGCAAGACGCGCGCTTGCCGACGATTGCAGGACGGGTTCGAGGCATCATTCGCGAAGCCAAGGAGCAACGACATGACCACCCACCATCTGACCGCCTCGGTCGAGACCTGCCACTGGGGCGCCTTCGATGCCGCGCTGCCGCCGGTGCTGCGCATCGCCGCCGGCGATCGCCTGATCGTCGATACCGTCAGCGGCGGTCCCGAGGCCCTGCCGCCGGCGGGCTTCCATGTGCCGCCCGAACTGCTTGACATCCACGCGCGAAGCGTGCGCCTGATGCCGGGGCACATCCTCACCGGTCCGGTCTTCGTCGAAGGCGCCGAACCCGGCGACACGCTCGAGGTGCGCATCGTCGACGTCCGGCTGCGCCAGGACTGGGGCTACAACGCGATTCGTCCGCTCGCCGGCACGCTGCCGCTCGACTTCCACCAGGCGCGGATGCTGAACATCCCGCTCGACGCCGAGCGCATGGTCGGCCGACTGCCGTGGGGCCTCGACCTGCCGCTGCATCCGTTCTTCGGCATCCTCGGCGTGGCGCCGCCACCGAACTGGGGCCGCATCACGTCGATCATTCCACGTTCGCACGGCGGCAACCTCGACAACAAGCAACTCGGTCCGGGAGCCTCGCTGTTCCTGCCGGTCCACGTGCCTGGCGCGCTGTTCTCGTGCGGCGACGGCCATGGTGCGCAGGGCGACGGCGAGGTCTGCACGACCGCGATCGAGACGGCGCTGCAAGGCACCTTCGAACTGATCGTGCACAAGGCGACCGGCCTCGCGTATCCACGCGCCGAGACGCCCACCCACCTGATCACGATGGGCATGGACCCCGACCTCGACCAGTGTCTGGTGATCGCGTTGCGCGACATGATTGTGCTGCTCGGCGAACGCGCCGGGCTGTCGCGCGAGGATGCCTACACGCTGTGCAGCCTCGCGGTGGACTTCCACGTCACGCAGACCGTCAACACGCATCGCGGCGTGCACGCGATGCTGCCGAAGTCGCTGCTCGGTTAGTCCGTCACCGGACCCCGACGACCGAAGGCTTCCTGCCTGCGCTTCGCGCGGGCGACGGCGGCCTCGTCGGCGATCGCCCGCGCGCTCGGACCTTCCGCCACGGCGTCGATCTTCGGTGCACGCGGCGTGCGCAGCATCAGTCCCATCATCGTCACCAGATAGAACGCGAACGCGACGCGCGGCACGTCGATCAGGCTGTCCGCCGCACCCACCACGAGGAAACCGCCGAGGGCCGCGCCGATGTACGGCGCATCGGGATGGCGGAACGCGCGTCCGATCGTCGTGCGCAAGAACGCGCCGCCGACCAGCAGCACGAACAGCGCGAGTCCGACCGCGCCCTGGTCGAACAGCACGGCGAGCGCGATGTTCTTGATGTGCCAGGGCAGGTGGTAGCGGTCGCTCGACGAGAACCAGTGCGCGGTTCCGTTCGTGAAGTGGCCGTTGGCGATGGCGTCGCTCCCGTCGGGGCCGAGCATCGCCACGCTGCCGACATCGAGCACCGGACTCGGATTGGTCGCGATCGCGAAGAAGACGGTGCGGGGCGCGTACCAGCTCGATGCCCCGATGCGATCGGTCGAGATCGGGACCGTCGCGGTCTGCCACGTCCCCCCGCCGCGCACCTTCGCGTCGATCGCAACACACGCGCCGGGGTACAGCAGATGCTTTTCGCACAACTCGATGTGGATCGACGTGTCGTCCGGCGACCGCAGCCTCAGGTCGAGCCGGTACTGCGTCTGCGGCTTCACCGAGACGCGCTGCGAGAAGCGGAACAGTTCGCCGAAGCCGAGGTACTTGACCTTCGGTCCGCTCAACGCGAGGAAAGTCTCGCCGTCCCGGGTCGTCAGTCGATAGCTGCCCGGCGACTCCTCGCCCGGCGAGTCGAACAGCGACGTCGCCGGAAAGCGACCGAGACCTTCGCCGAACAGCCACGCGTCGACGCCGTGCAGCCGCGCCATGCCCGAGGTCCAGTGCGATGTGCGTAGGTCGAGATCGCTGCTCGTCGTCGCGAAGCGACCCCCCATGTAGGCGCCGGCGCTGAAGACCGCGACGGCGCCCATCACGAGGCCTGCGAAGCCGATCGTCGCGAGCTGCTGATGCGGGACCTGCGGCCACATCGGTTGCTGCCGCGCGGACATCGCGAAGGACACGAAGATCCACGCGGCGACCACCATCGCCGAGTCGACGAACGCGCCGGGACCGCCCCAGTTGCGCGCGACCAGCGCCGCCGCACCCGCGAGCCACAGCCAGCTCGCGATGGCCGCGAACGTGAGTTCACGGGTCGGCTTGCGGTCCGCTGCGACGGTCGCGGCAAGTGCCACGACGAAGGCCATCGCATAAACGAGGTACGGCCCCTTCGGCAGCAGCGCCGCAAGCCCGAATCCGAGGGCCGCGAGGACGACCGCCGCGACGCCGGCGGCCAGCCCGGTCACGAACGTGACGCGGCGGATCGACGACTCGACCGGGATCGCGATCGCGAGAACGCCGAGGATCGCGAGCGTGGCGCGATAGCCGCCAGCGCGAAAGACGACGAAGGCGCTGGCCGCGACCAGCAGCGTGAAGACGCCGCCTTTCGCCATCAGCCACCACGCTTCGCGGCGTGCGACCTGCACGTTTTGGCGCGACAGCAGTACGGCCAGCAACACCAGCGCAACGGGTATCGCGGCATAGACCCCGCGCGAGAAAGTGACGAGGCAAGCATAGGTCGCCAGCACGAGGACGCCGCAGGCGACGATGAATCGGGCGTGTCGCCGATGTCCGCCCTCGGCGCTGGCGCTGTTGCGGACCGCTTCGCGGATCGCGAACGGGAGGGTCAGCGCGAGGAAGCCGTCCAGCGCCGCGCCGCCGACGTGCATCTCCCAGAACGGACCCGTGACCCGGTAGTCGTCGGAGAAGTCGAGCAGACCCGTGAACGCGAGCCGCTCCTGCAGGACCGCGAGACCGCACAGACCCAGAGCGACCGTCATGCCCAAGCCGATGCGGTCCAGGCCTCCCGGCTTGCGCAGTTCGACCAACAGCAGCGGTGTCATGAGTACTGCCCAAGGGAAGCTCTTGAAGACACGCAGGCTGTTGAGCGGTTCGTCGTAGCCCTGGAACCAGCCGAAGCTGAAACCGCCGGCGGCCACGATGCCGCGTTCGAGCGCGAACAGCAGCGACGCGCAGAAGAGGGCGATCAGCGCGAGCGAAAAGATGGAGAGCTTCGGTCCGTTGCGTCGGCTCGATCGATCGTCGCTCTCCGCGGACCGGCGTGCGAGCGCCGCGTAGCCACCGGCGCTGCTCGCGAGGATCAGCAGGTCGAGTTCCTCGAAGGTCAGCCAGCCGGTCTGCGTGGCGAAGGCCAGTACCGGCAGCAGCGCGAGCATCGCGGGAAAGGCGAACGAGAAACCGAGGAACGCGAACAGCGTCCATGCGACGAATGAGGCCATCGCCACGAGGGGCGCGATCGGGTAGGCGCTCGCGATGGACAGGCCGACGCCGAGGCAGACGATCGAGAGGACGATGCGCCCCGCGCGGGTAACCGTCGACCAACCGCGCGCGTCACTGCGTCCGCGCGGGGCGGACGCGGCGTCTCCGTAGGTCGGGGCGGGTCGGGTAGCGGCCATGAGCGGGTCGAGTCAGGGCGGAGAGGAGCGGAGGCTGCGATCCTCGACTATGCCCGAACGATTCGACGCATCGACGCATCGGATCCGCGCCAAAAGAAAAGCCCGGCAGGGTGCCGGGCTCGGGTCCGCTGTCCGAACGGCCTGCGGACGGATCCGCAGGCGTCCTGACATCGCGATCAGGCCGTGCGTTTGCGACGCGCCGCCGCTGCGAGCATGCCGACGAGGCCGACGCCCAGCAGCGCGATCGATTCCGGCTCGGGCACCACGCCAGGTGCGGCTTCGAGATTGACCGTTCCGATCACGCCGTTGGTTAGCGTGATCGTCAGGCCGTCGACCAGTCCGAGGAAGCCGGCCGACCAGGCCGATCCGGTCTGCAGGCTGAACAGGTTGACTAGCTCACCGCGGTAGTCGACCGACGTGCTGGACGACGGCCAGACATAGGCGCCGCCCTCGAGCGTGGCGAGCGTCGGGTCACTGTTCACCCCGAAGATGCCGCCGTCGCGCGCCGAGTCGTAGAAGCGCATCGCGTTGGTGCCACCGCTCGCCCACTGATGCCAGGTGTTGGCGGCCACGCTCGCGGCCGGCGTGTTGTTGTAGAGCGGCTCGGAGACCAGACGCGTGTGATAGAAGCTGCCGGCGTCGCCGGTGCCGGTCAGGGCCGTATAAATGTAGAACGACCAGTCGACGCTGGCCGCATTGCCGGGCTTGTTGGTCCAGTAGCTGACCGAGGCGATGTCGCTGAAGCGGATCTGGCGACCGAACAGGGCGACCGAACTCACGTACACCTCGCCCTTGGTGTTACCCGATTCCTGGAAGGAGCCGGCGCCGAAGCCGGGCGCACCGGTGGACGTGTTGCCTGAGATGGCCGACACGCCTAGCGTCGACGGATAGATCGTCAGGGCCGAAGCCATCGCCGACGAGGCGAAGACACAGTTCGAAGCGAGGGTGAGTGCGCAGATTGCGGTGGAAAGTCTCAAGGTTGCTCCTTTTGTTATGCGTCATGGGATGGCTCGTGCCATGGCAGTCGACTAGCACGTTCCACGCCACTCGTCCAAGTCCTTGAACGACCGATACTTTGCCGACCGGGCCGCGAGCACGCTGTAAAGCGCGGCGACATCCGCGGCCCATCACGTTGCCGATAGCTGCTCCGTCCGACAGATCGGTCACGCGGTCTTTGCTAAGCTCGGCTCCCGTCTGAACCTAAGGAAACGACCATGCTGCAACGTGTCGACCGGCGTCCGTCACTGAAGGATTCGGAGTTGTATCGTAGCGCTGGCTACATCGACGGCGCGTGGTCCCAGGCCGAGGGCGACCGCACCTTCGCCGTCGATGACCCGGCGAGCGGCAAGTGCATCGCGCAGGTCGCCAACCTCGGCGCCGCCGAAGCCGAGCGCGCCATCGCAGCGGCCGCCAAAGCGTTCCCGCTGTGGGCGAAGAAGACCGGCAAGGAACGCGCTGCCGTGATGCGTCGCTGGTTTGACCTGATGATCGCGAACCAGGACGACCTCGCGATGTTGATGGTGGCCGAGCAGGGCAAGCCGATGGCCGAGGCGAAGGGCGAGGTCGCCTACGGCGCGTCGTTCATCGAGTGGTTCGCCGAGGAAGCCAAGCGCGTCGCTGGTGAGACGCTCGCGTCGCCCGACGCGACCAAGCGCCTGTTCGTGATCCGCCAGCCGATCGGGGTGTGCGCGGCGATCACGCCGTGGAACTTCCCGATGGCGATGATCACGCGTAAGGTGGCGCCCGCGATCGCAGCCGGCTGCTCCATCGTCATCAAGCCCGCCGAGCAGACGCCGCTGACGGCGCTGGCACTCGCCGAGCTCGCGCATCGCGCCGGCTTCCCGCCCGGCGTGATCAACGTGCTGCCGTGCGACGGGGAGCGTTCGATCGAGGTCGGCAAGGTGCTGTGCGCGAGTCCCGTCGTGCGCAAGCTGTCGTTCACCGGATCGACAGCGGTCGGTCGCATCCTGATGCAGCAGTGCGCGCCGACCATCAAGAAGCTGTCGCTCGAACTCGGCGGCAACGCGCCCTTCATCGTGTTCGACGACGCCGACGTCGATGCGGCCGTCGACGGCGCCATCGCCTCGAAGTACCGCAACACCGGCCAGACCTGCGTCTGCACCAACCGCTTCTACGTGCAGGACGCCATCCACGACGCGTTCGTCACGAAGCTCGCCGCGAAGAGCAGGGCACTCAAGGTCGGCGTCGGCACCGAGGAGGGTGTCACGCAAGGACCGCTGATCGACGATGCGGCGCTGAAGAAGGTCGAGGAGCATGTCGCCGATGCGAAAGCCCACGGCGCGAAGGTGGTGGCCGGCGGCAAGCGCCATGCGAACGGCGGCCGCTTCTACGAGCCCACCGTGCTGGCGGACGTGACGGACGCCATGATGGTGGCCAACGAAGAGACCTTCGGGCCTGTCGCCGCGGTGTTCCGTTTCACCGACGAGGCGGACGCGATCGCCAAGGCCAACGACACCGAGTTCGGCCTGTCGGCCTACTTCTACAGTCGCGACGTCACCCGCGTGTGGCGCGTCGCCGAAGCGCTCGAGACCGGCATCGTCGGCGTCAACACGGGCCTGATCTCGAACGAGGTCGCGCCCTTTGGCGGGGTCAAGCAGTCGGGTCTGGGACGCGAAGGATCGGTCCACGGCATCGACGAGTATCTGGAGATGAAGTACGTCTGCATCGGCGGCTTCTGATGGCTTGGCTGGTGCTCGGCATCGCCGGGCTGCTCGAGATCGGCTGGGCCATCGGCCTTAAGTACACCGAGGGCTTCTCGCGACCGCTGCCCACCGTGCTCACGGTCGCGTCGATGATCGCCAGCGTCGGCCTGCTCGGCTGGTCGCTGCGCACGCTGCCGGTCGGTACCGCCTATGCGGTGTGGACGGGCATCGGCGCTGTCGGCACCGCTTTGCTGGGGATGTGGCTGTTCGACGAGCCGCGCACGGTGGCGCGCCTGTCGTGCATCGGGCTGATCGTCGCGGGGATCGTCGGCCTGAAGCTGTTCGGCGGCGTCGGCGAGGCCTGAGCGTCAGGCCGTGATCGAGCGGTGCATCAGCGATTGCGCGAAGTCGACCGTGCCCTTCGGCTTGTGGCCGTGGGTCCAGGCCAGCAGCTTGGTGGCAGACATCGGATGCGCGAAGAAGTAGCCTTGCAGTTCGTCGCAGCCCAGGCTGAGCAGGATGTCGCGCTGGCTCGCGGTCTCGACGCCCTCGGCCACGACCCGCAGGCCGAGCGCATGCGCCAGGCGGACGACCCCGTCGACCACGGCCTTCGCGTCGTCGCTGGTGTCGAGGTCGTTGATGAAGCTGCGATCGATCTTGAGCTGGCGCGCCGGTAGCTGGCGCAGGTAGCTGAGGCTCGAGTAGCCGGTGCCGAAGTCGTCGATCGACAGGTACACGCCAATCTTCCCGAGTCCGTCGAGCGTGCGCTGGGTCGCGGTGATGTCCTGCATCGCGACCGTCTCGGTGATCTCGCACAGCAGGTGCGACGACTTCACGCCATGGCGTTCGAGCGCGGATTCGATCCGCGACACGAGGTCTGCCTCACGCAGCTGGTGCACCGACAGGTTGATCGCGACGCGCATCTGCAGGCCGTCCTTCGACCACGCTTCCATCTGTCGGCACGCGTCCTCGATCACCCAGGCGCCCACCGCGTTGATGAAGCCGAAGCGTTCGGCGATCGGGATGAAGAGCGCAGGGCTGACCATGCCGCGCACCGGATGGTGCCAGCGCAGCAGGGCCTCGACGCCGCAGATCACGTGACGCTTGCCGTCGATCTTGGGCTGGTAATAGAGCTCGAGCTGGCTGAGTTCGATCGCCTGACGCAGGTCGTTGATCAGGTCGAGCTGGTCGGCGACGTCCTTGTGCATGTGCGATTCGAACATCGCGTACGTACCGCGACCCGCACGCTTCGCGACCTGCATCGCCGCGTCGGCCTGCGCGAGCAGCTTCGTCGGTTCGCCGTGGTCCGGGTACACCACCACGCCGATCGAGACGCTGATCTGGATCTTCCGTTCGGCGATGCGGAACGGAACCTTGGCCGCTTCGATGATGCGCATCGCGAGCGCGACGCAGTCGTTGCTCGAGTTCGCGCCTTCCATCAGCACCAGGAACTGGTCGCTGCCGACGCGCGACACGGTGTCTTCGTGGCGGGCTTCCTCGCGCAGGCGTTGCGCGACTTGGCGGATCACGTCGTCGCCCGCCGCATGGCCGAACGAGTCGTTGACCGGCTTGAAGCTGTCGATGTCGATGAAGAGGACCGCAAGCTTCTCGCGCAGGCCGCGGACCGACTTCTTCGCGCGGTCGGCGCGCAGCAGCGCCTGGGCGAGCCGGTCCTCGAACAGCAAGCGGTTCGGCAGGCCGGTCAGCGGGTCGAGCATCGCCCGCTGGCGCAGCTCGTCGTTGGCCGAGTTGAGGCGTGCGTTGACGTGTTCGAGCGACCCGGCGAGCAGCGTGCGGCGCTTGTCGAGCCAGCCGTAGGTGATCGAGCTGAGCAGCGTGCAGACCAGCAGCAGCGGTACCGTGATCATCGTCAGGTCGCTGGCGTGCCCGCCGTCCAGCGCCATGACGCTGAAGCAGATCGCATCGGCCGGTACCTTGGCCGCCGACATGGCCAGCCAGCCCATCACGGCGATGCCCGCGCTGGTGCCGATCGAGACGGCGATCTGCACGAACACGGCGAGGATGCCGCTGCGACGGCTGAGTTTCTCGATGCCCATCAGCCCGACGGCCGACATGGCGATGCCGATCAGCAGGGCGAGCGTGATCGACGGTCCGTCCCAGCTCACGCCGGGCGCCAGCTCGATCGCGGCCATCGCGGTGTGATGCACGATGCTGAGGACGATGCCGAGCACCACGGCGCTACCGATCAGGCGGACCTTGCTCAACGCGCCGTGCATCGCCACCGACAGCACGATCGCGGCGGCGCCGACCGCACACAGCCACGACACGAAGGTCATCGGTGCCGCGTAGCCGATCGGGATGGACAGGCCCCGCGCATGCATGATCAGGAAGTGCACCGCCCACAGTCCGGTGCCGCTCGCGATCGCGCCGCCGCCCCACCACAACTGGGCGATGCCGCGGTCGGCACTGCGGACGCGCTTGGCGAGATCGAGAAGAAGATAGATCGTCAGGCAGCCGATCGCGAAAGAGAGCGCGATGCCCCAGAGGTCGAAAGTCGGAATCAGGTACGCCATGATGCGGGACGGGTCAGCCGGGCGATCGACGGCTGTTGGGAGATGAGTCGTAGGCGGACTATCGGCAACCTGCTGGGAATGTTGAGAACTTGTTCGCCTTGGGGCCTGGCGGCGCCGCGGATTTCCAACTTGGGACACGCAGGAGGCGGGCTGCAATGACCAATGCCCCGCGTGGTGCGGGCGGCCCGCGAGATGGGCCGCATTTATCATGTGATGGTCGTCGATTGCTGCCTGGCAACCTGAACGACCTTTCCCTACCCACCGCTTCTCAATGACCTACACCTTCGAACCCGAATCCACCGTGGGCGTGCCGGTCGTCGGCACCGACGCCCTGTTCCCCGTTCGCCGCATCTATTGTGTCGGCCGCAACTACGCCGCCCACGCGCGCGAGATGGGCTTCGATCCCGATCGCGAGCCGCCGTTCTTCTTCTGCAAGCCCGACAACGCGATCGTCGTGGTCCCGCCGGGCACGACCGTCGACGTCCACTTCCCGAGCCTGACGACCAACCTCCAGCACGAGATTGAGCTGGTGGTCGCGATTGGGACGGGCGGGCGCGACATCCCCGTCGCTTCGGCCAACGATCACGTCTTCGGTTACGGCGTCGGGCTCGACATGACCCGCCGCGACCTGCAGTTCGCGATGCGCGACAAGGGTCGGCCGTGGGAGATCGGCAAGGCCTTCGACGAGTCGGCGCCGATCGCGCCGCTGTATCCGGTCGCCGTCTTCGGACATCCGTCGAAGCAGGCGATCTGGGTCCAGGTCGATGGGGCCGATCGCCAGCGCAGCGATGTTTCGCAACTGATCTGGTCGGTCCCCGAGGTGGTCGCCAACCTGTCGACCTACTTCACGCTCAAGCCGGGCGACCTGATCTACACGGGCACGCCCGAAGGGGTCGGCAAGGTCGAGCGGGGCCAGACGATGCGCGGCGGCATCGACGGACTCGGCGAGCTGAGCGTGCGCCTCGTCTGACGGTGCCGGTTTCAGCATGAGCAAGACTTCCATCTTCCGCGTCGACGTCCACTTCGGCGATTGCGATCCCGCCGGCATCGTCTTCTTTCCCAACTTCTCGCGCTGGATGGACGCGGCGTCGCACTTCTTCTTTCGCAGTTGCGGCCTGCCACCGTGGAGCGAGATGACCGAGCTGCCGGGCTCGGTCGGCGCACCGCTGCTCGAGATCCACACGCGCTTCAACCAGTCGGTGACCTACGGCGAGACCATCGAAATCCACACGCGCGTCGAGGCGTGGCGCAACAAGGTTTTCATCCAGCATCACCGCGTGATGCGTGGCGACGACCTGATCTGCGAGGGGCGCGAGACGCGTGCCTTCTGCGTGCGCGACGAGCAGGGCCGATTGAAGGCGGTGCCCATCCCGGAATTCATCCGCGCCGCCTGCGAGTAGTCGCGGGCCGCTATTGCGCGGCCTTCGAGTCGCCGTCGATCGGGAACACTTGGCCGGAGATGGTTCGTGCATGCGGGCCCGACAGGAAGAGTACGAGCTGGGCGATGTCGGCCGGGTCCGTGAATCGTCCGATCGACTGGTTGCGCAACGCGCGCGCTCGTTCGTCCGTGGTGCTTTGACCCGACAGCTTCGCGCGTCCCTCGAAGCGTTGATGCATCTCGTCGAACAGGCTTTGGACATCTTGGCGGTTGCCAATGTCGGCGAGCGAGGCGCCGATGTCCGGCGCGAGGTCGCGGATCCGTTCGATCGCTTCGGGATCACGATCCGCCGCGTGGACCGACGCGCCCCGTGCAACGAAAGCTTGAGCGATGGAAAGGCCGATTCCGCTGGCACCCGCCGTGATCAATACCTTCTGTGTCATCTTCGGCCTCCATTTTTCGGCACTTATGGACAACCGCGGGGCAGTGGCCAGGATGAAGCCGCGGACACCATCGATCGAACATCAGGTATCCGTCAGGGTCGCGCGGGGCGCACATGAAGATCACGGCATTGGACGAGTCGGGCGCGCCGGCCGGCTGGTGGTTCATCTACAAGGTTCCCAAGCTCAATGCCGGCGTGAGCGGCAGCGGATCGGCCCGCGGTTGCGAGTACGCCTATTTCGATCAGACGGTGGATGCGGCCGGCAAGCCGATCTGCAAGTCCGATTACGACCTCGATTCAGGACTCGGCGCCCTCAACAAGACGCTGCACTCGATCTTCACGAACCCCGATCCCACGACCGGCTTCGTGCTCTACAACGACGAGGTGCCCACGAGCGTCGGCTCGACCGACAACGGCAACTTGGGCCACACGAAAGGCGTCCCGGCCTTCGACGTTGCATTGGGCACGGTCTACTGGCTGCTTCATTCCTGGCCACTGTTCGCCGATCCGAACGCGACGACGGAGCCCACGCCGATCTACGGACAGACCTACCTGTGCATCTCGATGGGCCTGGCAGCGGCCCAGCAGATCGCTGCGCAGATGATCAGGTTCCAGGAACCGCAGACCGTCTTCTGCCGCAAGCCGAAGGCGCTGGCGACGACCACTGCCCTGGCCCAGCTCATACAGCCGCCAGCGTCGACCCAGGTGGCCGGGACGAACGTGATCGACCTGAAGTCCGCCGCTGGCATGGACGTCACGGTCATCGCGAAGAATCGCGAATGGAACGGCGACTTCTGGAACGACCTCGTCGGCCCGGCGTTGAAGCAGGACATCGACGTCGAGACCTGGATCAGGGGCCCGGTGCCCTCGGTCGCGGACAGCGACGGCATCCACAAGACCTTCGACATCAAGTACATCAACCTCGGACCGTTGGGCATTCATTTCGCGTGGCCCGAGACGCAGGATCACGCGAAGTGGGCCAGCACGAAGCTTGGAGGCTGGGTGTGCGTTGGCGATATCAATCGCATGATCTCGCAGTGCAAGCGCGGCGGTGGAATCATTGCGTTCAAAAACAACACGCTGTGGATCGCGTTGACCAAGAGTGCCTTGCTGCTCGCCCCGCCCGGCCATACCCGCAACGACGCGGATGCCATGTTGCAGGGGACGCATGCGGTCGATGGACCGACGGTGAGATCACCATGCACGATCCATCGCTCAGCTGCGCTGTAACGACAACGATCGAATCAGGAGGTCTGGAGCGGGTGACGAGAATCGAACTCGCGTATGCAGCTTGGGAAGCTGCCGTTCTGCCATTGAACTACACCCGCACAGCTGGATTGTAGGGGAACGCTCCGGCTGCTGAATCGATCGCTCAGGCTGCCCGTGCGAAGTCGCCCAGGTCGGCACTGAGGCGGTCCTTTTCCGTGATGTTGAGACCGTGCGGCGCGCCTTCGTAGACCACGTAAGTCGCATGCGGCAACGCTTCGGCCGTGCGGGCGCCGCTGACCTTCAACGGCACCGTCTGATCCTTGTCGCCATGGATGATCAGCGTCGGCACCGAGATCGTCTTCAGGTCGCTGCGGAAATCGGTTTCGCTGAACGCGCGCGCGCATGCCACCGTGGCTTGATGCGATGCCGGCAGGGCCATGTTCAGGCTCCACTGGAGCGTGGCCTCGGTGACCGGATGGCTGAGCAGGCCCACGCCGTAGAACTGCTTGCCGAAGTCGGAGAGGAAGTCGGGGCGGTCCTTCTCGATGCCTTCGACCATGCCGTCGAACACCGATCGATCGACACCGTCCTCGTTGTCGTCGCGCTTCAGCAGGAAGGGCGTGACGGCGCTGACGAAAGCAACGCGCGACACGTGCGCGCCGGCATGGCGCGACATGTAGCGTGCGACTTCGCCGCCACCCATCGAGAAGCCCACGAGGGTCGCATTCTGCACGTCGAGTTGGTCGAGCAGCGCCTTGAGGTCGTCGGCGAGCGTGTCGTAGTCGTAGCCGGTCGAAGGCTGCGACGACTTGCCGAACCCGCGGCGGTCATAGGCGATGACGCGATGGCCCTGCTGAGTCAGCGCTGCGATCTGATAGGCCCAGCTCGAATGGTCGAGCGGCCATCCGTGGATCAGCACGACCGGCTTGCCGCTGCCGATGTCCTGGTAGAAAAGTTCGACGGCCTGATGCGACTTGTCGACACCAACTTTGAGGTAAGGCAAGAAAACTCCTGGTTCGCCTCGGTGGCGAAAGATGGCGGGCGGGCACAGCGCTCGCACACTCTATTGAATCGCGCGACAGGGCGTGTCGGCATCGGTGCGCGGCGTGCGCGGCCGTCAGTGCCTTCCCGACGTCGTCCTCGGTCCAACGGGACATCGCTTCGGAGCGACGCCGAGTAGACGGGAGGCAGACCTACAGCATCTGTTCGGGTGCGAAGGGCGCGAGGACCTTCAGCGAGAACTTGAGCCACGCGCCGACACCGGGCTCGTCCGCGAACACCTGCTCGACCCCGTCGGTGCGTGTCGTCCAGCGCAGCCTGCCGTCCTCGGCGATCGTCACGCGATACACGCTTTCGGGCCCGCGATCGCGCAGGATGCCGATGACCTGTAGCGCCAATGCCTCGCTCTCGATCTCGAGACCCATCTCCGTGTTCTCGAGCGACGAACGCTGGTCGACGTTGAACGATCCGATGAAGAGGGTCTTGCGATCGACCACCAGCGCCTTCGCGTGCAGGCTCGCCTTCGAGGAACCGAACGCGCCGAGCTTCGCCTTTTCTTCACCCGGTTCCGGACGGAGCTCGGAGATCTCGACGCCCGCCTCGAGCAGAGGACGACGATACTTCGAATAGCCGATGTGCACGATCGCCGCGTCGGTCGCGGCTAGCGAGTTGGTCAGCACGCGGACCCGCACGCCGCGCTCGCGCAGCGCGCGCAACACCTGTACGCCGCGCTCGCCGGGCACGAAGTAGGGCGAGATGATGATCAGCTCGCTCTGCGCGGCACTGGCGATCGACAGGATGTCGGTCGCGATCGTCGCGCCGGCGACCAGTCCATTCTGCCCGGTCTGCGGCCGCATCCGCTTGATCTTGCTGGGCTGGTCGGCGATCAGTTCGGCCGGCGCGATGTCGAGTGGCAGACGACCGGCGTCGAGCTTGCCGGCAAAGGTCTTGCCAAGCTCCTTCGCTTCAGCCGTCGCCTTGAGCACCGGGTCGGCGGGGTCGGTCAGCGCGAGCTGGTCGATGGTCTCGCGCGGCTCATCGCCAGGGAGCACGAAGGTTTCGATCGGATAGGCGAAGCCGCTGTTCCAGTAGCGGTCGAACGTGTCCGAAAGATCCTTGACGATCGGTCCCGCGACCAGCACGTCGAGGTCGAGGAAGTTGGTGTGGTCCGAATGCTGGTAGTACTCGGCCCCGACGTTGCGCCCACCGGTCACGGCGAGCGTGTTGTCGACGACGAACAGCTTGTTGTGCATGCGCCGGTTGATGCGGTCGATGTCCGTCAGCGA
>JANXTA010000018.1 GCA_025356395.1 Betaproteobacteria bacterium
CAAGACCTTCGGGACCTGACGGTCGCTTCAGAGGCCGAGGGCCGGCGCGACGCCGACCTCGATCTCGATCAGGCGCGCCAGCACGACGCGCAGATCCTCGCCGGAACGCGTGTCGTTCCAGGCTTCGGCCGCGTCGTCCCAACGGTAGTGGAAGCCGCCCGAGCGCGCGGCGAGCCAGATTTCCTGCGCCGCTTCCTGGCTGTTGACGACGATGCGATGGCCGTTCTCGAACGTCAGCGTGATGACGTTCCCGGATCGCAGCACGTCGATGTCCAGGTCGTCGGCGACGCGGTCGATGCCGCTCTCGAGATGGGCGAGGAGGCGTTCGGCGCGCCCGGTGAACGCAGTGCTTTGGGTGCTACCGCTCATGCTAGACTCCGACGCCTTTTTTGATCCCGGGAACACGATGCTTCGCCACAACGCCATCAAGCCCATCGCGCGGGCGTTGATTGTAGCGGTGCTCCTGGCGACGCTCGGCACGGCGCTGTCGGCATGCGGCCAACGCGGTCCGCTCTACATGCCCGACAAGGACAACCCCGACAAGCGCCGATGAGCCTGCCGCCGCATTTTTCGTATCGCGCCGGCCACCTGTTCATCGAAGACGTTTCGGTCGCATCGATCGCGGAGCGCTTCGGAACTCCGACCTACGTCTACTCGAGATCCGCCTTGCTCGACGCCTATCGCCTGTACGCGGATGCGTTGCAGGGGCGAACGGCACGCGGCGGCGCGCTGGTCTGCTACGCGATCAAGGCCAATTCCAATCTAGCGATCCTCAATCTGTTCGCCCGCGCGGGCGCCGGCTTCGACATCGTGTCGGGCGGCGAGTTGGAGCGTGTCCTCGCGGCCGGCGGCAGTCCCGACAAGGTGATCTTCTCGGGCGTCGGCAAGACCCGCGTCGAAATGCGCCAGGCGCTTAAGGTGGGGATCGGCTGCTTCAACATCGAATCGCGCTCGGAGGCGGGCCAGCTGTCGGACGTCGCGACTTCGATGGGCGTCACGGCGCCGGTCTCGCTGCGCATCAATCCGGACGTCGATGCGCGCACGCATCCGTACATCGCCACGGGCCTCAAGGAGAGCAAGTTCGGCATCGCGTACGCCGATGCGATCCAGGCCTACGACGAGGTTTCCCGACTCGAAGGTTTGTCGGTCATCGGCATCGATTGCCACATCGGATCGCAGTTGCTGGACGACGGGCCACTGCTCGACGCGCTCGACAAGCTGATCGATCTGGTCGATGCGCTCGAGGCGCGCGGCATCGCGATCGCCCATCTCGATCTCGGCGGCGGCGTCGGTATCGACTACGGCGATGGCGATTCGAGCGCGACGATCGATGTCTCCGACTACCTGCATCGCGTTTTCGATCGCGTCGATCGCTGGCGCGATCGACGACACGATGGGAAGCCGATCAAGCTGCTGTTCGAACCCGGCAGATCGCTGGTCGGCAATGCCGGCGCGTTGTTGATGCGAACGCTGGTGTTGAAGCCCGGCATCACCAAGAATTTCGCGGTGGTCGATGCCGCGATGAACGATCTGCTGCGACCGGCGCTCTACGACGCCTGGCACGCGATGGTGCCCGCGAAGGAAGCGTCGTCGGCATCGATGCTCACCTGGGAAATCGTGGGTCCTGTCTGCGAGTCCGGCGACTGGCTGGCACGCGCACGGCCGCTGGCGCTCGATGAAGGCGATCTGATCGCCGCCCTCTCGGCGGGAGCCTACGGAATGACGATGGCGTCGAACTACAACACGCGTCCCCGGGCCGCCGAAGTCGTGGTCGACGGGTCGATGGTCCACGGCGTACGCGATCGGGAAGAGTCTCGACAGCTATTCGCCGGCGAGCATCTGTTGCCATGAAAAAAGCCCCGTTCAAGGGGCTTTTTCTGGCGTGAAAGCGACCTACGACCTACTGGTACGCGACCAGTGCGGTCTTCATCTTCTTCATCGCCGCTACCTCGATCTGACGGATCCGC
Source organism: Betaproteobacteria bacterium (assembly GCA_025356395.1). Taxonomy (GTDB): domain Bacteria; phylum Pseudomonadota; class Gammaproteobacteria; order Burkholderiales; family Burkholderiaceae_D; genus CAHJXF01. The sequence continues at coordinate 1,968 of JANXTA010000018.1, forward strand.
TCGGCGGAAACCCCGAATTCGCCGGCAAGATCGTGCAACGTGGCGCTACCGACCTTGCCGTCCGGGTCCTCGGCGAGCCAACGCGCTTCGACGATGCGACGACTGCGCGTGTCGAGCTTGTCCAGCGCCGCGGCGATGCCGTCCGTCTGCATGCGATCCCGGCGCTTGTGTTCCAGCACCTGGGTCGGCTCGTTGTTCTCGTCCTTCAGGTAGGCGATCGGCGCGAAGTCTTCCTCGCCGTCGTCGATCTGGCCTTCGAGCGCGATGTCGCCGCCCGACAGGCGCGTCTCCATCTCGATCACTTCTTCGCGTTTGACGTTCAATTCCTTGGCGAGCGCGTCGACCTCGTCCGGCGTGAAGGTCTTCAGGGTGGTCTTGTGCGAACGGAGATTGAAGAACAGCTTGCGCTGCGCCTTCGTGGTCGCGACCTTGACCAGCCGCCAGTTTTTGAGGATGTACTCGTGCATCTCCGCCTTGATCCAGTGCATGGCGAACGACACCAGTCGCACGCCCCGCTCGGGATCGAAGCGCTTGACGGCCTTCATCAGGCCGACGTTGCCTTCCTGGATCAGGTCGCTATGGGCCAGCCCGTAACCCAGATAGCCGCGTGCGATCGAGACGACCAGGCGCAGGTGCGACAGCACGAGACGGCGCGCGGCCTCGAGATCTTCGCTATCCCGGAAGCGCACGGCGTAGTCGTGTTCCTCTTCCGCAGAAAGTAGCGGCAGGCGATTGACCGCCTGGATGTACGAATCGATGGTCCCCAGGGCACCCGGATTCGAGACGGCCATCATCATGGCTCCGGCCCCCGGAACGCCCGGACGACCAAAACCCCAATCCTTCGACAACGCCAATTCAGCCATGAGAGTTCCTTTCGGCGGCAATCTTAGCACTCTCGATTGAGGAGTGCTAAGTACAGACCTGCGCCTCGCGCAATAGTTCGATGCCGCGTGATCAATATCAAGCTATGAACTAAAACTATCGACGCGATCCGCCCAGCGTGGTTGCGGCTGCCGCGACGAGGATGGCCGCGACGCCGACGGAGACGACGAAGACATGACCGTTACGACCGACGGAATCGACGATCGGTTTCCACACAGTGGCGAAATCCGGAAAGGCCACGCCGCCCAGCGCCAACGCGGCGCCCGCCAGCGCGAGGGACAGCAGGCCCGACGTCATGCCCACCGTGGCCAGCGCCTGCTTCGCGCCCGCCGCAGGTGCGGCCTGGAAAGAAAGGTCAGGCCGGTAAGCACGCCCGGCGACGAAGAATACGCAGAAGAGCGCGATGGCCAGTGTGCCGGTCACCAGCCAGGTCGCGAGGTTCGCCCCGCGCACCACAGGCGGCGTCCAGCGATCCAGCAGTTCGACCCATCGCCCATCGACCCGGACCGACTCGACGCCCGGCAACCCGGACAGCGTCGTCCTGGCGTCGGCAACCCGGGTCGCCAGCGAACGGATCGTCGCAGCCGGCCCAGCCTGGGCGAGCGTGACGACCCACACGTCGGGTAACGGGTTCGGCTTGGTCGACAGCGTTGGCAAGCCTGCGGCGACCAGCGCCGCCATCGCATCGTCCCGGGTCCGCAGCTTCGCACCGGTCACCGTGGGCGTGGCGTCGAGGCGAGCGCGCAGACCCTCGGCATCCGCGCGGCTGACCTGCGGCTGAAGAAAGACGGAAAGCTCGATGGTGTCGACGGCTCGTGCGAGGTGATACCGCGCGCCTTCGCTCGCGAGCATCAAGCCGCACGCAACAACGATCGCGAGCGCTGCCAGGACGATGGAGCCGGTGAAGACGGCGAACTGGCCTGCGATGGTCGAACGCGCGGACTGGACGGTCGCGTCGTTCGGATCCCGGGGCCATGGCTCCGCGTCGAATCGGGTCATCGCGACGTCGCCTCGGCGGGAAGGCTTGCGCCGGGCGCTTCCGTGGGTTTCGCGGCTGCTGCGATCTCGAGAATCCAATCCTTGAACTTTTCTGCGGCCATCTTCAAAGGGCGCTTCGGCCACACGAGATAGTAGCTGAGCCCACTCTCGAAGAGCTTGTCGTCGGCGGCAACCAGGGCGCCCGAACCGACTTCCCGCACGACGTATTCGGGCGGTTGCAGCGTGACGCCCTCGCCGTCAATCGCGGCCAGGATCGCGAGCAGGCCGTGACTGAAGTAAAGGCCGACCTCGGCGTTGGTCTCTCCAAGACCCCGCATCGCGAACCAGGGTGCCCACAGGTCGTAGGGATGACTTTCATGGAGAAGCCGTGCGCGACTCCAGTCCACGGCGCCGTCGGGCGTTGCGAGATGCGTCGCAAAGTACTTCGGACTGCAGTACGGCCTGACCTTCTGGCGCAACAGCCGTTCGGTGTTCAGGTTGACCGGGGTGTTGAAGCCGCTGCGGATGCCCAGGTCGAAGGCGTCCCGGTCGAAGTCCGCCATCACGAAGGTCGCATCGATCCTCACCTCGACGCGCGGATTGAGCGCCGCGAACAACGACAGTCGCGGCATCAGCCAGCGCGACGCGAAGTCCGGCGCCACCGTCAGCGCGATCTGGCGATCGTGGGGACGAATCTGCTCGGCAGCCTGGGCGATGCCGCGAAGATGACGCGCCGCCGCCGAATAGAACTCCTGGCCGGCCGCGGTCAGCAACAGCGCGCGCGGCTTGCGCTCCAGCAGTTGCACGCCGAAATGATCTTCCAGCAGACGGATCTGTTGACTGACGGCACCCGCCGTCACGAACAGTTCTTCTGACGCTCGACGCATGCTGCCAAGGCGTGCGACGCTCTCGAATACCCGTACTGCATTGAGGGGAGGCAGCTTCATCGATGCGGAAAGGCGAGTGACAACATCAGATTTTCTAACGCATCAGGATAAATCAAATCGTTTGTGGTTAAGGCACGAGGAGCCGAGTATTCGGTCCACAAATCGATCGGAGAACGGAATGCACTTCAACCTGGACCACGCGCCCCTCAGCCTCACCGAGGGTGCCGTGCTCAACATCAGCGACGGCAAGGGAAGATCCCTGCGAGTCGTGGAAGGCCGCGTCTGGATCACGCAGCAAGGATCGCTGGACGACATCTTCCTGGACGCGGGCGAGAGCCATACCTTCGCAGGGGCCGGCTCGGCGGTCGTCACGGCCGAAGGCAGCCGCAATGCGAAGGCAACGGTGCTGTTCGACGTGCCGTTGACCATCCAGTCGCGCTCCCGCGCCGAGTCACGCTGGTTCGGCTTGCTGGGCTTGGCGGGGCATTCACCGGCGTCGGCCTGAAGAACCTGGGAAGCGTCCAGTAGACTTCCGAGGTGCCTTCTTCCACCGCCTTCCAGCGGACCGTCGTCCCGCCCGATGTCCTCTTCCGTCTTTTCCACGACCCCAGATCAGGCGCCCGCGTTGCACCAGGCGCTCACCGAGCGCGCGTTCCTGGTGGTCGGTCTGTGTGCCGCGTGGTGCAACACCTGCACGGAGGTCCGCGAGGGCTTCGAAGCCCTCGCGCGTACCCGCGCCGATAGCACCTTCGTCTGGATCGACATCGAAGACGACGCGGAAATCGCTGGCGACGTCGACGTCGAGAATTTTCCAACCATCGGCGTGTTCCATCGCGATCGCC
>JANXTA010000024.1 GCA_025356395.1 Betaproteobacteria bacterium
AAGGTCGTCATCGAGCAGTGGCGGCGGCATTACTACGAGATCCGGCCTCATAGCAGCTTGGCGTATCGGACCCCGATCGAGTTCGTGCAGCAAGGATGTTCATCCGTGAAATCTGGAGTCGTTCTCCAAGAATGATGGGGCCGAAGAAACGTGGCGGGTCATTACGAAGCGATTGGTGCCTTGGAAACCCGCGCCAGCAAAAGCTTCCCGCGTTTTCCCGGGCCACCAGCGTAGTAACACCCGACGGCAAAGAAAAAGGCGCCCGCGAGCGCCTTCTTCAGTTCAGCGAATCGATCAGTAGTCGATCGTGTTGCGGCCCGCTGCCGTGTTGCCCGCTTTGCGTGCGGCGAGCGCTTCGTTGCGGACTTCCTGACGGGTCAGTACCGAACCCTTGGCCACGTTCGGCAGGTCCACGTCGTTGTGGTCGAGGCCACCGGTCGCACGGACGGCCAGCGTTTCACCCTTCACTTGCGCGCGCGTCTTACCGAAAGGCACGACGGCCTGGTCATCCGGCAGGTCGACATCGTTGTGGTTCAGTTCGCCGGCCTTCTGCGCTTGCAGGACCGACTGCTTGACCTGCGCGCGGGTCAGCGTGCTGGCGGGATCCTGGTACTGGACCGGGCTGTACAACTCGCCGGCTTGTGCGGAAACGGCGGCGGCGGCCAGCAGGGCGGCGAAGAGGAGGGAGGTCTTGGTCATGGTGTTTTCCTTTGCATCGGACGGAGAAGGCCGGGGGGCGAAATCACTGCATCGCTTTTGGCATAGCCAAAGTATCCCCGCGCTGCAGCAATCTCTCCAATCGATGAAAAGTATCCGAGTTATATGGAATACGATATGGCAACGGAAAGTCAGAGCGCGCCGCGTCGATCGCTGCGAGCAAAACCCGTCAGGCTGCGGGGTCGGCGGGCGATACCGATGACCTTGAACAGTTCGCCCATCTCCGCCTCCGACACGAGCATCTGCAGCGCTGCGGCCTGCGGCGCCCAGGCAGCCGGATCGATCGCGTTGCCGAGCAGCAGATCGGCGATCCCGCAGTCGATCAGGAAGCTGGCCTGGCTGGTGTAGCCAATCGTCGTCCCTCCCGCATCGCGTGCCGCTGCGGCGACGGCGCTGAAATCGACGTGCGTCGTGAGGTCCTGAAGACCGGGATTCGCCAGGATATCCAGGCTGGCGCGATGTCGCCGATGCGCCATCAAGGTGCCGCCCGCGCGCTGTCGGTGGTAGTACTCACTCGCAGGGAACCCGTAGTCGATCAAGAACATCACGGACGCCGCGCTCAGGCGCTCGACGATTGTTCGCACGAGTCCGCGCATCGCGGGGTGCAGTTCCGTGAGGTAACCGGTGGGCAGGCTGGCAGCTTCGGGAATAGTGGCGTCCGCCAAGCCGGTTATTTCTTCGCTCGAAGGCCGGTCAGCAAAGCGAAACCTGCCGTCGAAGCTCTCGACGCCGCGCGTGCTCCAGCCGCCGGCTTCCCGCACCACGAGTTCGGCGGGCAGCGCGTCGAGCACCTCGTTGCCGAGCACCACGCCGTCGAGGCGATCGGGCAGCGCGTCGACCCATTCGACGCGGTCGGCCAGATGCGGCGCCAGACGCTGCAGCGTTGCCGCCTGCCGCTGCCGAAAATCGGCGGAGACTTCCAGCAGGCGATAGCGTTCGGGCAATTGCCCGAGCGCCTCGAGCTCGAGCAGGAGGTCAGCGGCCAACCGGCCGCTGCCACCGCCCAGTTCGAGGATCGAGGTGCCACCTTCCGCCAGGACTTCAGCGACCGGCCGCGCGAGCGCCCGGGCGAACAGCGGCGTCATTTCGGGCGCCGTGACGAAGTCGCTGCCACTGTCCGGATGCCGCCCGATCTTCGCGGCGCCCGCGCTGTAATAGCCCAGCCCCGGCGCGTACAACGCCAGCTCCATGAAGCGAGAGAACGGGGTCCAGCCGCCGGCGCGGTCGATCTCGGCGCGAATCGCAGCGGTCAGCCTTGCGCTGGTGGCGAGCGCTTCGGGGGCGTCCTGGGGTTCGAGGATTGCTGCGAGGGGGGAAGAGGCGGCGCGCATCCCGCATTCTAAGCAAGCGCCTCCGCCGGCTTGCTGCAGCGCCATCGCTTAAACTCATTGGTTCGAAAATACGCCGCGACCGATGACCCAACGTTCCGCAAATCCCGCACCGTCCACCAAGGGCACCGCGCTCGTGACTGGCGCCGCGAAGCGCCTCGGCGCGTCGATCGCCCTCGCGCTCGCGGAAGACGGCTGGGACGTCGCGGTCCACTATGGGCATTCGGCGGACGAAGCGCAGGCGACCGTCGACGCCATCGAGAAGCTCGGCAGGCGCGCGATGGCCTTCGATGCCGACCTCGGGGACGAGGACGCCGCGCGCGGCCTGATCGAGCGCGTCGCCAAGGGGCTCTCCGCGCCCCTCTGCCTGGTCAACAGCGCCTCGCTCTTCGAAGCCGACGATGCCAGCAACTACGGCTATCGCAACGCCAACGCCCACATGCGCCTCAACGTCGCAGCGCCCGTCGTCCTGGCACAGACGATGCACGGCTTGCTGCGCGCGAAGCAGCGCGGCGTCGTCATCAACCTGCTCGACCAGAAGCTCTTCAATCCCAATCCAGACTTCCTGTCGTACACGCTGTCGAAGGCCGCGCTGCACAGCGCGACGACGCTGCTGGCCCGCGCCCTCGCGCCGAAACTGCGCGTCGTCGGTATCGCGCCCGGCATCACGCTGCCGTCGGCGGACCAGACGAAACGCGACTTCGTCAAGGCCCACGCGAAGACCCCGCTGGGTCGCTCGAGCACCCCGGCCGACATCGCCCTGGCGGTGTGTTTTCTCGCGGGTGCGCAAGCCGTCACCGGCAGCACGCTGATCGTCGACGGTGGCCAGCATCTGGTGCCGACCGAGCGCGACGTGATGTACCTGAGCCGCGGGTGACCACGATGCTGAGCGCGCTCTCCCATCCTCAGTTGTCCGATTGTCGTCGCGTGTACCTGCGCAACTTCGAACTGCCCGCCAACATCGGCATCCACGAATTCGAGAAGAACGGGACGCAACGTATCGTCGTCAACATCGACCTGTTCGTGCCGCTAGGCGCCACAACGCCGCAGCACGACAAGATCGACGAGGTCCTCGACTACGACTTCATCCACTCGACCATCCGCGCGCGCATCGCGGTCGGGCACATCAATCTACAGGAGACGCTGTGCGACGATCTTGCGCGCGTCCTGCTCGCCCATCCGCTGGTACGCGCCGTGCGGGTCTCGACCGAGAAGCCCGATGTCTATCCCGACTGCGATGCGGTCGGGGTCGAGGTGTTTCACTTCAAGCCCGCGCAGAAAGGACCGTGACGATGGCGGCAGTCCTCGAACCGACCAAAGCGCAGGTAGCGCAGGCCGCCGACGCACAGCGTTCGGTGAGTGATCGCAAGCTGGAGAAGCGGCTGTGCCGACTGACAGGACAGGCGATCTTCGACTTCAACATGATCGAACAGGACGACAAGGTCATGGTCTGCGTGTCGGGCGGCAAGGACAGCTACGGCCTGCTCGACATCCTGCTGAAGCTGCGTGAACGCGCGCCGATCGACTTCGACCTCATCGCGGTCAACCTCGACCAGAAGCAGCCCGGTTTTCCGGCCCACGTGCTGCCCGAGTACCTGACGCGTCGCGACGTGCCCTTCCACATCGAGACCCAGGACACCTACTCGATCGTCAAGCGCGTGATCGTCGAAGGCAAGACGACCTGCGCGCTCTGTTCGCGCCTGCGTCGTGGCGCGCTGTATCGCGTCGCCACCGAACTCGGCGCGACCAAGATCGCGCTCGGCCATCATCGCGATGACGTGTTCGAGACCTTCTTCCTGAACCTGTTCTTTGCCGGCCGGATGAAGGGCATGCCGCCCAAGCTCGTGTCCGACGACGGAAGGCACGTCGTGATCCGCCCGCTCGCGTACGTCACCGAACGCGACCTCGCACGCTGGGCGGTGCTGCAGGACTACCCGATCATCCCGTGCGATCTCTGCGGGTCGCAGGAGAACCTCAAGCGGGGCGAGATGAAAGCGATGCTGCGCGACTGGGAGCAGCGCTTCCCGACGCGCATCAAGAGCATCGCGGCCGCGATGCAGTCGGTGGTGCCGTCGCATCTGATGGACCGTTCGCTGTTTCCGTTCGAGACCCTGCGCGCAGATGGCGCGCCGATGGTCGATGGCGACCTGGCGTTCGACGAGGATCCCTGCGAGACGACGACCGGATTCGATCGCATCGACATCGCGGCCATCGGTCGCATCCACCAGGAGGACGACGCATGAGTCAGGGTTCGGGCGGCAACGTGCTGGCCGCGATCTGTAGCTTCTTCATTCCCGGTCTCGGCCAACTGGTCCAGGGTCGCTTCTGGGCTGCGCTCGGCTTCTTCGTTCTGGCCGGAGCCTTGTGGATCGTCCTGCTCGGCTGGGTCGTCCACCTGTGGTCGGTGATCGACGCAGCGCGCTGGAAGTTGTCCTAGATGTTGAGTTGCAATAGGTTGTTCCGGCCGAGTCGCGAGGCTGGAGGTCTGAAGCCGAGAGCGGAGTGCGGTCGTCTCGCGTTGTAGAAGTTGACGAAGGCCGGCAGCAACGCGGTGCGCTCAGCGCTGTTGTCGTAGCTGCGCACGTAGGCCCATTCGCGCAGGCATGTCTGGATGAAGCGCTCGGCCTTGCCGTTGGTCTGTGGCCGATACGGCCGTGTGAAGCTGTGCTTGATCCCGAGAGCCAGGCACACCTTGGCGAACAGCTTCGATCGATACGCGGAGCCGTTGTCGGTCAGCAAGCGCTCGATGCGCACGCCGAGCGCGGCGTAGTGAGCAACGGCGTTTTGCAGGAAGGCGACGGCCGAGTCTTTCCGT
>JANXTA010000033.1 GCA_025356395.1 Betaproteobacteria bacterium
TGATCCGCTTCCACCGCGACACCTGGCGTACCGGCAAGACCTCGATGAAGCCCTCGATGAGCCTCGGCACCTCGATCTCGATCTCGATCATCGTCGTCGTGCTCGTCGTCTATGCGCTGGTCGTCGTCTACGGCTTTCGCCAGGGCGGCAAGGGCGGCCTGATCGCAGCGTTGTTCGCGTCGCCCTTCGCCGGCGTCGCGATCACGCCGGCGCTGCTGGCCTTCGTCCTGGGCTATCTGGCATGGGTCCACGAGCGCGTGTGGAAACCCTGGCAGGGCCGCTACTACGCCTTCGACGATCACCAGATCCGCGTCGTCGAGGCGCGGGGCCGGCTGTGGTTCGCCAGCAAGGACGTGCACGCGGTGCTCGGCATGCAGCCACGGGCCGCGTTGCTCGCGCAGTTCGTCGCGTCCGAACGCCGGCGTGACGACGCCATCGGCGACGCACTGTCGAATGCCGGGCTGGTCCGCCTGCTCGGCCGCAGCACCGACGCGCAGGTGCTGCGCTTCCTGTCGTGGGCGGAGCGCGACGTGCGCGGGCCCTGGCAGAAGAAACGCGACCGCGAAATAGTCCAGAATCCAGACGCCTGATATATCCACTCCCCCGACCTCCAGAGCCGCCATGCCGCGCTTCTCCGAACTCCTCCTCGCCCTTGCCATGACCGCATCCAGCATCAGCACCGCACTCGCAGCCGACCCACCGACGATGGTCGCCGCGCCGCTCGCCGGCAAGAAACCCTTCGTCGTGAAGTCGCCCAACGGCGACCGCGAGGACGACTACTACTGGCTGCGCGACGACACGCGCAAGAACCCCGAGATGCTCGCGTATCTGAACGCCGAGAACGCCTGGTTCGCGCAGTACGCCGCGCACTACAAGGGCCTGGAGGACAAGCTCTTCGAGGAGGTCAAGGGACGCATCAAGCAGGACGATTCGACCGTGCCGGCGAAGAAGGGCGACTGGTGGTACTACACGCGCTTCGTTGAGGGCAAGGAGTACCCGATCGTCGCGCGCCGGCAGGGCGCGACCTACGACGCGAATGCGTCCGAGGTGGTGCTGCTCGACGAGAACGTGCTCGCGACGGGGCACGACTTCTATCAGGTCGGCGGCAACGACGTGAGCCCGAGCCAAAAGATGCTGGCCTACGCCGAAGACACCATCGGACGTCGGCAGTACACGATCCGCTTCAAGAATCTGGAGACCGGTGAGGTCCATGCCGACACGGTGCCGAACGCAAGCGGCGACCTGGCCTGGGCATCCGACGATCGCTCGCTGTTCTACGTCGAGAACGATCCGAAGACGCTGCGCAGCTATCGCGTGAAGAAGCATGTGCTGGGCACCGACGCGAAGGACGACGTGATCGCGTACGAGGAGAAGGATGAGGCCTACTACACGAGCGTGCATCGCTCGTCGTCTGAGCAGTACATCGTCATCACGCTCGGATCCACCGAATCCGACGAGCAGCGCATCCTGCATGCCGACACGCCCGACGAGGCCTTCAAGGTCTTCGCGCCGCGCCGTGCGAAGTTCCACTATCACGCGGAACACATCTCGACCGGGGCCGAGGGTTCGCGCTGGATCGTGCGAACCGACTGGCTCGCGCCGAACTACAAGCTGATGCAGGTCGCCGATGGGGCCATCGGAGATCGCGCCACCTGGAAGCCTCTGGTTCCCCACAGCGACAAGGTCTTCGTCAACAACTTCGACCTGTTCCAGAACTACTACGTGATCGACGAGCGCAGCGACGGGCTGCGACGTCTGCGCGTCGTGTCGTGGACAGGCAAGAAATCCTTCTACATCGACTCGACCGAGCCGGCCTACACGACCTCGCTCGGTGCCAACGCCGAACAGGCGACCGACACGCTGCGCTACAACTATTCGTCGCTGACGACGCCGGCTTCGGTGTACGAAGTCGACATGACGACCGGCGCGAAGAAGCTGCTCAAGCAGACGCCGGTGCTGGGCGGCTTCGACGCGAAGAACTACGTCACCGAACGCGTGTGGGTGACAGCGAAGGACGGCGTGCGCGTGCCGGTCTCGCTGGTCTACCGTACCGGCTTCAAGAAGGATGGCAGCGCCCCGATGCTGCAATACGGCTACGGCTCCTACGGCGCCTCGATGGACCCGAACTTCCGCTCCACCGTCATCTCGTTGCTCGACCGCGGCTTCGTGTACGCGATTGCACACATCCGCGGTGGCGAGGAGATGGGCCGCGCGTGGTACGAGACGGGCAAGAAGCTAAAGAAGAAGAACACCTTCACCGACTTCATCGCGGTCACCGAGGCGTTGGTCAGGCAGGGCTATGCCGCGAAGGACAAGGTCTTCATGGAAGGCGGCAGCGCCGGCGGACTGCTGATGGGCGCCGTGGTCAACCTGCGCCCCGACCTGTATCGCGGCGTGGTCGCGCAGGTGCCGTTCGTCGACGTGGTCACGACGATGCTCGACGAGAGCATCCCGCTAACCACCAACGAGTTCGACGAGTGGGGCAACCCCAAGCTCAAGAGCTACTACAACTACATGCTGTCGTACTCGCCCTACGACAACGTGAAGAAGCAGGCCTATCCCGCGATCTTCGTGTCGACCGGCCTGTTCGATTCGCAGGTCCAGTATTTCGAGCCGGCCAAGTGGGTCGCGAAGCTGCGCGAACTCAACACCGGCAGCCAGCCGCTGCTCTTCAAGATCAA
>JANXTA010000054.1 GCA_025356395.1 Betaproteobacteria bacterium
GCCTGCGCGAATGGGCAGACGTCCGCAGCTACGACAACAGCGCCGAGCGCACCGCATTGCTCCCAGCCTTCGTCAACTTCTACAACGCGAGACGACCGCACTCCGCTCTCGGCTTCAAACCTCCAGCCTCGCGACTCGGCCAGAACAACCTATTGCAACTCGACAACTAGCGGTTCACGCAGGGGCGCGCGTATCGCGGCACCGTGGATCCGACCGTGTCGCAGGTTGTTGGGCGCATGGTCCGCACCCTCCGGCCGATGAGATGTCAAGAACCCGGGCGGGTGCAGTCGCCTGTTGACGGGTAGAACGTCGATGTCGTCCTGGCGCGTCAATTTCGTGACTGAAATTGATCTGTCGTTTCCCCCAACGCAGCTCGTAGGTGGAGCGCGGGATGTCGCTAATCTGGATGCCGGCTACCACCGTGCTCGCCTTTCAGATCAAGCGCAACGCGACAGAGACGTGCGTATGCCGTAAGCACGCACTCCCCGCGAGCGGTGTCCTCGCGTTACCGCGACGAAACTTGACGAGCCTCAATGTTGTCGTTGGCGGAAGACACAGAGTGACGTTTTCTGCCACTTCTCCTGGAGATGCGATGTATTCGAAGATTTTGGTCGCGATTGACGACGGCCCATCTGCGTCGTACGTGCTCGACGAGGCGATCGGACTGGCCGCTGCGGCAGATGCCAGGCTGCGTGTCTTGCACGTTATGAATCCGGTTACGAACGTGAGCGGATTTGAAAGGTATGCGGCCTATGCGGCGCACATCCTTCCCCACATTCAACAGCGCTGTACAGCGTTGCTCTCGGACGCAATCCGTCGCGCTGCAGTCGCGGGAGTCGACAGTGAATTGCACCTCTACGAGGCGGATCGGATGCATCCGTGGGGACAGGTGCTCGAGGTTGCACTCGCGTGGCATCCTGACCTCATCGTGATGGGAACGCATTGCCGTCACGGCGGCGACCGGCTCGTCTTGGGCAACGAAGCGGAGTGGGTCGTTCGAAAGGCGAAGGTTCCCGTCCTGCTCGTTGGGGATCGAGTGGATACCTCTTCGTCGGAAACGGCCATGCTTGCTTGCGCCGGGACAGACGTCGCGGTCGCGCCCGCGGCTCCGAGCTGATCGAGGGGTCGCCGACTCGAGGTGAATCGATTGCCGCTTCGACGCCGCGAACGCGCAACGTTGAATACAGAAGATCGACGTGCCCCGACCACGAGGCACCATGAAGAACCCATCGCGCCTCTGTTCCTGATCGTCGCGCTGACCTGCCCATCGATGGCCGCTCCACCGCCGGAATTGGACGTACTGGCGCAACCCGCCGCGAAAGCGGACTCCGCAGATGCTGCCTGGGCCGCGGCCCAGGCGAGCCGCCGGGCGTTGCAATGGGTGCCCGTAGCGTTGAGGCATGCCGAGCCGTCTTGCGCGACGCGTCGCAATGGGCCGCCGAGCAGATTCGCGATGACGTGAAGAAGGCGGAATATGCGGCGCAGATCGCGCGCACAAAATTTCGCGGGGCTCTCGAGAAAGCTGCGGCGGGTTCGGCGGAATCGCGTCGCAAGGCCGAATAAGCCGCGGTCGCTGCAGAGGCGGAGAAAGCAGTCGTTGACCCGACGGAGAAGACCAAGGAACGCGCCGCCGCTGCGGCCGAGCGAATGCGATCCGAGTTGCGAAAGGTCGAACGGGTAGCGAGCATGCGGCATCGCTCGCCGGCATCGTATTCGAATAACTGTGCGCTGGGCTGCACGACAGATTGAGTTTCTGGCCGGTCGTCGCGCGGGGCTGGGACGACGCGAAAGCGCCCAGACAGCCTGCGCCCGACGACATGCTTCGTCCCGCGCAGGGCCCGTTCGAAAGACGATTCGGCGACGCCGCAAATCGACATGGACGCGATGCCGATCTCAAGCCGGCATGTGGGCGCATCACGATGCCGCGAAGTGATACGTCGATCAGTCGCCTTGCAGGTCCGTGCCGACGGCATCGCTTCCGGTGAGACTTGGTGCGGGCACGTTGGTGTCTCGTAGCAGCTTCCCACTGTCGAGCACGATGACGTATTGGCCGGCATGCGCGACGACCGAGCGATCCTGTCGCAGGACCCAGCGACGGCGATCGGTGCTCGGTAGCGCGTCGTACGCGGCATCGAGAATGCCGTGGAGGTCGAGCCAGGCGTTCACGCTGGCCGGAATGCGGATGCAACCCTTCGATTGGGCGCTCCCGAGCTGTGACTCCAAGCGACCTGGGTCGGTGGCGTGCATCTGCAATCGCATCGTGGCGATGCGGCCCTTCGGCCATCCTGACGACTGCTGCCAGCCAAGATCGAAGACGCGCATCCCTCTGACGCCATAGCCGCGGATGCCATTTTCGTTTCGCGTGCCTTCGGCGCGGAAGTCGGGGTTCTCGGGCGTGTGCCCGAAGACGCCTTCCGGCGTATCGAAGTGATCGAACGAGGTCGGGAGTCCGGTGGAGATCGGAGCGGCGCCGATGAACTCGAGGTGACCGTCGCCGCTATTCAAGTAGATCAGGAGCGCCTGTACCGATGGGTTGCGATCGACGACGACGAGATATTGGGGACGGGATGTGTCGACGCCGGCCTGCAAGAGTCGCTCGAGCACCGGACCCGGGTACAAGGCGCGGTCGACCACGATCTGCTTCGCGTGCGTTTCTGTGTCGAACGACCGGAGGACCTCGGCGACCGTCCCGAGATCTTGTGCCGTCGCGACGGACGGCGTTCCGAAAAGCACCGTGGTCATCACCGAAAGGATGGGTCGAATCCCGCGGGCGGTCCAAGAGGAGCGGGGCGGCGCTCGCAAGCCGACACCGATCGCCGTCACCCTATCAAACCTTGTGGATCGACGCGAACAAGGCCTGGTGCATCCGATTGTCCACGCAGACGATGACCCTGGGCAGTCATCGGCGGACGCAGCGGTAAGCCCAAGAAAGCGACGATCGATGCGTCGCCGCATACCGCAGGTCGATAGCGGCGGACCGGACGATCTTCGACTCGATCGAACCGTCGCGAGGGCCTAGGAGTCCGCGAAGCGCGTTGGTTTTGGACATGCCGTCAATTTAGCCAGTCGACGTGCCGGGTCGTTGATTTGCGTCAACCGCTATTCAGACGGAGAGACCGAAACCGGCGATTCCATCCCGTCGGGCATACCGCACGCATGCGGAGCGGCACGAATTCGCCAGGGCCGTAGGCTGTCTCGAATCGCGAAGCACTTCACTGCGTGCAGTCGGGAAACCGGCGAATCGACGTGCGTGCGCCGGGAAATGACCGGCGCCGCAGACACGGCGGACCGCCGGGTTCAAACCCGGCCGATCGCTGACTTCGTCCGGTTGATCTAGGTCAAGTTGGTTCGAAGCAAAAACATTTACGGTGCAACCAAGACATCCAGGAGAAATCACATGAACCGCAACGTGGGTCAGCAGGATCGAGTCCTTCGGATCATTTTCGGGTTGGTGCTGATCGGATTGGCAATGTCTGGCCAGATCGGACCCTGGGGCTATCTCGGCATTGTCCCGATCCTGACGGGCGTGGTCGCTCGTTGCCCCGCCTATCGGCTCTTCTCGATCGACACGCTCGATCGGCGTTCGCAGGGCGGGAACTGATCATGGTCGCCGCAGCCGCCACAAGCGCCCGCGCGTCGCGACCTTTGACGATATTCGGTCTCGCCGAGGCAGTGCTTCCCATGGATGGCCGCAGGGACGATGGGGTAGACGATGCGCAGGCGGCCAACCTGCTAACCCGCGTTGTGGCGAACGTCGCGGCGGCTCGCCTGCAGACGATCCTGAACGAGCATCAGGACGAGAGCCGCGTGATCATGTCCGTGGCTGTTGGGGTCCTCGCCGGACTTGGCGTCCATAACCGTGTACGGCGCATGGAGGGCGTGCTGCGACTGAGCAAGTCGGGGCGGTCGAGCGGAAGCGTCGAGCAGGTTCTCGATGGATTCGGGACTTGGTTCCCGACGACCCGCGAAGTCCCGGATTCACTCACGGTCCAGCTGCGCATCCTGGATACCGACAGCGTGCTCTTGCGGGACTTCGATTCCTCGAAACTCGCCCTGCAATCGGCTGCGGCTGCCTTGACGCGTCCGCGGGCCGCGTTGGCGGCAGGTGCGCGACGCGACGGCGCTCCGGCCCACACCGAACCTCGGGGCAAGTCGGGGCGCACGACCGGTGAACATGCCCAGTGAGCCGCGCCGTGCCTGCGCATCTTCGGCTCGTTGTCGGGATGATCCTGGCTGGCCTCGGCGGCCTCGCAGTCACGGCGGAGTTTCTCGTGTGGTGGGTGACGCGTGATTGAGTACGGATCGTCGGGAAACCGAGTCGAGATCACGCGAGCCTTGCAAGACCAGGACCTCGAGGTGGCTCTGGTCGTCATCGCCAATGCCACGCGGGCACGCCTGCTATACACACGATCAGGCTCCGAATCGCTCGCCGAACATGCACGGATGAAGTCCGACGACGACGATCAATGCCCGCGTGCGGGGACCTTCTTCGGCGTCGGCCATGGCCTGTGGCACAGCAGCCAGCACCGCGAGTTCCATCGCTTCGCGTTGCGGCTTGCCGCGACGATCCGGGATTTGCTGACGTGCGGGCGCGGACTTCGACTGCATGTCTTTGCACCCGAACCGTTCCTGTCCGAACTGCGCGGTGAACTTTCACCGGCCGTTGCAAAAGCGCTCTGTGCAGCCGTCGACATCGACCTGACCGCCTTCGATCAGCCAGAACTCGAGACACGCGTGAAGGCAGCCCTGTGCCTCATCGACGCCGTGACGTAAGGATTGATAGCACTTCCCACCACCGTCGTTTCACTGCCCCGATGCAGGTCGTGGGCAGAACGCGGCGTCTCGTTTAAAGCATGTTCGATCGAGTCGGCGAACCGTCGGCGATTGACGAAGATCAAGACGCTCCGCCGTCCGGCCCACGACACTCGAGACCACTTGATTCAAGGAGCCTGCGATGTACGAACGCATCCTGGTCCCGCTCGATGGGAGCGCGACCTCCAAAGATGGATTGAACGAGGCGATCAGGCTCGCCGCCATCTCGGGCGGCCAATTGCGTCTCATGCATGCGCTCGACGAGATCTCGTTCCCTTTCGCCTACGAGTCGGCGATGGCTTACGCCGATCATTGGCACGACCTGCTCCGAGAAGACGGCGAGGCCATCCTGTCCCACGCCTACGAGACTGCGAAAGCCGCCGGTGTCCGCTGCGAGACATGCTTGTCGGACAGCTCCGCCTTTCCGGTGTACCAGCGCATCGCGTCGGAGGCGGACCGCTGGAAGGCAGACCTGATCGTGACCGGCACGCACGGTCGGCATGGTGTCCAGCGCTGGCTGCTCGGCAGTACGGCAGAAGGCGTCGTTCGTCATGCATCGAAGCCGGTCCTGCTGGTCCGCGGCACCGAGCATCCATCCGACCCCGCGAAACAGGTCGAGCGAACCGACCAACGTCGTGTTGCGGCAATCCTGTCATGACGCCCGCGATCAAGGCGGGAGAGGGACACGACGGCGAACCGGATCGGGTGTCTGAAACGAGTTCGGTGGATGACGCGACGGAAGCGAACATCCGTCGTTCGTCCGACGAGCTGATTCATCGCCTCGATGTGATGCGGCAGGAAGCTCGCGATCAGTTGAAGTTCGTCGACATCCCCTCTCGATTGACGTGTGACGACGTCGACCTGCACGACCAGGGCGTGACGGCCGAAGCGAACCGGTTCGGCGAGATCGACGATGCGATCCGCGAGACCGCATTGCACGCGCTGGACCAGATCGAGGCGACGCTGGTGCGCGTTCGTCACGGGACGTATGGTCGATGCGTTTCTTGTGGCACGAGCATTCCGCAAGCCCGCCTTCACGCCGTTCCGACGGCGAGCCATTGCAGGTCCTGCAAGTCCACGCTCGAGAAGCATCGCTCACCGGCCTTTCGGGTTTGATCAGCCTCATGGATTTAGCGCCATTGCCCCCGCATGAAGATCATGGATTGGAGACTGCTCTCGAAGCGGCTTCCGGCGCTTTAGTCGTCTTCATTACCCCAAGGAGAAGCAGATGAACGTACTCACGCCCTTCGAACGGCTCGACCACATGGTTCCTAGCCTGTTCCGCGGCTGGCCCCGCGCGCTGGTCCGCACCCATGACGAGTTGCAGTTCGACATCCGCATCGACGTCGATGAAAACGACAAGGAATATCTCGTTCGAGCCGAGATCCCCGGTGCGCGGAAGGAAGACGTCCAGGTCGCCATCGACAGCAACTACGTATCGATCTCGGTCGAGTTCAAGAAGGACGACGAGAAGCGCAAGGGCCGCACCCTGCTGAGCGAAACTTACCGCGGCAGCGTCACCCGCGGATTCTCGCTAGGAAACGAGGTCGACGAGTCGAAGTCGACCGCGGCGCTCGATCATGGCGTGCTCCATCTGACGCTTATGAAACGGCAGGGCACGGCGAAGCACACGCTGATTGTCACTTGACTTGAGGGCGTTGCAGGTCGGACCCCGAGGGTCCGGTGCATGTTCACTCCGAGCGAAAAGCAATCATGCGCGACGCCACGCCCGACCGGGCAGCCGAGACGCCGCTTTGCTACCTTCGTGCGAGTGAAGGCCGACGGTCGATCGCACGATCCTTCGCCTAGGGACGAAGAGGACCAAGGCAAGATAGGTGAGGGATGGTCTGCGAAACGATTGATCGTGAGCACGGAGTGAGAGCACCCCGCAGCGGAGCGGCGAACGATGGAATGAATCACGGAAGTCGTTGTTGAATTCATCGATACCGATCGATTCTTTCTTTGTTTCTCGATTCACGGACGGACCGATCCCACCGACGGCATCAATCGATGACGCACCATCCTCAGATTCGACAAGGCGAACAGCGTCGTCAGCTGCGCGGTGTCCTTGGCCAGGCCGCGGTAGCGGACCTTGATGAATCCCAACGGTCGCTTGATGACCCGAAACGGGTGTTCGACCTTGGCGCGGATGCTGGCCTTGATCCGCTCGATCTCGTCGACGATGGCGTTGGATGTGCGGCTGCGGTCGAGCGCGCGACGCTTGCCGAGGCGCATCGCCACGTGCCAGTTGGTGGTCCCGGCATCGTCGCGCTTGGCGATGCCTTGATAGCCGGCATCGCCGAAGGTGTCGGTTTCTTCACCCTGCAGGAGTGCGTTGCCTTGTGTGACATCGTTGACGTTGGCCGCCGTGCCGATGACGGTATGCACCAGACCCGATTCGGCATCGGCACCGATGGGCGCCTTCATGCCGAAGTGCCACTGGTTGCCCTTCTTCGTTTGATGCATCGCGGGGTCGCGTTCACCGTCGGCGTTCTTGGTCGAACTCGGTGCCGCGATCAGCGTCGCATCGACCACCGTGCCGGCTCTGAGCATCAATCCTTTGCTGCGCAACAGTTCATTGATCGCGGCCAGCATCGGACCGGCCAGATGATGGGTCTCCAGCAGACGCCGGAAGAGCAGGATCGTCGTCTCGTCGGGCAACCGCGCGATGCCGGCATCGAGGCCCGCGAACGCGCGATACAGCGGCACATCGTGCAGCGCTTCTTCCATCGCTGGATCGGAAAGACCAAACCATTGCTGCATGTAGTGGATGCGCAGCATCGTCGCGATACCGAACGGCGGCCGACCGGTCTGACCCTTCGGGTAATGCGGCTCGATCAGCATCGTCAGATCGGCCCATGGCACCACCCGGTTCATCTCGTCAAGGAACTCACGCTAGCGCGTGCGCTTCGGCGACGGGTCGAATCCGTTGTTCCCCCAAGGCTCATCTGCTTCATCGTCGTCACCCCGAAAACCTAGAATCTAGGTCAATGCATCGACCCCGAATACCGCTGACTTACGCAGACCATCCTTAGTGATGACAGGGCACAGTGCTACCCCCACGGATGTCATCGGCCAGGGGGCCCAGGACCTACGATGAATGTTCCGAATCTTTTGACGTTGCTGCGCTTTTCGCTGGTGCCTCTGATTGCCGTCGAGATACTGCGTGGCGCATACGTGGTGGCCTTGATCCTGTTCGTCGTGTCGGCCATATCGGATGTCGCGGACGGGGCGATCGCTCGACACTGGAATCAACTCACCCGCTTCGGTGCCATCGCCGATCCTTTGGCCGACAAGCTGACGATGCTCACGGTGACCGTGTTGTTGTGGATGCTGGACGCTTTGCCGTGGTGGTTCGCGCTGGCAGTGGTCCTGCGCGATGCGTTGATCGTTGCGGGAGCTCTGGCCTACGAGTTGGTCAGGGGAGCGGTGGAAATGGCGCCGAGCCGGATCTCGAAGATCAACACGGGCTTCGAGTTCATGCTGCTGCTTGCCGTGCTCGCCATCCACGCTGGCCTCCTGCCCGACGGCACGTGGAGGACACTTCTCCTGGCGGCAACACTCGTGACCATCGTCCTGTCGGGCGGAAGCTACGTGATCGTGTGGAGTGGTAAGGCCGCCCGGTTTCGACGAGCGGCAGCCTCGGGCAAGCACCCATCCTGAGAATGCATCGGTGGACGAGATCTGGCCGGCCCTTCGGGTTTTCCTGCTTCTGGCGATGGCCAACACGGCGCCGTTGCTGACGAAACATTGGCTCGGTCTGCGCTGGGCCGCGCCGCTGGACGGAGGCTTGAACTTCGTCGATGGGCGCCCGCTCTTCGGTTCGTCGAAGACCATTCGCGGAATTGTCGCAGCCATCATCGCCACCGCGTTGGCTGCCTTCTTGATGGGCTTGCCGGCGACATTGGGCGCCTTGGTCGGAGACGCGGCGATGCTCGGAGACCTACTGTCCAGTTTCGTCAAGCGTCGCCTTGGCCTCAAGCCCAGCAGTCGAGCGACCGGGATCGATCAGATTCCCGAGGCACTGGTGCCTTTGCTGACCCTGCATGCGGCCCTTGGCGTGTCGCCGCTGCAGGTCCTCGCGATCACCGTCGCATTCTTCGTGCTCGAGATGCCGGCTGCGCGTTTGTATCATTGGGCCGGACTGCGCGATCAACCGTACTGAGGCAAGTGTTCTACGCGTCCCTCGCAACTACTCCTTCGGCTTATCTGGTACCCGCGAGCCGTACCACGCGAGTACCACCAGCGCCGCTGCGCAGAAAGCGGCGCCGGCATGGAACGTGGACGCCGCGCCCAGCCGATCCCAGAGCGTTCCTGCCAGCACGCTCGCGATCAGCAGAGCGAAGCCGCTCATCAGGTTGAAGAAGCCGTAAGCCGTTCCACGCAGATCTGCAGGCGATCGATTGGCGACCATCGTCGTCAGCAGGCCCTGCGTCATCCCGAGGTGAACTCCCCACAGTCCGACACCGGCGAGAACCACGGTCCAGTGCAGGCTCGACGCGAACACGAGGTCCGCGACCATCAACATGACCAGTCCGGCTGCCAGCAGTCCCATGTGACTGATGCGATCGGATAACTTGCCGAATGGATAGGCCGATGCCGCGCAGACCAGATTCATCGCCACCATCACCAGTGGCACCAGTGCGATCGGCACGCCGGCCTGCTGCGCACGAAGAATCAGGAACGCTTCGCTGAAGCGTGCCCGCGTGAAGAGGGTCCCGATCGCGACGACCCACCAGTAGTGAGGGTCCAGTCGGCGGCGATTCGCGCGACGGACCGGGTCGGTCCGCACGTCAGTATCGACGCGTGCGGGCTCGTGAATGCCGAATAGCAGCAACGCGACGGCGAGCAGGGCGGGAATCAGTGCGACCCAGAAGACTCTCCGGAAGTCGTTGGCCCACAACAGCATCAGGCCCACGCCAATTGGGGGACCGACGAACGCACCGGCGGTATCGAGTGACTGGCGCACGCCGAAGGCCGCACCGCGCACGTGTTCTGGAGCGAGGTCGGCCACCGGCGCGTCGCGTGGTGCTCCGCGTATGCCCTTGCCAACCCGGTCGAGTAGTCGTGCGGCCAGGACCGCGCTGCCGCTGCTCGCGATCGCGAACAGCGGTTTGTTCGCTGCACCTAAGGCATAGCCAAAGGCCGCTAGTCCTTTGCGCCTGCCCAGGTAGTCGCTCAAGACACCCGAGAAGACCTTGACGATCAGCGCGGTTGATTCACCGAGCCCTTCAATCAGCCCGACCGTCGCGGCGCTGGCTCCGAGCACGCCGACCAGATACATCGGCAGCAGGCTGTGAATCATTTCGGAAGAAACGTCCATCAGCAGGCTGACAAAACCGAGAACTCAGATGCCAATCGGTAGGGCCCCACATCGGGCGGCAGCAGACTTTGGCGCTCTTGATGGGAAGGGCATCGTCCGCGCCTAAAAGTCGTACGGCATTGGCACGCGCGTCAACCTGGTCGTTCATGCGGCTATCAGCACAACGCCTGGTCTGACCGACTCTTGTCCTGGTGCACCAGCCTAGTGCAAGTCAAACCCGTGCGCTGGTGGACGTCAAAACGCGGCAACGATGGGATCCTGCCAGGACCGCCTACATACGTCGCGCTGGGCTGGCCTACAACTGGGGTCTGCGGCAGCTGGTACTCGTCGCGCCCATCCTCGCGTCCCTGCTGGATCCGTGCTCCGGGCCGGTGGCGGCCGTGCCCGTGATCGTGGTGCTGTCGCGCTTCAATCGCTTCAGCGCCGCGTAACCGTCAGGTGGGCGCTTTTTCGAGAACTCGTCGAATGCCGCAATCGCGTTCGCGGCTTACGTCAGGGATGGTCCACCCCTAAATACACCACGACGCCGACCGTTTCGTCGAGTTGCTGTCGTAACGCACCGAGCTCGACAAGGGGTTGCACGTGGTACGGACGTAGAGGGCGCATCGCGCTGCAACGCCAGGCAGCGCCATCCTCCTTGGTCTTGGCGGACAGAACGCCGTCCTCCATGGCAACCGTTCCACGGCTGCCGAAGCTCTTCACTCCGTCCGACGCATCCGATCGCAACGTGGCCATGACCTGCCACGTTTCTTCGGACCCATCATTCTTGGAGAACGACTCCAGATTTCACGGATGAACATCCTTGCTGCACGAACTCGATCGGGGTCCGGTACGCCAGGCTGCTATGAGGCCGGACCTCGGAGTAATGCCGCCGCCACTGCTCGATGACGACCTTCGCCTCGTGCGCCGTAGACGCCACAGCTGGCCGTGACCCATCAGGAACCCCTGACGTTCCAGGAAGACGTGGATGCGCCGATACCCGAAGCACGGGTACTGAGCCGACAGCAGACGCATCGCCGCCAAGCGCCGGCACATCTTTGCCAAACATCCGCGACGCATAGCCCAGCGTCGATCGTGCCGCCGACAGCAGCGCGCAAGCCCGTCGTGTCGACGCT
>JANXTA010000055.1 GCA_025356395.1 Betaproteobacteria bacterium
CAGGTCGATGCCATGTACGCTGAACTCGACCGACAATGGGGTGGCATCGACGTCCTGGTCAACAATGCCGGGATTGACGGCGTGCAGGCGCGGGCCTGGGAGGCTGATCCGGGCGCCTGGGAACGCGTGCTGCGCGTCAACCTGTACGGCAGCTTCCTGTGCGCGCGCGCCGCGCTGCAGCGCATGGTGCAGCAGCGCAGCGGAGTTGTACTCAACATGTCTTCGGTGCATGAACGCATCGCATGGAGCGGCTACAGCGCGTACACCGCGAGCAAGGCGGGCCTGGCCATGCTGACGCAGACGCTCGCGCAGGAAGCTGCACCGTTTGGCGTGCGGGTGCTGGCGCTCGCGCCGGGCGCGATCCGCACGCCCATCAACACGGCCGCATGGGAGACCCCCGAGGCGTATGCCAGCCTGATGACGCTGGTGCCGTACAACCGCATCGGTGAGCCCGACGACATTGCGCAGGCCGTGGTGTGGCTGGCCTCGGACGCGGCCGACTACGTGACGGGCACCACCTTGTTCGTGGACGGTGGCATGACGCTCTACCCGGGTTTTTCCACGGGGGGCTGATCAGTAGGGCGTGCAGGCCATGCGCTTGTAGGCGCTCGCCCCAATCGAATCCTGCGATGCGGCTTCACGGGAACTGTCCCGATCGGATCGTCTCGCAGAGGGCAGCTTTTCGATCAAGGGGATATTCAATGAAGACCATTTCACGCACGAACCGAAGCGCACTCGTCGCTTCGGCATTGCTAGTCGCCACCCTCGCGCTGGGTGCCTGTGCGAGCCAGGGCAAGCCGCCGGTCGCCGACCTCGCGGTCGCGCGGACCTCCCTCGGCCAGGCCGAAGCAGCCGGTGCCGCACAACTCGCGCCGGTCGAGTTCCTCAACGCCCGCAACAAGCTGGCGCGGGCCGAAGCCGCTATGCGCGACGAGCGCTACAACGATGCGCGGGCATTGACGGCCGAAGCGGCCGCGGACGCCGACGTCGCCGAGCGCAAGGCCCGCGCGATGAAGGCGACCAACGCGGCGCTGGATGCGCAGCGGTCCAATGCGGTCCTCGGCTCCGAGCTGGGCCGCACGCCTGCCACGAGCCCCTGAGCGATCTGCGCGACCCGATCGCGCCCAAGTCTTCGCTCGTTCGAGGTTGTCCTCGGACCGTCATTCACTTCTCAAGGAGCCCATGCCCATGACCTCATCCAGCCTGCCGCGCGCCATCGCGAGCGTCACCCTCATCACCGTGGCGCTGCTCACCGCCTGCGCCGCACCGATGGCCAACCCCAATCTCGAGGCTGCCCGTTCCGCCTACGCCAACGCCGCAGCCGACCCCGTCGTCGCGCAGAGCGCCCCGAAGGAACTCGTGCGCGCCCAGGAAGAACTTGGTCGCGCCGACACCGCGTTCAAGGAGAAGAAGGACGCCTCGGAAGTCGACCATTTCGCCTATCTCGCGAGCCAGCGGACACAGGTGGCGATCGAGGCCGGACGTGTCGCACGCGCGGACCAGGCCGCGACCGACGCGCAGACCCAGCGCGATCGCATCGTGCTGGCCTCGCGGACACGCGAAGCCGAGCAGGCGCGCATGGCGGCCGATCGCGCGAAGCTCGATGCCGACGCGGCCAAGCAGCAGGCGCTCGCATCGCAGCAGCGTGCCGGCGCCCTCGAGGACCAGCTCGCGGCCCTGCAGGCCAAGCAGACCGATCGCGGCATGGTCCTGACGTTGGGTGATGTCTTGTTCGACACCGGCAAGGCCACGCTCAAGCCGGGAGCGATGAAGACCATCGACGATCTTTCCGCGTTTATGCAGCAGCATCCCGAGCGCAAGGTCCTGATCGAGGGCTACACCGACAGCGTCGGCAGCGAAGACATGAACCAGCAATTGTCCGAACGTCGTGCCGATGCGGTGCGCGATGCGCTGACGCGTCGCGCGGTCGCTTTCGATCGCGTGCAGGTGCACGGGCTCGGCCCGCGCTATCCGGTGGCGAGCAACGACTCGGGCTCGGGCCGTCAGCAGAATCGTCGCGTCGAGGTGGTGTTCTCGGACAACGGCGGGACCTTCCAGTCGCCGCGCAGTTGACGAGGACCTACGCGCGCCGGATTTGTCGGACTGGCGGATGATGCTTTCCTCACGGTCCAAGCGGGGCAGACGATGGCAGGTCCGACAGTCGAGTTCTGGCAGCAGCACTTCGAGGAACAGACGATCCCCTGGGATCGCGGCGGACCCAGTCCGCAATTGATGGCGTGGCTGCCGCAGATCCGGGCCGGCCGGTCGATCCTGGTCCCCGGTTGCGGTTCCGGATGGGAGGTCGCCGAACTGGCCAAGGCCGGTGCCGTCGTGACCGGCATCGACTACACGCCGGCCGCGGTCGCCAAGGCTCGGGCGATGCTCGAAGAGAAGATCCTGCTGGCCGAAGTCGTGCAGGCCGACGTGCTGACGTGGACACCGTCGCGCCCGGTCGACGCGGTCTACGAACAGACGTGCATGTGCGCGTTGCATCCGGACTACTGGGCGCGTTACGCCGAGCAGCTGCAGGGCTGGCTCAAGCCGGGTGGGCGGCTATATGCGATGTGGATGCAGAAGGCGCGGCCGGGCGCGGCCGAAGGCCTGATCGAGGGGCCGCCTTTCCATTGCGATGTCAACGCGATGCGAGCCTTGCTGCCGGCCACGTTGTGGGACTGGCCGAAGCCGCCCTATGCGCGGACGGACCACCCGAGCGGCTCGTTCGAACTGGGGGTGGTGCTGACCCGGCGGTAGCCACACTTGTCTTGGTGAACAAACTACAGCTTCCGCGCGATCAACTCCTTCATCACTTCGTTCGACCCGCCGTAGATGCGTTGCACGCGCGCATCCGCGTACATGCGGGCGATCGGGAAGTCGGTCATGTAGCCGTAGCCGCCGAACAGCTGCAGGCATTCGTCGAGCACCTTGCACTGTTGCTCGCTGCACCACCACTTCGCCATGTAGGCGGCTTCGGCGTCTAGCGTGCCGTCAACCAGGCGCTGGATGCAGTCGTTGACGAAGCTGCGCATCACATGCGCGACCGTCGCGCATTCGGCCAGCTTGAAACGCGTGTTCTGGAAGTCGAACAGGGTCTGGCCGAACGCCTTGCGCTCCTTCGTGTACGCGACGGTCAACTCGACCGCGCGTTCGATAATCGTCGCCGAAGCCACCGCGATCAGCATCCGCTCGAACGGCAGCTGCCCCATCAGCTGCGTGAAGCCGAGACTTTCGACGCCGCCGATCAAGTAGTCGACCGGTACGCACACGTCGTCGAAGAACAGCTCGCAGGTATCCGACGCATGCTGGCCGATCTTCTCGAGGATGCGGCCGACGCGGAAGCCCGGCAGGTTTTCGGTCTCGAGCACGATCAGCGACATGCCCTTCGCGCCACGCGTCGGATCGGTCTTCGCGACGACGACGATCAGGTTCGCCGTGGAGCCGTTGGTGATGAAGGTCTTCGCGCCGTTGACGACGTAGTGATCGCCGTCGCGGATCGCGTGGGTGGTGATCGCCTGCAGGTCCGAGCCCGCCCCCGGCTCGGTCATCGCGATGGCCGCGAACAGATCGCCGCTGACCATGCGCGGCAGCCAGCGCAGCTGCTGTTCGGCCGTGCCGAAGTCGAGCAGGTAGTGCGCGACGAGGCAGTGCACCAGGGAACTGCCGGGCACCTCGGCACGCGCGAACTCTTCCTGCAGCACGAGTTGATGCGCGAGCGTCGCGCCTGAACCGCCGAAAGCTTCCGGTATTTCAGGCAGCAGCATGCCCATCGCGCCGACCTCGGCCCATGCGCTGCGCTCGACGAACTTCTGCGCGCGCCAGCGGGGCAGTTGCGGCACGAGACGTTGTTCGATGAAGCGTCGCGACTGATCGCGCAGCATCGCGATCTCGTCGGTCATCCAGGCGTGCTGTAACGGATGTAACTGGTTCATGCGATCTGTCGCTCCTGGCCGTCCCAGAACGGCTTGCGGAATGTAGTCATGAGGATCTTGCTGGCGCCAAACAGGCGCAGCGCATCGCGGAACTCGACGCTGCGCGAGCACTTGTAGCCGGCGATCAGCGTCCTGCCGTGCGCGATGATCTCCTTGGGTGTCGCGCTCGCGCCGGCCTTGCAGACGACGACCGCATGCCCGGTCTCGCCCCAGTCCTGGCTGGGGATGCCGATGACCGCGCACATCGTGACGGCCGCGTGCTGCGACAGCGCGTTCTCGACCTCGGCCGAATACACGTTCTCGCCACCGGTGATGATCATGTCCTTCATGCGGTCGACGATGAAGATGAAGCCGTCGTCGTCCATGTAGGCGCCATCGCCCGTGTGCATCCAGCCGCCCCGCAGAGCCTCGGCCGTGAGGTCGGGCTTGTTCCGGTAGCCCAGCATTACGTTGGGCCCGCGTACGGCGATCTCGCCGACGACGCCATGCGGCACCTCGACGTCCTCGGCATCGACGATCCGTACCTCGGTGCCGAAGTTCGCACGGCTACCCGAGCGGATCTTGCCGGCCTTGCGGCCTTCGGGCAGGTGATACCGGGCCGGGTTGAGGGTCGCCGGCGGCGACAGCTCGGTCATGCCGAAGGCCTGGAAGAACTCGCGGGGTGATCGACCAGCATCTGGATCATCGTCGGGACCAGCAGCGTGTCGGTGACGCGATCGTATTCGATGGAGGCGAGCACGGCCTCGAGACTGAAGGACTGGATGATCGCGTGCATATTGCCCGCGATGTGCTGCGGGATCGAGATGCCGAAGTCGGCGAGGTGGAACATCGGTGCCGCGTGCAGGTAGACGGCGCCGCGCGGCGCGGTGCCTTCGGCCGGCAGGGCCGTCCCCGGGGCATAGAGCTTCTGGCAGCTGAGCATCACGCCCTTCGGGAAGCCGGTCGTGCCGCCCGTGTGGAAGATGCCGAGCAGGTCGTCACCGGTTCGACGCAGATTCTCGATGGGCGTGGCGCGGGCGATCAGCGATTCGAGGTCGTGCAGGCCCACGGGCGCATCGCGTTCGCCGGCGTAGATCACGTGCGCGAGGGTCGGCACGTCACGCCTGATCGCCTCGACCATGCCGGTGAAGGCGTCGTCGACGATCAGCAGCGTCGACGAGGAGTCGTTGAGCGAGTAGACGATCTCGGCCACGTTCCAGCGCACGTTGCATGGGTTGAGCATCCCGCCTCCCCATGGCACGGCGAGGTGGTCGTCGAGGTAGCGATCGGCGTTGAGCGCCAGCATCGCGACGCGATCGCCGGTCTTCATGCCGAACTCCTGCAGGGCAGCCGCCAGCCGTGCGGCGCGGTCGCCGAGTTCGCGGAAGGTGCGCGTGCGGACCGCGATGCGATCGGGATGCTGCTGCAACGCGCGAGGCAAGCCTTGCGTGAAGTACATGTCGTCTCCGTGATCGTGTGCGGCATCTGCGCTGGATGCCGCATCGGCCGGTACTCGAAGGTCGAGCCCGGTGTCGCGATGCTAGGACTTCGAAGGGATGGCGGCGATGGCGGATTCCGCCTGGCGCGCGAACACCGCCGGACGATGCTCGAGGAAAGCCGAGATGCCTTCGCGCGCGTCGGGCCCGCGTGCGCGGTCCTCGAGCAGGCGCTTCTCGAGGGCGAGGTGCTCGCTCAACGAGCGGCGCTCCGCTCCGTCGCATAGCGTCTTGATGACGCCGATGGAGCCGGTCGAGGTCTTGGCCAGGCGTTCGCACAAGGCTTCGGCTTCGGGCATCAGCCGGTCGTCGGGAAAGACCGCGTCGACGATGCCGGCTGCGAGCATGCGTGACGCATCGAGTGCCTCGTTGGTGAAGAAGAGCTGCTTCGCGCGCGCCGTGCCGATGCGACGCGTGAGGAAGTACGACGAGCCCGCGTCGGGCGAGAGACCGAGCGCGACGTAGCCGGTGCGCAGCTTCACCGAAGCGGCCGCGTAGGCGAAGTCGCCGCACAGCGCGAGCCCGAGCCCTGCGCCACCGAACGAGCCGTTGATGGCGGTGACGACCGGTACCGGCATCCCGGAGAGTTGTACGACGGCCGGATGCAGCGCGACGAGGATGCCGTCGATCAACCCATCGAAGCGGTCCATGTTCTGCTGGAACTCGCCGATGTCGCCCCCCGCGCAGAACATCCTGCCGCGTCCGGTGAGCAGCACGACGCGCGGTGACGCAGCGGCGATCTCGCCGACCGCCTTCGCGAAAGCCGTGGCAGCTTTCAGCGTCATGGTGTTGGCCTCGCTCGGGCGGTCCAGAACGATGCGCGCGATGCCGTGGTCGTCGATGCTCCACACGATGCCGTCGAGGGATTGTTCCTGCATGGTGTCTCCTGTTGTGCGGCGACTTGCAGCCCGTCGCGCGGCTACGCCGATGATCGAGTCACGATCCTGTTGTCGCGATACCGTCCCGAAGTCTCAGCCACCGGAGCAGGCATGACTGAGCGAGGCTCGCGACGTTCGACGTCGCCCAATAGATGCCGACGGCCGAAGGCATGGCCGCGACGGCGAAGACCGTCACCAGGACGGACACGCACAGGACGATGACGAAGGTCGGTTCACCAAAAGCGCCTGGCGCCAGGCTCATGGCGAAGACCATCACCAGCGCCACGAGAAAGGTCAACAAGACGTCCGGCTTTGCGAGACTGCCGATCCAAAGGAAACGGGATCTGAAAGCCGTCCGGGTGATCGCCTGATACATCCCCAGGCCGAAGAAGCCTTGCGTGGCCATGTTGACGAGCGTGAGCCGGTCGAAGAAGCGAATGCCATTCTGCTTGTGGAGCTGCATGGTGGCCGCTGTGAGTTCGGCTTGCTTCCCTTTGAATCGCTCCTTCAGCGCATCGAGCGCAGGCTTCACGCAGCGCAGCTTTTCCTTGTTGCGTTCCATGCGGAGCGAAGCCGCGAGCGAGATCGGCATCAAGGCCGCGCGCGCAAGGCCCGTCAGGACCATGATCGCAACGGCCTCGGAGACGTCGAAGTAGCCAGAGAGATAGGAGATGGCGCCTGCCAGAAACGCCGTCCAGAGGTGCCAGGTTTCCATGAGTCGCCTTGTGGATGGGGGACTTGATTATGGTGTGCGGCCGAAGATTCTGGTCAGGCTTGACCATTGCGAAGTCGAGCCGACAAACACCAGCACGTTCGCGATCACGCTGAACCAGAAGCTTCGCCGAAAGGACGCCTTGCTGGTCTTGTGCCGCAGGACTTGCTGCGCAACGATCGCGCCCGGCCAGCCGCCGAAGAGGCCGAGTCCGAGCAGCATTCCTTCGGAGATGCGCTGGCGTCGATGTTTAGCTGCCGACTTGTCGATCAGATACACGAGCGCACACACGATGCTCATGACGGCGTAGAAGCCGGCAACCCATGTCGCGACCCGCCAGACCAGCGAAACGGCCAGGTAGATCGCGATGAAGGCGACGATCGCCAGAAAGGGACGGCCGTCGATGCGGCCGGATCCTTTCGAGGTGATTCGTCGGCGCGACGTCGCGCGAAGAGACGCGACGGTCCTTGCGCGCTGCTTGCCTTGCGGGCTCATCTCAGCGTCAAAGCGGACTACCCGGCAAACGACTCCGGCTGGTCGCCGCGTTTCCCGCGACCGCCGCCGCTCGCTTCACGCCGGTTCTTCGAGCCGGATCGGTTCCGGAATGCGATAGCCGTAACGCACTGCCGTCATCTCGGCGAGGATCGCCACGGCGATCTCCGGCGGCGTCCGTGCGCCGTTCTTCAGTCCGACCGGACCGTGCATGCGTTCGATCTGCTCGGCAGTCACGTCGAACTCCAGCAGCCGTGCACGGCGCTTGGTCTGGTTGACCTTCGATCCGATCGCGCCGACGTAGAACGCGTCGCTCTTGAGCGCCTCCATCAACGCGAGGTCGTCGAGCTTCGGGTCGTGTGTCAGTGCGACGACGGCCGTGTGCGCGTCGGCCTTCATCTCGAGGACGGCGTCGTCGGGCATCGAGGTCGTCAGCGCGCTGCCCTCGACATGCCATTGCGCGGTGTACTCCTCGCGCGGGTCGCAGACGATGACGCGGTAGTCGAGGGCCTGCGCCATCTGCGCGAGATACAGCGTCATCTGGCCGGCGCCGATGATCAGCAGCCGCCAGCTCGGACCGTGCAGGGTCGACAGCGTCTGGTCGGTGAGCGACAGAGTTTCTCCGCGCCGGTCGTAGCCGTCGGCCTCCTCGATCGTGACGCTGCCGGCATCGAGGTCCAGCGTGCGACGGACGCGATGGCCCTGGCCGATGGCATTGGCGAGTTCCTCGATGCGCGAGCGTTCGCCGATCGGCTCCATCACCAGTTCGATGGTGCCGCCGCAGGGCAGGCCGAAGCGGTTGGCCTCCTCCGCGCTGATGCCGTACGTGACGCGCTCGGGCTTGTGGATCGCGAGGCCCTGGCCATCGGCGCCCCGGACTTTCGCGACCAGGTCGTCCTCGATGCAGCCTCCCGAGACCGAGCCGGCGATGCTGGCCATGCCCGCGGCATCCTCGCCGATCGCGACGATGGCGCCGACCGGTCGCGGGGCCGAGCCCCAGGTGTGGACGATGGTGCCCATCGTGACGCGGCGCCCCTCGGCGCGCCAGGCGACGATGGTCTTCAGTACGTTGAGATCGACGTTGTCCATGCGATGAAGCCAGTGTGGATCCGATGATTCGGAACTGCGCGCAAACCCCGATGCATTCGCACTTTGCAACGCTCGGGATCGCGACGCATAATGCCCCGAAATTCCGGCGCTGCTCGTCAGCCGTCGACCAAGAACATTCCCCCCAGGAGACTGCATGGCCACGTCGCTCTCGTTGCGCGTGAACGGCAAGACCGTCGTCCGCGACGTCGAACCGAACACGCTGCTCGTCACCTTCATCCGCGAGACGCTGCGGCTGACCGGTACCCACATCGGTTGCGATACCGCCCAGTGCGGCGCGTGCACCGTCCACCTCGATGGCCACGCCGTGAAGTCGTGCAACGTGCTCGCGTTGCAGGCGGCCGACCGCGACGTGACGACCATCGAAGGCGTCGAGGCCGAGGACGGCACGATGCATCCGATGCAAGCCGCGTTCAAGGAGTGCCACGGGCTGCAGTGCGGCTACTGCACGCCGGGCATGGTGATGAGCGCCATCGATCTGGTGAAGAACCACGCGGAGAACGCCTCGGACGATCGCAAGATCCGCGAAGCCCTGGTCGGCAACTTCTGCCGCTGCACCGGGTACCAGAACATCGTCAAGGCCATACAGGTGGGTGCGACAGGGATGAACGCCGTACCGTGAATGTCATCCCGGCGCAGGCCGGGACCTGATCACCAGCAGCAGATCAATGAGGCCCCGGCCTGCGCCGGGATGACACAGTCAGAGAACACCCGGAGATGCTATGAACGCAAGACAAGGTTTCATCGGCCAATCGATCAAGCGCAAGGAAGACCATCGCTTCCTCACGGGCCGCGGCCAGTACACCGACGACCTGACGCTGGCCCAGCAGACCTACGCGATCTTCGTCCGCTCGCCGTACGCGCACGCGAAGATCGGTGCGATCGATACCTCGGCCGCGAAGCTGTCGCCCGGCGTGCTCGGCATCTACACGGGTGCGGATTTCCGCGATGTCGGCGGCCTGCCGTGCGGCTGGCTGATCAACAACATCGACGGCACGCCGATGAAGGAGCCGAAGCATCCGGTCCTCGCGGATGGCAAGGCGCTGTACGTCGGCGACCCGGTGGCTGTCGTCGTCGCCGAGACGCTCGACCAGGCACGCGCCGGTGCGGCGCTGGTCGAGGTGGCCTACGAAGAGCAGACACCGGTGGTCGATACTGCGAAGGCAGCGGGCGCCGGCTCCGCCGTGCACGACGCGGCACCTGACAACGTCTGCTATGTCTGGGGATGCGGCGACAAGACGTCGGTGGATGCAGCGATCGCGTCGTCGCCGCACGTCAGCAAGCTGTCGTTCCGCAACAACCGCCTGATCCCCAACGCGATCGAGACGCGCGCCTGCAACGCGTCGTACAACCCGTCCGACGAGAGCTACACGCTCTACGTCAACAGCCAGAACCCGCACGTCGAGCGCCTGCTGATGTGCGCGTTCGTGCTCGGTATCCCCGAGCACAAGGTCCGTGTCGTCGCGCCCGACGTCGGCGGTGGCTTCGGCTCGAAGATCTTCCTCTACAACGAGGAGACTGCGCTGGTGTGGGCCAGCAAGAAGATCCGCCGTCCCATCAAGTGGACCGCCGATCGCAGCGAGGCCTTCCTCACTGACGCGCACGGCCGCGATCACGTGACCACGGTCGAGCTCGGCACCGAGAAGGACGGCACTTTTCTAGCGATGCGCGTGACGACGACCGCGAACCTCGGTGCCTACCTGTCAACCTTCGCGTCGTGCGTGCCGACCATCCTCTACGCGACGCTGCTGGCGGGCCAGTACAAGACGCCCAAGATCTATGCCGAAGTGACCGGCGTGTTCACCAACACCGCACCGGTCGACGCGTATCGCGGCGCGGGGCGTCCCGAAGCGACCTATGTCGTCGAGCGCATCGTCGAGACCGCGGCGCACGACCTCGGCATCGATCCGGCCGCGATCCGTCGCAAGAACTTCATCACGACCTTCCCGTATCCGACGCCGGTCGGACTGACCTACGACGTGGGCGACTACGAGGCGACGATGTCGCGCGCGATCGAGCTCGCGGACGTCGCGGGCTTCGCGTCGCGCAAGGCCGCGAGCGAGGCCGGGGGCATGAAGCGCGGTCTCGGCTACTCGGCCTACATCGAGGCATGCGGGCTGGCGCCATCCAACATCGCGGGTGCGCTCGGCGCGCGCGCCGGCCTGTTCGAGGCTGGCGAGGTGCGCGTGCATCCGACCGGCAAGGTCACGGTCTTCACCGGCAGCCACAGCCACGGGCAGGGCCACGAGACGACCTTCTCCCAAGTGGTCGCCGACAAGCTCGGCATCCCGATCGAGGACGTCGACATCCAGCACGGCGACACCGGCAAGGTGCTGTTCGGCATGGGCACCTACGGCTCGCGTTCGCTCGCAGTCGGCGGCAGCGCGATCGCGAAGGCGGTCGACAAGGTGATCGCGAAGGGCAAGAAGATCGCGGCGCACCTGATGGAAGCGGCCGACACCGACGTCGAGTTCGAGAACGGCATCTTCAAGGTTGCCGGCACCGACAAGGCCGTGCCGTTCGCGTCGGTCTCGCTCGCGGCCTACGTGCCGCACAACTACCCGCTCGACAAGCTCGAGCCGGGCCTCAACGAGAACGCGTTCTACGACCCGACCAACTTCACCTACCCGTCGGGGACTTACATCTGCGAGGTCGAGATCGATCCGGCCACCGGCGTCACGCGCATCGACCGCTTCACGGCTTGCGACGACTTCGGCAATATCGTCAACCCGATGATCGTCGAGGGCCAGGTGCACGGCGGCCTCGCGCAGGGCATCGGCCAGGCGCTGCTCGAGCACGGCATCTACGACAACGAGTCGGGGCAGCTGCTGTCGGGCACGTACATGGACTACACGATGCCGCGCGCCGACGACCTGCCGACCTTCACCGTCGAGACTGTCAAGGGCACGCCGTGTTCGCACAATCCGCTCGGCGTGAAAGGTTGCGGCGAAGCGGGCGCGATCGGCTCGCCGCCGGCCGTGATCAACGCGATCTGCGATGCGCTCGGCGTGAAGGACATCGCGATGCCGGCGACGCCGAACACGGTGTGGTCGGCGATGCAAGCCCGTTCGAATGTCGTCCCGGCGAAGGCCGGGACCTAATTTCAGGAACCACGATGCAAGCCTTCCTGTTCCAGCAACCCAGCACCGTCGCCGATGCCGTCAAGGCCTTCGGTGCCGGTAGCGAAATCAAGTACCTCGCGGGCGGCCAGTCTCTGCTGCCGTCGATGCGGCTCGGCCTCGCCGCGCCCGAGACGCTGATCGACCTCGATCGTGTCGACGAGCTCAAGGGCATCACCGTCAGCGGCGACACCGTGACGATCGGCGCGATGACGCGCCATGCCGAGATCGCCGCTTCGGCCGACGTGAAGCGGCTGGTGCCGGGTCTCGCGCACCTGGCCGAAATGATCGGCGACCGCCAGGTCCGCAACCGCGGCACGATCGGCGGCAGCCTCGCGAACAACGATCCGGCCGCGTGCTATCCGTCGGCGGTCCTCGCGCTCGACGCGAGTCTCAAGACAAACCAGCGGACCATCGAGGCGAAGGATTTCTTCAAGGGCCTGTACGAGACGGCGCTGGCACCCGATGAACTTCTGGTCTCGATCACGTTCACGAAGCCGGAGAAGTCGGCGTACTACAAGTTCAGGCAGCAGGCGTCGCACTTCGCGCTGGTGGGCGTATTCGTTGCAAAGTCAACGAATGGTGCGCGGGTCGCGGTGACCGGCGCGGGTCCGGTCGTGTTCCGCATGAAGGCACTCGAAGCGAAGCTCGATGCGCAGTGGGTGCCGGAGAGCTGCGACGGCGTGACGATGTCGGCCGACGGGCTCAACAGCGACCTGCATGCGACGGCCGAATATCGGGCCCACCTGATTCCGGTGCTGACGAAGCGGGCAGTGGCCGAAACGGTGTGATTTTCTCCTTCCCCCTGTGGGCGAAGGTCGGGATGGGGGGATGCGCGTGGTGCATCCGATGATTTTGCAGCACCGACGCTCGCGGCGCTCGCCCCCTCCCTGACCCTCTCCAGCGGGGGAGGGTCTGATTGGCTAGAGCCTTCCCGACTCGACGATGTCCACCCTTCCCATCTCCATCGACGCCACGGTCGACGCCCTCGCGACCCAGGACTACGTCGCCGATCGACGTCTCGCGACCGCACTGTTCCTCGCGCTGAAGCTACAACGTCCGCTACTGGTCGAGGGCGAGCCCGGCACCGGCAAGACCGAGCTCGCGAAGGCGGTCGCCGCGATGCTCGATCGCCCGCTGATCCGCCTGCAGTGCTACGAGGGACTCGACCTCGCCGGTGCAGCCTACGAATGGAACTACGCGCGGCAGATGATCGAGATCCGTCTCGCCGAACAGGGGGGAGCGGCCGACAAGCAGAACCTTGCGGCCGACCTCTTCTCGGATCGCTTCCTGATCGCGCGACCGTTGCTGCAAGCGATCGACCCGAAGCAGCCGGTGCCCCCGGTCCTGCTGATCGACGAACTCGATCGCGCCGACGAGCCCTTCGAGGCGTTCCTGCTCGAAGTGCTGTCCGACTACCAGATCACGATTCCCGAGACCGGCACGATCAAGGCCGTCGTGCCGCCGATCGTCATCGTCACGTCGAATCGCACGCGCGAGATCCACGACGCGATCAAGCGGCGCTGCCTGTACCACTGGGTCGGTTTCCCCGATGCCGCGCGCGAGTACGACATCCTGCTGCGGCGCGTGCCGGGCATCGAGGGCCGGCTCGCAAGCGAAATCGTCGCCTTCGTGCAGCGGCTGCGCGCTACCGACCTGTTTAAGAAGCCAGGTATCGCCGAGACCGTCGAGTGGTCGCGCGCGTTGCTGCAGCTCGACGCGATCGTGCTCGACCCCGCCGTCGTCGACGACACGCTCGGCGTGCTGCTCAAGTACCAGGACGACATCGCGAAGACGGCCGGCAGCGAAGCGGCGCGCCTGATCGCCGAACTGCGCGATGCCACGCGCTGATCCGGCGCCGCAACTTCCCGGCCACCTGGCCGAGAACGTCATGCATTTCGCCCGCGTGCTCCGCGGGTCGGGAATGTCGCTCGGCAGCGACCGCATCCGTTTGGCGCTGGAAGCCCTGCCGATCGCCGGACTCGAATCGCGCGACGACCTCCACGCGGCACTCACGGCCTGCCTGGTCGATCGGCCCGAGCATCAGCTTCTGTTCGACCAGGCCTTCCACCTGTTCTGGCGCGACCCCGACCTGCGCGGTCGGATGATGGCCATGCTGCTGCCGCGCGTGCAGGGACGCGAGAGTGGACCGAAGCCTGCGCAGAACCGTCGCCTCGCCGCAGCCCTGTTCCCGAACGCGTCGGATCAACCACCGCCACCAGAGTACGAGGAGACGACGATCGAGGCCACGCTCACCTTCTCGGATCGCGAGCGGCTCTTCAAGGCGGACTTCGACACGATGACGGTCGACGAGTGGCGCGAGGCGAAGCGCGTGATCGCAACGATGCGCTTCAACGTCGAGCGGATCGCGACGCGCCGCTCGCAACGGTCGACGCGCGGTCGCATCGACTGGCGCAGAACCATGCAGGCGATGGCCCGCGACGGCGCCATGGCGCTGCGGCATCGCGAGCCGCGCACGCGACCGGTGCCGCTCGTGATCCTCGCGGACATCTCGGGCTCGATGAGCCGCTACTCGCGGATGCTGCTGCACTTCGCGCATGCGCTGTCGGCGCAGGGCAGCGACGGCACGCGACGCATATCGGTGTTCGTCTTCGGCACGCGGCTCACGTCGATCACGCGCGCGCTGCGCGGGCGCGATCCCGATCTCGCGGTGGCTTCGGTAATCAAGGCGGTGGACGACTGGTCCAGCGGCACGCGCCTGACGGCCTGCCTGACCGACTTCAACGCGCACTGGTCACGGCGCGTGCTGGCGCAGAGCGCGACCGTGCTGCTGATCACGGACGGTCTCGAACACGGCGACGTGCAGCGGCTGTCGTTCGAGACGGAACGCCTCGCGAAGTCCTGTCGCCAACTGGTGTGGCTCAACCCGTTGCTGCGCTACGCGGGCTTCGAGCCGCGCGCCGCCGGTATCCGCGCGATGCTGCCGCACGTCGACCGCTTCGTTCCAGCGCACAATCTCGACAGCCTCGCAGCGCTCGGTCGCGTACTGTCGGGAGTCTGAAAAAACCACATCATTCAAGGGGCAACGCATGCAACTCAAGGGCGAGCAGATCCTGCCGGTTTCCCAACAGGCGGCCTGGGAGGCACTGAACGACACGAACCTTCTGAAGGAGGCGATCCCCGGTTGCGAATCGATCACGCAGTCGACCGCGGAGCCCGACAGCGCGGGCGACACGGCGACCGTCGTGGGTGTCTACGACCTGGTGATGGTCGCGGCGGTCGGACCGGTGAAGGCGAAGTTCAAGGGCAAGCTGCGGTTGATGGATCTCGATCCGCCGAACGCGTACACGATCCGCTTCGAAGGCAGCGGCGGCATCGCGGGCTTCGGCAAGGGGTCGGCCGCGGTCAAGCTGGTGCCGGCCGAAGGCGACACCACGCGGCTCGACTACGAGGCCAACGCGACGGTCGGCGGGAAGATCGCGCAGGTGGGCTCGCGCCTGGTCGACATGGCTGCCCGCAAGATCGCCGACAACTTCTTCGACAATTTCACCGAAGCGCTCCGCAAGCGCCAGGCCGCGCACTGAAGGGCGCGTGCCGGAGCCCGCTCACGAGGCGGTCGTCGCGGGGCGCCGCTGCAGGTCCTGCAACAGACGCTGCACGATCAGACGAATCAGGTAGAAGCCCAGCTTGGGGTTCTGGAAGTACAGCAGGTAGATCGCCTCGTCGGTCATCGTGTAGCAGATGCATGCCGTCTCGCAGATGATCGTTGCAGTGCGCTTGCGGTCCTCGGTGAAGAGGCCGATCTCGCCCACCAGGGCGCCGGCACCCAGCGTGGTGCCCCGCTCGACCAGCTTGACGGTGCCCTTGCGGATGTATATCAGCTGGTGCGCGGTATCGCCCTTGCTGAACAGGATCTCGCCGGCCTTGAAGTTCTTCTTCTTCATGTACGGCAGCAGCCAGTCCTTCAGGGGCGTGTCGGCGTGGGCGCTGGCCAGCGCGGTGAGCAGTCGCTGCAGGTCCCACAGGCGATAGGCGTTGACGAGCAGCAGCGCGCCCTGCAAGGCCGTGTTCATCCAGTCGTGACGGATGGAGGCGTAGGCGAGGAAGAAGCTGTTGGCCGCCAGCGCGAAGATGCGCAGCGGCACCATCCGTTTCATGAGGTTGCTGAGCAGCGTCAGCACGCCACCCACGGCGAGCAACACGAGCAGAGGATCGATGGCGGGCATGGAGGGACTCCGTCAGACAAAAAGGGTCGCGCCGGGATCCGGGCGATCGGCCATTCTGATAGCACAATTCGTGGCGTTTCGAGGCGTGTTCCGCATGATGGCGCGATGCTGCGGTTCGCCTTCCGAAAAAAGGTGGACTGGTCCTAACATTTGCGTCTTCCCGAAATCTCCAACTGCCGCCGCATGAGCGCCACGATCGAACAACTCGAAGCAGCCATCGGCGCGCTGGAAACGCAGCGTGGCCTGCTGGGTGACGCGGTCGTGGATGCCGGCACCGCGCCGATGCGCGAGAAACTCGCGCTGATGCGTTCGCAGACGCGTATCCGCAGCCAGCAGCTGAAGGCAGTTTCGGTCCTGTTCGTGGACATCGTGGGCTCGACGGCGATGAGCCACGACCTTGATGCCGAAGACACCCACGTCATCATCGACGGGGCACCCGAGCGCTTCAGCGCGGTCGTCGTCGCGTGGAAGGGACGTGTGCTGCAGTACGCGGGCGACAGCCTGCTCGCGGCGTTCGGGGCCGACGAGGCGCAGGAGGACGACGCGGAGAATTCGGTCCATGCCGGCCTCGCGATCGTCGTCGAGGCGCGTCGCATCGCTCGCGAGATCGAGGCCACCTACAAGATCGCCGGCTTCAGCGTCCGGGTCGGGATCAACACCGGCCCGGTGCTTCTGGGCGGCGGCGTCTTCGACGTGGCGGAAGAGCCGGCGATCGTCGTCAAGGGCATGGACGAACCGTTGCGCAGCTACATCGTGCAGCGGGCGAAGCCGCGCGCGTACCGGCTCGAGCGACGCGGGGGGAAGGCATCGAGTGCCGCATGGTCGGCCGCGACGCCGAGCTGAAGCACCTGTCCGATGCGTTCGAGGACGTGATCGCCGACGAGACGCTGTCGCGCATCACGATCGTCGGCGACGCGGGTATCGGCTAGAGCCGGCTGCTCGACGAATTCAGCAACACGCTCGAACTGAAGTCGCGCGAGGTCTGGGTCTTCCAGGGACGCGCAGACCCACGGCGAGATGCAGCCCTACGGCGTGGTCCGCGACATCTTCTTCTGGCGCTTCCAGATCGAGGACAGCACGTCGCCCGCCGAGGCGCGCCGCAAGTTCACGGCCGCTCTGTCGGCCACCTTCGGCACCGCGACCGACGAGCATGCGGCGCTGCTCGGACATCGTCGGCGACCCGAAGCAGATCCGTGACCGGGCCTTCCATTCGGCGGCCCAGTACTTCAAGGCGATCGCGGCCATCGACCCGGTGATGGTGCAGCTCGAGGGCCTGCACTGGGCCGACGAGGGTTCGCTCGACTCCATCAATCACGTGGCGCAGCGCTGCCGCGACTGCCCGATCCTGATCGTCTGCGCCGCTCGACCCGCGCTGCTCGAGCGCCGGCCGCTGTGGGGCAGCGGGCAGGGCAACCACGAGCGCATCGAGCTCGCGCCGCTCGCGCGTCGCAGCAGTCGCAAGCTCGCCGATGCGCTGCTGCAGAAGCTGCAGCAGGCCTACCTCGCGCTGCGTGAACTGATCACCGGTGGCGCGGAGGGCAATCCGTTCTACATGGAGGAGCTGACCAAGATGTTGATCGACGACGGCGTGATCATCGTCGGCGACGATGTCTGGCAGGTCGTGCCAGAACGCCTCGCCCGCGTGCACGTGCCGCCGACCCTGTTCGGAGTGCTGCAGGCGCGCGTCGATGCGCTGGCGCCGCTCGAGAAGCTGGCGCTGCAGGTCGCGTCGGTCGTGGGTCATGTGTTCTGGGCCGATGCCCTGGCTTCGATCGATCCCACGCTGGTCGAGGCGCTGTCCGCCCTGATGGCCCGCGAGCTGATCTACGGCCGCGAGACGAGTGCGTTCGAAGGCGTCGGCGAATACGTCTTCAAGCACAACGTGCTGCAACAGGGTGACCTACGAGAGCGTGCTCAAGCGCGATCGCCGCGAACGTCACGGGCGCTGCGCCGGATGGCTGGTCGCGCAGAGCGGCGAGCGGGTGTCCGAGCACCAGGCCCTGATCGCGCATCACTACGAGAAGGCGGACGACCTCGTGAACGCGGCGCGCTACTTCAGCGTGGCCGCGGAGGACGCGATCAAGTTTTACGCCAACGCGGCCGCGCTGGACCATCTCTGGCGTGCGCTCGCGCTCACGCCCGACAACGACCTGAGTGGTCGCTTCGGGTTGCTGCGATCGCGCATCGGCGTGTTGTTCGCCACCAGCCGGCGGGACGAACAGCGCCAGGACGCCGAACAGCTGGCCCAGCTGGCGGACCGGATCGGCGACGATGCCTTGCGGGCCGACGCCGCGGGGCGGCTGGCGCGGCACGCGTTCTACACGGGCGACTACCAGCGCGCCTCGTCGGAAGCGGAACGCGGGGTGTTGCTGGCTGCGGCCGCCGGCATCCCGCTGGCCAGCCTCGATGCGCACGCGTGCTGGGTGGACGCGTTGCGGCTGATGGGACGTCACGACGAGGCGCTGGTCCAGGTCGATAAGCTGGCGGCCACCGCGCGGGCACAGGGCGACAACGATGCCTACCTGCGCGTCATGGCGAGCCTGTGGGGCTTCGCAGTCGACCGCGGGCAGTACGGGGTGGCGCTCGAGCATTTCACGCGCGGTCTGGCGTTCTCACGGGGACAGGGCGACCGCGTCAAGGAGGCGACCGTGCTCGGATCGATGGGTGACGTGCAGCGTTGCCTCGGCAACTTCCGCGAAGCGATCGAGCTGGGCAATGCGGCCACGCTGATCTATCGCGAGACCGGCATCGTGGTCCAGGAAGCGCTGGCGCAGATCAACGTCGCGACTGCCTTGCGGCTCGACGGCGATGCCGCGGCGGCTCTCGGTTCGGCGACCCGGGGACTCGAGACCGCTCGGCGCGCACACCACGCCGAGCTGTGCGCGGTCGCCGCGCTCGTCACGGGCGACGTGCACCGCGCGCTCGGCAAACTGGCCGACGCGACCGCGTCCTTCAAAGAGGCGCTGGCGCTCTATCGCCGCATCGGCCGCGAGATGATGGCCATCGAGTGCCTGGCGGGTCTTGCCCTCGCCTCGCTGGCAGGAGACCGCAGTGACGAAGCGCTCGCGTTCGTCGGCGAGGTCACCGCCTAACTCGATGGCGGCGGGACCGTCGACGGCACCGAGAATCCGATCGACATCTACCTCGCGTGTCACGACGTGCTGCGCGGCGCCGGGCATGAGGGAGCCGAGGCCTACCTTGCCAGCGGACACGCGCTGCTGATGCAGCGGACCGAGCCGCTCGGCCCGGCCGATCGCGAAGGATTCCTGCGACGCGTCCCGTCGCATCGGGCGCTGCTGGACGCGGTCGAGGACGCCGACCATCTGGCGACGACGACGGCGATCTGAAACGGGCTCAGTGAGCCGCATCGGGCCGCATGCCGTGCGACGAGTCGTCGGCCGCCCAGTTATCTTCCGGCGTGACCGGCTTCGTAGCGGTCGTCTCGAGGGCGATCACCTTGGCCTGCGGCGGGAGCGCCACCACGGCGGCGTTCGCGTTGCGGATCGGATGCAGGTGCGACGCGTCGATGTCCGCATCGGCCAGCAGGATGCCGATCAGACCCACGAGGCCGGCGAACATCGCGGCCAGCAGGCCGATGACCTTCAAGTCGTTGCTGTGGATCGAAGCATCTTGTTTCATGGCAACCTCTGCTGAGTAGGACCGGAACCGGCGAGAACTCAGCTTGGAGGGGTCGCGCCCACGGATCGCCCACAAATCCAGGCTCATGGATGACGGAGGAGAAAGATGGAACTGCACGGATGCAAGGGATGCGGTTCGTCGGCCATCGAGGCGCTGCTCGAGATGGCCGGTATGCCCTACGAACGGCGTGTCTTCGAGTGGGACGATCGCGAGGCCTGGGATCGCCTGCGCGCCGTCAATCCGATGGCGCAGGTGCCGACGCTCGTCCTCGACGACGGGACCATCGTCACCGAGTCGGCGGGGATCGTGCTGTGGATCGCCGCGCACAGCCCCGAGGCGCAGTTGCTGCCGGCTTCGGACCGTGAGCGAGCGCTCGCCTATCGATGGATCGTGTCGTTCGCGACCAATGTCTACGGACCGATCATCGTCGGCGACTTTCCCTCACGCTGGGTCGACGGCGATGCGGCGCAGGACAGCTTGAAGGCCAAGGCGCTGCAGCGGTTGCGCGACGCGTGGATCGCCTTCGAGACGTCCATCGAGCCGCGTCCCTACCTGCTCGGCGACCGCGTCTCGGCCCTGGACGCCTACGTCGCGATGATCTCCCGCTGGCGTCCGGGCCGCGCCTGGCTGGAGGAACACTGTCCGAAGGCGATGGCCTCGGTCACGGTCACCGAAGCGCATCCGGTGATCGCTTCGGTCTGGGCCCGCAACTTCGACTGAGCGTCAGCGGATGAGGCGGTTCTGACGCTCGGGTCGACCGAGGATCCGTTCGATCGCCTGGGCGGACTGCAGCCCTTCCTGCGA
The DNA here is from genome assembly GCA_025356395.1 of Betaproteobacteria bacterium. GTDB lineage: Bacteria > Pseudomonadota > Gammaproteobacteria > Burkholderiales > Burkholderiaceae_D > CAHJXF01. The sequence goes on from JANXTA010000055.1 coordinate 20,340, forward strand.
CGCCGCCGTCGCCGGACATATGCCGGCGTTGCGATACGCGAGCGTCGCCGAGAGGCGGCCTTCGTTGGGGTCGCCGAGCGCACGGCTGAAGTCGTCGGCCACGACGCAGGTCGGTGCGAAGCCGTTGGTGTAGTCGCCGAAGCCGACGTTGTTCACGCCCTGGAACTGGATCGCGAAGTACGCATTGCCGCAGTTGTTGGTCTGGATGAAGCCGTATGGCTTGCCGCAGGTCGTGCCGCCGATGCGGATCACCTGCACGAACGGCGTCAGGCCGTTGATCACCGACTCGCTCGCGGAGCAGGTACCGGGTGCGGTGATCACGAACACGCGCGGGAGGTTCAGCGTCGGCAGTGCCTGGCCGCCGCTGGTCGCCGTGTAGAACGGCACGGTGTTGGCGGGGTTGTTGGTCTTCTCGGGGTGCTTGTCGTTGAACAGCAGTTTCTCGAAGGTCGCGTTGGCGGCGATCTTGTTGCCGCCGAGCATGTACGCCAGTTCACTGGCGATATAGAGGAAACCGCCGCCGTTGTAGCGCAGGTCCAGCACCACGTCGCTGACGCCCGCGGCCTGGAAGCTCGTGATCGCACCGATCAGCTCGGCCTCCGACGTCGCGATGTGGTCGTTGAAGAGCAGATAGCCGATGCGCGCCGACAGCGGATTGGTGTTGTCGGCCGGGATCACCTGCGCGAGCGGCACCGGGTTCTCGATGACGTTGGAGGACGCGAGCGTGATGCTCCGCGGCACCGTCTGGCCGAGGTCGAGCACGGTCAGCGTCAGCGAGACGCCGACGGTGTTGGGGAACAGCAGCGCGTTGAGTGCCGCGGTCGAGTAGGTCGAGACGGCAGCGCCCGCGAGGGTGGTGATCTCGGCGCCGCGCGCCACGTTCTGCAGCGCGAGCGGACCGCCCGCGTCGACGAAGCCGATGCGCAGCCTGTTGCCGGTGTCGAGCTTGAAGACGGCGCCGTAGCCCACGTTCTGCCCGGCGTTGAAGAAGGCGTCGGCCACCGACTGTGGCTCGACGAACGAGAAGCGATCCTTCGACGTGACCAGCAGCGCACTGAAGTACCCCTCGGGGGTCGCGTACGCATTCGGATCGACCGGGACGATGTCGCGATAGAACAGGTAGACGTCGTTGAGGTGCGCCAGCTCCCAGGCTTTCTCGCCGGGCACCGTGCAGATGTTCGCGAGCTGGTCCACCGTGGGTTGGGCCGCCGCGGCCGCCGGCGCGGGAGTGCTCGATCCACCGCCGCTGCCGCCGCATGCAGCGACCAGCAGGAGCGGGACGATCCATCCGAGCGTCGACGCGAGGCATGCAGCGTGCAGTCGCTCGCCGAAGAGGAACAGGGGCATGGGTCTTGGTCCGATCGAGTGCGGGTCCGGGTGGGCAGGATAACCCTGGCCTTCGGCGCTGGCGTCGTCTTCATCGAGGAGTGTTGCGCGACGCGTTGCCGGCTATTGCTCGCACCCGTCGAGGCTCCTACGATGGCCTTCGGCCGACAGGGAGAGTCGTCATGAAGTTCGTCAAGCGAACGGTGTTCGTGCTGGTCGGCGTGTCGGCGTTGCTGGTCGCGATCGCCTACGCGCTGCCGTCGCATTACCGCGTGGCGCGATCCATCGACATCGATGCGCCGCCGTCGAAGATCTATCTGCTGGTCGCCGAGACTGCTTCCTGGAAGCGCTGGTCGGCCTGGAGCCAGCGCGACCCGGCGATGACGATCGTCTATGCGGGACCGGCCTCCGGCGTCGGGGCACAGTGGAAGTGGAAGAGCAAGAGCGAGGGCTACGGCGAGATGACCTTCACCTCGGCCGAACCCGACCGCTGGCTCGGCTACAAGCTGGCCTTCCCCGACTGGGACAGCACCGCGACCGGCGAGATCACGTTCGATCCGGCGCCGCCCACGACCACCCGCGTGACGTGGACCAACGAGGGCGATCTGGGCAAAACCCGATGATGCGATGGACGGGGCTCGCCATGCATCGCATGGTCGGCAATGACTTCGCAGCGGGCCTTGCCAATCTGAAGGCGCTCGCGCTGCAGTGAGTCCGCTGGCCGCGCTCGCGTAAAAAAGCCCCGCGTCGCGGGGCTTGCAGGACAGGCGATCGCTTCAGGTTCCGGTGGGCTGGCCCAGCGACGGCACGACATCAATCGGCGCCGAACGGCGCTGCGGATAGTTCAACCACTGGACCATCACACCGCGAGACTTCGCGACGTTGTTGATCGTGGCTACCTTCTGGTAGTCGATGCCGTCGTCGACGGCAGCGGCATTCGGGTTGAAAGCACAGCCACTGATCAACGCGGTGACACCGATTGCAACGAGCAAGATGCTTTTCATGACGACTCTCCCTGCGAGGTTGGCGATACGGCGAACCTGGTCGCGTGGCACATGCAGATCGACCCGTCGCCGGCAAGAGCCTCGTCGCTGGACTGGCGGAGCTCGAAAACGAGTATAGGCCGGCGACTTTCCACTGCAACCGTTTTCAGCGCTTGGGAGCCAGCATGGTGCCGAGGCAACTGGGGCTGCCGCAGTAGCACGCGAACTGCTTTTTCAGTGTCGGCGTATAGCGTTCGTCGAGCGACAGCCCGTAGTTGTAGACCAGTTCCTGGCCTTCCTCGATGTCGCGCAGTGCGAGGATGAAGATGCGCGTGTCGCCCTTGCCCTCGACCAGTTCCGCTTCGCAGTTGGGTTCGCACGAGTGGTTCATGAAGCGCGAGAAGTCGCCGCCCACGTTGCCGTCGATCACCGTGTCGTCGTCGACGCTGAAGTAGAACGTGTGGAACGGCTGCTCGGGGTCGTGCGGATGACGGCGCAGCGCCTCGGGCCAGCCGATCCGTTCGCCGATGTATTCGCAGATCCGTTCTCCGGCCTTGATCGGCACGCGAGCCACGACCCCGCGGCCGTGGATGGCCGAGTTGCGGACGGTCGCCTTGCGATTGCGCATCTTCGAGGGCGCTGTTTTCTTGGCGGGCGCTACGCGCGTCTTCTTGGAGACGGGCTTGGCGAGCGCCTTCTTGATCGGCTTCTTCGCGGGGGAGGTCTTGGTGGATTTCATGGGATGGCCTGGTCGAGGGCGGGGTTACTTGAGGATCTTGAAGAGGTTGTTGAACTGGTCGGTCCACATCGGCAGGCCCGGGATCGCCGTGATCGCCGAAGTCTGCTTCCTGACCGCGTCCTGGTCGAGGAAAGACGTATTGCGCGAGACGAGGACCCACTCGGAACTGGCGTAGTCGTCGTCGTCCGGATCATCGATCACATCGATCGCCTGCAGGCCGGCATCGGCGGCGATCTGCGCGACCACCGGCGCAGCAGCAGGAAGCGATTGGAGACGTGGAACGCGACGATGCC
>JANXTA010000143.1 GCA_025356395.1 Betaproteobacteria bacterium
CGGCGGTTTGCCGCGGGTGGCCGAGCTGTTCGAGGCCCGCACGCCGAAGGACAAGGGCACGCTGGCGGAGATGACTGGCACCGTGTCGTTCGGCAAGGAGACCAAGGGCAAGGTTCGCCTGCAGATCACCGACCCGGAAGGCAAGGTCTACGAAGAGCTGGTCCCGAAGGAAAAGAACATCGTGGTCCACGAGGGCCAGGTGGTCAACAAGGGCGAGTCGATCGTCGACGGACCGGCGGATCCGCAGGACATCCTGCGCCTGCTGGGCATCGAAGAGCTGGCGCGCTACATCGTCGACGAAGTCCAGGACGTGTATCGCCTGCAGGGCGTGAAGATCAACGACAAGCACATCGAGGTGATCGTGCGTCAGATGCTGCGTCGCGTGCAGGTCGTCGACGCGGGCGAGACGCGCTTCATCCAGGGTGAGCAGGTCGAGCGTTCGCACTTCCTCGACGAGAACGATGCCACGATCGCAGCCGGCAAGCGTCCGGCGATCCACGGCAACGTGCTGCTGGGCATCACCAAGGCCTCGCTGTCGACCGACTCGTTCATCTCGGCCGCCTCGTTCCAGGAAACCACGCGTGTCCTGACCGAAGCCGCCATCATGGGCAAGCGCGACGAGCTCCGTGGTCTCAAGGAGAACGTCATCGTCGGTCGCCTGATCCCGGCCGGTACGGGCCTGGCGTTCCACATCGCCCGCAAGGCGAAGGAAGCGTCGGAGCAGAAGGACCGCGAACTCGCGGCCCAGCAGGAGCTCGAGGCGCTGGCCGTCGCGAGCGAAGCTGCGGCAGCGACGGAAGTGGTCGAAGGCTGATGCGGTAGTTCTTCGTCGAGTCGGTTCGAGCGACGGAATCGAAAGGCCCGGGGCAGAGATGCCTCGGGCCTTTTTTTGCTCGCGGCGCCGATCGTTACGCTTGACGCAACGCGGATGGCACTACAGTGCAAGAAGCGTTACAGCATTCGCATCGACGATTGATGGCGAATCTGCTTCGCGGGGCCGAAGTAGGCGCCGGGACCGACGGAGGTCGAGATCGTCGACTATCCCTGAGAGACCAAGATGGCACGCGACGCAATCCATCTCAGCGAGCATCTCGCCGAGCAGATCGAGGCACTCGAAATCAGCGCCGCCGAACCCGCGCGCCGACTCGGCGTGCCGACGAACCGGATGACCGTAATCCTCAATGGGCAGCGCGCCGTGACTGGCCATACCGCGCTGCGCCTGGGCCATTCCTTCGGCAACAGTCCGCAGTTCTGGATGGGTCTTCAGTCCCTGTACGACCTCCGTAAAACGGCAGAGCGGGCGGGTGACGCGATTCGCGCGTTGCCGTCGCTGGCCTGCTGATGAGGGTTTCGGCCGCAGGTGGGTCAACGACGACTCGCGCGGTGCGAGGGAAGCCAGAACACGCGGAACGCTGTTAGCGTACGCATCCACCATCAAGAGCAAAGACTCGGGGAGACACATGAATCGTCCGGCGCTGCACCTCAAGGCCTTGGTCATCGGCCTGACATTCCTACTCGCCCCGCTCGCCCACGCCCTCGACACCGCGCGCTTCAAGGACACCAACGGCGACCTCGTCGCCGACCCGCCGACCGATGCGTCGAAGTTCGTCGACCCGCCGACGCTGATCTTCGCGTACACGCCGGTCGAGGATCCCGCGGTCTACGCCAAGGTGTGGGACGACTTCATCCGGCACATGGAGAAGGTCACCGGCAAGAAGGTGCAGTTCTTCCCGGTGCAGTCGAACGCCGCGCAGATCGAGGCGATGCGCGCGGGGCGTCTGCATGTCGCGGGCTTCAACACCGGGGCGACGCCGCTCGCCGTGAACTGCGCGGGCTTCGTGCCGTTCGCGATCATGGCCGGCGACTCGGGCAACTTCGGCTACGAGATGGAGATCATCACGTACCCCGGCAGCGGCATTACGAAGATCGCAGACCTCAAGGGTCGCAAGCTGGCGTTCACGGCCGAGACCTCGAACTCGGGCTTCAAGGCGCCGTCGGCGCTGCTCCGAAGCGAGTACAAGCTCGAGGCCGGCAAGGACTACGTCGTCGCGTTCTCCGGCAAGCACGACAACTCGATCCTCGGCGTGGCGAACAAAGACTACGACGCGGCCGCGATCGCCAACGAGGTGCTGCATCGGATGGAGGATCGCGACGTCGTGAAGAAAGAACAGATCGTCTCGATCTACAAGTCCAAGACCTTCCCGACGACCGGCTATGGCTACGCCTACAACCTCAAGCCCGAGCTCGCGAAGAAGGTCCAGGAGGCGTTCTTCACGTTTCCTTGGAAAGGCACTGAACTCGAGAAGGAGTTCAGCAAGCAGGGCGTGACCAAGTTCACGCCGATCACGTACCAGAAGGACTGGGAGGCGGTGCGCCAGGTGGATGCGGCGATGAACGTCTCGTACGATTGCAAGTGATCTGGCTCCCGGGGTGACCACTTCGCGAGTCGCACCGCTCATTTCTTTGTCGTTCCCGCGAACGCGGGAATCCAGCGACGTCGGGTGCCACCACGAAGACCGCGCGACGACACCGGGTTCTCGCGTGCGCGGGAACAACGGAATCGTCGACAGATGCTGAAGCTCGTCGGGCTGACCAAGCGCTACGGTTCCGACGCCCTCGCGCTCGATGCGGTGACGCTCGATGTCCCCGCCGGTCAGGTCGTGGCGCTGATCGGTCCGTCGGGTGCGGGCAAGTCGACGCTGATCCGCTGCGTCAACCGACTGGTCGAGCCCACCTCCGGAACCGTGAGCCTCGACGGCCTCGAAGTGACGGCGCTCGGCCGCCGCGCGCTACGCCTTGCCCGTCGGCGCATCGGCATGATCTTCCAGGAGTTCGCGCTGGTCGAACGCCTCACCGTGATGGAGAACGTGCTCTCGGGCCGGCTCGGGTATGTCGGCTTCTGGAAGAGTTTCCTGCGGCGTTTTCCGCAAAGCGATATCCAGCGAGCCTTCCAACTGCTCGATCGCGTCGGTCTGGTCGACTTCGTCGACAAGCGTGCCGATGCGTTGTCGGGCGGACAGCGGCAACGCGTGGGGATCGCACGGGCCTTGATGCAGGCGCCCGACCTGCTGCTGGTCGACGAGCCGACCGCGAGCCTCGACCCGAAGACCTCGCGCCAGATCATGCGGCTGCTGGCCGAGCTGTGCGCCGAACGCGGCCTCGCGACAATCATCAACATCCACGACGTGCAGCTCGCGCAACGCTTCGTGCAGCGCGTGATCGGCCTGCGCGCCGGCCGCGTCGTATACGACGGTCCGCCCGATGGATTGACACCGGACGTGCTGACGGCGATCTACGGCGAGGAGGACTGGACCGGGACGCAGGAAGACGCGGAGGAGGAGGCGCGGGTGCGCGGGCAGGTCCTGATCGATCGCGACCGCCTGCAGGGCGCGTGATCGTGTCGACGCGCATCTGGATCCGTCCGCGGCTGATCCCCGACGCGCGGCTGCGTTGGGCCATCTCCCTTGGCGCGCTGCTCTACCTGGGGTTCGCGATCGGCAGCGTCGAGGTCAACTGGACGCGCATCGCGCTCGGCTTCGAAAAGGGCTGGCGGCTGCTCGTCGCGTTCCTGCATCCGAACTTCGGCGCGCGCTGGGGCGAGATCGTCACCGGCATGCGCGAGAGCCTGACGATGACGGTCTGCGCGACCGTCGCCGGCATCGCGCTGTCGATCCCGATCGGCATCGGCGCCGCCCGCAACCTGGTGCATCCGGTCGTGTATTTCGTGTGCCGCGCGATCGTCGCGGTGTCGCGCAGCCTGCAGGAGATCATCGTCGCGATCCTGTTCGTCGCGATGGTCGGCTTCGGTCCCTTCGCGGGTTTCTTGACAATCACCTTCGCGACCATCGGCTTCCTCGCCAAGCTGCTGGCCGAGGACATCGAGGACATCGACGCGGCCCAGGTCGAGGCCATCACGTCGGCCGGCGGCACGTGGCTGCAACGCCTCGAGTACGCGGTGCGGCCGCAGGTGATGCCGCGGCTGATCGGCCTCTGCCTCTACCGGCTCGATATCAACTTCCGCGAGTCGGCGGTGGTGGGTATCGTCGGCGCGGGCGGAATCGGGGCGACGCTCACGACAGCGATCGATCGCTACGAGTTCGACGTGGCCGCGGCGATCCTGGCGATCATCATCGTCATCGTGATGGTGGCCGAATACGTGTCGAGCCACCTGCGGCGGTGGGCACAATGACGACGGCCGTCTGGAGGCGCCGCACGCCGCGTGCGCAACTCCTGTCGTGGGTCGGCTGGCTGGGCTTCGTGACGCTGACGGTCTTCTGCTGGGAGCAGATGACGCGCGAGACGATCTGGTCCTTCGTCGCCGATGCGCCGACTCAGGCATCCGACATCGGCAGCCGCATGGTGCCGCCGCGCTGGTCGTACGTCTCCGTGCTGTGGAAACCGCTGTGGGACACACTGAACATGGCGACGCTCGGGACCGCGCTCGGAGTCGTGATGGCCGTGCCGATCGCGTTCCTCGCCGCGCGCAACACGACGCCGAGCACGCTGCTGCTGCGACCGCTCGCGCTGTTCGTGATCGTTGCGTCGCGTTCGATCAACGCCCTGATCTGGGCGCTGCTGCTGGTGGCCATCCTGGGGCCGGGCCTGTTGCCCGGCATCATCGCGATCGCGCTGCGCTCGATCGGCTTCGTCGCCAAGCTGCTCTACGAAGCGATCGAGGAGATCGACCGTGCGCCGGTCGACGCGATCGTGTCCACCGGCGCGCCGCGCGCGAGCGTCGTGGCGTACGGAATCGTGCCGCAGATCCTGCCGGCCTTCGTGGGCATCAGCGTGTTCCGCTGGGACATCAACATCCGCGAGTCGACGGTGCTGGGGCTGGTCGGCGCGGGTGGCATCGGCCTGCAACTCGAGGCCTCACTGAACACGCTTGCGTGGCCGCAGGTCAGCGTGATCCTGCTGGCGATCCTGTCGACGGTGGTACTCGGCGAATGGGTGTCTGCGAAGATCCGGCACGCGCTCCTCTGATCAAGTCCGGCGCCACGCGCTGGCCAGCCAGCGCTGTTCTTCGCGCGGCAGGCCGACCGGTCGGTAGTAGTGCTCCAGCTCGATGAAGCCCGCTACCGTCAGGTACTCGCGCCAGCGCTTCAGATCGTGGAACGCGCTATATCGAGGACCGTTCCAGCCCTCCTCGTTGTCGCCGTGCGGGATCGATGCGAGCAGGACACCGCGCGGCTTCAGCGTCGCATGCAGCTGTTCGAGGACGCGCGGCAACGCCTTGCCCGGCACGTGCTGCATCGACGCGTTCGAGAAGACGCCGTCGAAGCGCCCGGGTGGTAGGTCGAGTGCGAGGAAGTCTTGGTGCAGCACCTCGCAGCCCGTCGCTGCGCGGGCCATCTGTACGAAGGCTAGCGAGCCGTCGAGGCCGACGGCCGTGTTGCCGGTCGCGGCCAGCGTCGGCAGGTCGCGCCCCGGACCGCATCCGAAGTCGAGCAGCGTGAACGGTCCGGAGCCTTCGAGATGACGCAGCAGCGTCGCAACGTTTTGGCCGACGTCGTGGTCGGCGGTGCGTTGCGCGTAGTCGTCGGCACTCGATTCGTAGTGCGAGAGCGTCGTGGCCGCAATGGCCTTCAGGTTGTCGGGAGTCGGGTTCATGCCGATGAGTATGCGACACCCTGAAACGACACGGCCGCCTCGCGGCGGCCGTGTCGCAAGCAACGAACGGGTCAGGCGTGGACGGCGCTGTCCAGCACCCGCCGCTCTTCGTCCGTGAGCCGCGGGCCATCGAGCGTGCAGCGCGTCTCCTGCGTTTCCGACGTGCGAAAGCGCGCGATCATCGGCTTCAGTTCCGGCTTGACGTGCTCTTCGCTGAAGCCGTTGAACAGGTGCCCGATCAGTCCGCGATTCAGGTCGCTCGTGTTCATCGCCCAATCCGCGACGGGAAACGAGAGGTTCATGTTGCAGTTCATCATGATCCCCATGTTGTGGTGCGCGGCATGGTGACGGCGGATCGTGCTGACGAACGGCATGTGGCGAACGAACCAGTTGTCCTGCACATGGCAGCAGTAGTGGAAGGTCTCATAGACCATGTAGTGGCCGATCATCGTGACGAACACGACATAGCCGGCGTTGGCGTCGATCAGCCACGACGCGATGCTGCCGAAGACAGCCCCCGCGACGGCCAGCACCATCAGCACGCGCCACGGGAAGAACACGATGCGGTGTTCCTGCACGGTGCTGATCGTGTAGTCGTTGTCGGTGAAGTACTGGTGATGCTGGCGCACATGGCGGTCGTAGATCGCGCGCAGCGCGAACACGTCGACGAGGCGGTGCATCACGTACTTGTGCATGGCCCACTCGACGAAGTTGCCGCCGATCGCCACAGGGACCACCAGCAGCCATTCCCAAGTGGCGTTCTGCATGCGGCTGACACACCACCAGATCGCGCCGATGCCGGCCGCGTACATCACCGCGATGTGCAGCAACCCGTTGTACCAGGGGCTGATCTGCTCGAGGTATTGCTGGCGGAATCTGCGTTGGCGTTCGGTCATCATGATGGTTATCCCCAATGCGCGGTTTTGCTGAAGCACTGATATATTAGTTGTCGATCAGGCAGACGTCAAGGATGGCCCCCGCGTTCCGAATCACGTTCCACCCGACCTTGCCCTGATCGATGAAACAGCGCGCCCAGCCCATCGCATTTGTTCCCGTCCCGAGCCTCACCGACCGCGCTTATGCGGAAATCGAAGAACTCATCATCACGCTCAGGCTCGCGCCAGGCAGCGTCGTGTCCGAATCCGACCTGCAGACCTGGCTCGGCATCGGCCGCACGCCGATCCGCGAGGCGCTGCATCGGCTCGCGCGCGAGAAGCTGGTCACGATCCTGCCGAGGCGCGGCATCATCGTGTCCGCCATCGACATCACGCAGCAGCTGCTGCTTCTGGAGCTGCGACGCGAGATCGAGCGGCTCATCGCACGCAGCGCGGCACGCCGCGCGAACGATGAGGAACGCGCGCAGTTCGTCGCACTCGCCGAGCGCTTCGGCCGCGCATCGAAAGCCAACGACGACGTCGAGTTCATGCGCGTCGACCGCGAATTCAATGTGCTCTGCTCGCGCGCCTCGCACAACGAGTTCGCCGAGAACGCCATGGGACTCATCCATTCGCTGTCGCGACGCTTCTGGTACGCGCATCACCGCGTGGCAGGCGTCATGTCGCTGACCGCGACGCTGCACGCGAGCATCGCGCGGGCCATCGCGTCGCGTGACGAAGAGCGGGCCGGCAAGGCGAGCGACAAGCTGCTCGATGGCATCGAAAAATTCACGAAGGGCGTCGTCGATCGACGCTAGAGGTTGCTGGAACAGCAGGTGCCGGAGACACGCGAAAGCCGGAAGTCACAACGCAGGAAGGCGCGCCAAGACGCCATCCACGCGACAGATCGGGGTGAACGCATCGACCGTCGTCGCTGCGTGACAACAGCGAGGAGACAACCATGGATCGCAGGAAAGCACTGAAGGTCATCGGCGGCGCAGGGGTCGTGGCGGCGACGCAGCCGCTGATGAGTTTCCCGGCCATCGCGCAGAACACGCCGATCAGGATCGGCATCATCGCGCCGCGCGCGGGCATTGCCGGCACGATCGGCGAATGCGGCCTGCGCGGCACGACCTTCGCGGTCGAGCGCATCAACGCCGCCGGCGGCATCGCAGGCCGCAAGGTCGAACTGATCGTGGAGGAGGAGACCAATCCGAAGGACTCGATCGAGCGCTTGCGCAAGCTGGTCCTGCAGGACAAGGTGGATTGCACGCAGGGCATCGTGTCGTCGGGCGTGAGCCTCGCGATGGGCGCGGTCGCCGAGGAGATGAAAGCGCTGCTGATCTTCTGGGACGGCACGACGCAGGACGGCGTCAAGGAGACGATGCCAAACCCGCGCTACGTGTTTCGCAGCACCGACAACGAGTGCGAGGCGGTGATGAGCTCGCTGCTCGCGATCAAGCACTGGAAGGGGCAGTTCAAGAACGTCGCGGGCATCAACCCCGACTACTCGTACGGCCGCAACAACTTCGCGGGCTTTCAGGCCCTGATCAAGAAGTTCGGCATCGACGTGCCGGTGGTCGCCGAACAGTGGCCGAAGGTCGGCACGCTCGACCTGACGTCGCACGTCGCCGCGCTGAAGGCGGCCAAGCCCGATCTGGTGTTCTCGTCGCTGCTGTTTGCCGACCTCCCGGTGTTCATGAAGACTGCGCACAGCGCAGGGCTGATGGACGGCAAGACCAGGTTCGTCTTCCCGGCCGCGGGCTTCCAGCACACGCTGCTGAAGAAGGAGTTCACGCCCGAGGGCATGATCTTCGGGCACAACACGCTGTACTTCAATCTCGATAATCCGACCGCGCTGCAGAAGCAGTTCGTCGAGCAGTACGAGGCGAAGTACAAGGACTATCCGAACTGGGAGGCCGACCGCGCGTACTTTGCGATGGAGGTCTACAAGGTCGCCATCGAAAAGGCATACAAGGCGAAGAACGCGTGGCCTGACAAGGAAGCCATCATCGATGCGATGGAAGGCCTCCAGGTCGACTCCCTCGGGGGGCCGGGCCTGATGCGCAAGGACCACATCGCCGAGCAGACCTTCTACCAGGGCCTGACAACGCACAAGAACCGCTTCGACTTCGCGACCATCACCGATGTGACGAAGATGTTCTCGGACCAGCTGCAGAAGCCGCCGGGCGCCGAGTTCTTCGAGTGGATCAAGACGGCTAATTTGAAGTTGTCCTAGCCATGTCATCCCGGCGAAAGCCGGGACCTCATTTAGTTTGGCTCAACGATTGGGTCCCGGCCTTCGCCGGGATGACATAGTCAGCGGATACCTTGACCTCGTTCTTCGACATCGTCCTCGGCGGCGTCTTCCACGCGTCGGTGCTGTTCCTCGTAGCCGCCGGGCTGCAGCTCGTGTTCGGCGTGCAGCGCATTGTCAACCTCGCGTGCGGCTCGTTCTATGCGCTCGGCGCCTACTTCGGCATCTCGGCGGTGGGCTGGGCCACGCAGTGGGGGGCGCCGGCCTGGGCCTTCCTGCCGGTGCTGCTGCTGTCGGGAGTCGTGCTCGCGGCCATCGGCCCGTTCATCGAACTGATCCTGCGCACGGTCTACCAGCGCGACGAAGCCTTCCAGTTGCTGCTGACGTTCGCGTTCGTGCTGATGTTCCAGGACGTGCTGCGTTTCTTCTGGGGCGCCAATCCTCAGCAGCTCGGCAACCTGTCGGCGACCTACGGCAACGTCGCCCTCGGCGAGGTCTCATTCCCGACCTACAACGTGCTGGTGATGGTGGCGAGCCTGGTCATCGCGATCGGCCTCGGCTTCTTTCTCAAGAAGACGCGTTACGGCCGCATCCTGCGCGCGACCGCCGAAAACCGCGAGATGGCCGCGGCGCTCGGCGCCAACGTGCGCTGGATCTACACGGCGGTTTTCACGCTCGGCACGATGCTGGGAACGGTCGGTGGTGCGCTGGTGGTGCCCACCTCAGCCGCGTCGCTCGACATGCCGGTCGAGCTGGTGGTCGAAGCCTTCGCAGTGGTCGTCATCGGCGGTCTCGGCAGCATGCGCGGCGCGCTGGTCGGTGCGCTGGTCGTCGGACTCACGCGGGCCGCGGCGATCCGCTACTACGCGGAGCTCGAGGTGCTGGCGATCTATCTGATCGTCATCGTCGTGCTGGTCGCGCGACCAGCAGGCCTGTTCGGCAAACCGGCGGAATGACGATGCTGAAGAAGCATGGCGTGCTGTTCGGCTGCGTCCTGCTGGTGACGGTGCTGCTCGCGCTCGTGCCGAAGTTCGCCGAGCCGTATTACGTGACGCTGGTGATCCCGGCCTTCGCCTACGCGATCACCCTGCTGGGATTCAACCTCCTGTTCGGCTACACCGGTCTGCTGTCGTTCGGTCACGCACTGTTCGTGGCGATCGGTGCCTACGGGGCAGCGGTGCTGTCGAGTCGCATGGGCGTCCGCAGCTTCGAGGCGATCCTGCTGCTGTCGTGCGCCGCATCGATCGCGATCGCGCTGCCGGTCGCGCTGCTGTCGGTGCGCTACGTGAAGATCTTCTTCGGCATCCTCACGCTCGCCTTCGGGATGCTGTTCCATTCGTTCCTGTTCAAATTCTACGACCTGACCGGCGGCGACACCGGCATCCGCGTGCTGCGGCCGTCCCTGTTCGGCATGGACTTCAAGGAACTCGACAAGACGGCCTTCCTGATCGGGCCGTTCTATTACTACTGCCTTGCGCTGCTGCTGGTGCTCGGCTTCGTGATGTGGCTGCTCGTGCATTCGCCGTTCGGGCTGCATCTGGTCGCGATCCGCGAGAACGCGCGCAAGGCCGAGTACCTCGGCGTGCGCGTCCGCCTGTTCCGTGTCATCGCGTTCCTCGTGTCGGCGTTCTATGCCGCGGTCGGCGGCGTGATCCTCGGCATCAATACCGGACAGGCCGACCCCGAACTCGCGTACTGGACGCACTCGGGCGACCTCGTGTTCATGGCCGTGCTGGGTGGCTTCGCAAACTTCTTCGGACCGGTGCTCGGTGCCTTCGCGTTCACCTTCCTGCGCTCGGAGCTGATGAGCGCGACGCAGTACTGGCGCTTCTGTCTTGGCCTCGTGCTGGCGATCATCGTGATCGGCTTCCCGCGGGGACTGATGGGCATGGCCCAGACCGCATGGGCGAAGGTGTTCGGGCGATGAAGACGCTGATCGAGACGGTCGGGGTCACCAAGCACTACGGCGACTACGTGGCGCTCAACGACGTGACGCTCAAGGTCGACGAAGGCGAGATGGTGGCGATCGTCGGGCCGAACGGCGCCGGCAAGACCACGCTGGTGAATGTTCTGACCGGACTGCTCAAACCCACGGCTGGGCTGGTGCGCTTCAAGGGCGACGACATCGCCGGCATCGGCCCGGTCAAGCTCGCCAAGCGTGGCATGGCGCGTGCGTTCCAGCTGGTCCACATCTTTCCGGAGATGACGGTCGCCGAGACCATCGGCGTGGCGGTGATCTCGCAGACCTCGCGCGGCCTCGACTGCTTCTCGTCGCTCGCCAGCGACGGATCGGTGCGCGAGGAGGTACGCGAGTTCGCGGCCATCTTCGGGCTCGACGACAAGCTCGACACGCCGAGCCGCCTGTTGTCGCAAGGCGAGAAGAAGCTGCTCGACATCGCGAGTGCGTTCGCGCTGGTCCCCGAGGTGATCCTGCTCGACGAGCCCACCAGCGGCGTGGCGAGCGGCGACAAGCACGGGATCATGAAGACGCTGATGGACGCGGCGAAGCGCGCCGGCGTGAAGGCGATCATCCTCGTCGAGCACGACATGGATCTGGTCGCCGAATACTCGACGCGCATCGTCGCGATCCAGGCCGGACGCGTGCTGGCCGACCGCGCGCCCGCCGAGTTCTTCAGCGATCCCGAACTGATCGCGGCCATCGTCGGCAAGCCGGTGGCGCGGCATGCGGTGAGGACGGTCTGACATGCTGGACATCGACCGCCTCACCGTCGACATCCAGAGCAGCCGCATCCTGCGCGGCATCTCGCTCAAGGTGTCGCAGGGCGAACTGGTGTGCCTGGTCGGTCGCAACGGCGCTGGCAAGACCACGACCTTCCGGACCATCATGGGGATGATCAAGCCGGTCGACGGCAGTATCACTTTCGAAGGTGCGGCTCTGGTCGGCCTTCCGACACATCGCATCGCGCAGCTCGGCGTGGGCTACTCCCCCGAGGAGAGCCAGGTGTTCGGCGACCTGACCGTGGCCGAGAACATCGAGCTGCCGACCTGGACGCGGCCGCAGGGACGTGACGCCAGGACCCGTATCGACCTCGCCTACGAGATCTTCCCCAAGCTGCTGCACTACGCGGCGCGCGGCGGCAACCAGCTGTCGGGCGGCGAACGCAAGATGGTGTCGATCGCGCGCGCGCTGACGCTCGACCCGAAGCTGCTGCTGCTCGACGAGCCCTTCGAAGGGCTGTCGCCCGCGATCATCCCGACCATCAGCGCGGGTATCGCGTCGATCCGCGGTCTCGGCCACGGCGTGCTCATGGCGGAGTCCAACGTGCATCACATCCCCGACGACGCAGACACCGTCTACGTGCTCGAACGCGGCGAGATCATCTACGGCGGGAAGCCGGGCGACACCTATCCGCCCGAAGTGATGCGCATCATCCACGGGGCGGCCTGACCGCCTTTCACGAGGAGTTTTCCATGCCCAGGATCCTGACCCAGGAAGAGATCACGACCTTCTGGCGCGACGGCTGCGTGTTCCCGGTCCGCGTGATGCCCGCAGCGCAGGCGATCGCGATCCGCGAGCGGCTGGAAGCGTTCGAGGCATCGACCGGCGGTCCGTTGAAGGGCGACCTGCGCCACAAGACGCACTTGCTTTTCACGTGGCTCAACGAGCTGACGCGCGACACGAAGATCGTCGATGCGATCGAGGACCTCTACGGTCCGGACCTGCTGTGCTGGACTACCAACTTCTTCATCAAGGAGGCGCACAACCCGGCCTTCGTGTCGTGGCACCAGGACTCGACCTACTGGGGGCTGAGCCGGCCCGACGTCGTCACCGCGTGGCTGGCGCTGACGCCGAGCAACGCGGGCAACGGCGGCATGGACTTCATCCCCGGCACGCAGAAACACGACCAGATCCCGCATCGCGACACCTTCGGCAAGAACAACCTGCTGACGCGCGGCCAGGAGATCGCCGTCGACGTCGACGAATCGAGCGGCGTCACGGTCGCGCTCGAGCCGGGCGAGATCTCGTTGCATCACGTGCGCGTCGTGCACGGCTCGCCGGCCAACCCGTCAAACGATCGTCGCATCGGCTTCGCGATTCGCTACATCCCGACCAGCGTCGCGCAGGTCGCAGGTAACGACAGCGCGACGCTGGTCCGCGGCGTCGACGCCTTCCATCACTTCGAGCACGAGCCGCGGCCGACCCGCGACATGGACCCGGCGTTCGTGCAGCTCCACAAGGACGTGACCGATCGCAACGCGAAGATCCTCTATCGCGGCACGTCGGTGAACAACTACAACGACCCCGAGGCGCTGCCCGACCGCGCCGCCTGACGATGCGTTTCCGCGCCGCGGTCCTGAACCAGGTCGGCCAGCCGCTGACCATCGACGCGCTCGAGATGGCGCCGTTGGCGCCGCACGACGTGCTGGTCAGGATGCGCGCGACGGGGCTGTGTCACACGGACCTGGAGGTCATCCAGGGTCGGCTCGCCTACCCGCTGCCGATCGTGCTGGGCCACGAAGGTGCGGGCATCGTCGAGGCAGTGGGCGCTCACGTCAGCGAAGTGAAGACTGGCGACCACGTCATCTGTTCCTGGAACCCTTATTGCGGCCACTGCTTCTACTGCGACCTCGGCGCGCGGATCCTTTGCGAGCCGCTGAAGCGTCACGAACCGAAGGGCCTGCTGCTCGACGGCACCACGCGGATGACGCGCGACGGCGAGCGCATGCATCACTTCTTCGTGACGTCGACGCATGCCGAATACGCCGTCGTGCCCGAGTCCGGCGCCATTCCGATCTCGAAGGAGATGCCGTTCGACGTGGCCTGCATCATCGGCTGCGGCGTGATGACCGGCGTCGGTGCCGCGATCCGCAAGGCGAAGGTCGCGTCGGGTTCGAACGTGCTCGTGATCGGCTGCGGCGCGGTCGGGCTCAACGTGATCCAGGGCGCGAAGCTTGCGGGCGCGGGACGCATCGTCGCCGCGGACGTGAGTGCGGATCGGCGAGCGCGGGCCACGCAGTTCGGCGCGACCGACTTCGTCGACGCGGCGGCACCCGACGTGCTCGATGCGATTCGCGGCATGACGGCGGGACGCGGCGCCGACTACGTCTTCGAGGCCGCGGGGCACAAGGATGCCTTCCGGCTGTCGGTCGAAGCGGTGCGACCGGCCGGCGAGGTGGTGTGGCTCGGCAAGATCGACGTGAACGAGGACGTGGCCTTCCGCTGGGGTTCGCTGATGGGCGAGAAGCGGATCGTGCGTTCGAGCTACGGAGATGCGCTGCCAAAGCGCGACTTCCCGTGGCTGGTCGACGAGTACCTGGCAGGTCGGCTGATGCTCGACGAACTGATCACCGCACGCATCCCGCTCGAAGACATCAACGAAGGCTTCGCGATGCTGGCGCGCGGCGAAGGCATCCGGACCGTCGTCGAGTTTCCTTGAAGCACCCGCCGCTCGCGCCCGATCACATCGATGCGCCGCATCGCGAGGCGCTGCTGGGCGACCTGGCGCTGGAGTCGGGCGAGAGGATCGTCGACTACCGGCAATCGTTCGTCACCCACGGCACGCTGAACGCCGATCGATCGAACGCGATGCTGATTTGCGCTGCGCTGACCGCGAGCCATCACCGGCTCGACTTCCTGATCGGCGCCGGCAAGGCGCTCGATCCGGCACGCTGGTTCATCGTCGCGACCGACCCGATCGGCAACGGGCTGTCGACCTCGCCGTCGAACAGCGCGCATCAGCCCGGCCTGCGCTTCCCGCGCTTCGTGTTGCGCGACATGGTCGCGGCCCAGCATCGTTTGCTGACGGAGCATCTCGGGCTCGATTGCGTGCATGCGATCGTCGGCGCGTCGATGGGCGGGATGCAGGCGCTGCAATGGGCAGTCAGTCATCCGGCCTTCATGGACCGCATCGTCGCGATGACGCCGATGGCGCGGACCGCACCGTGGGCCGTGCTGGTGACCGAGACCGCGCGCGCTTGCCTGATGGCCGATCCGGCGTGGAACGGTGACGGCTTCGACGGCGTGCCCGAGCGCGGATGGACGGCGTATTCGGGGCTGATGAGCGCGTTGCTGATGTGCACGCCCGAGGCCGTCGACGGCCTCGCCGATCCGCACGCGTGGTTCGAACAGCGCGTGGCCCAACAGCAGACCATCGGCTTCGACGCGCACGACTATCTCTACCAGTCGCGGGCCTACGAAGCCCACGATATCGGCACCACGAGGGGCTTCACCGGCACCAGAGAGGCGTTGCAAGCCATCGTCGCGCGCACGCTCGTGCTCGCGCCGCCGATCGATCTCTTCAATCCGGCGCCCGCGGCGCGTGCGGTCGCCGAGGGCATCGCCGGCGCAACCTTCATCGAGATCCCTTCGTCGCAGGGCCATCTCGCGGCGAGCAGTACGCGACCCGAGGACGCGGCCTTCCTGAACGAGTCGATCGCGACCTTTCTCGAGACGAAGGTTTAGCATCGCGGCTTCGTCCTCGCCTCGGTCCTTCATGCGCTCCCATATCCTCGTCACCGGCGGTGCCGGCTACATCGGCTCGCACACCTGCGTCGAATTGCTGGGCGCCGGCTTCACACCGGTCATCGTCGACAACCTCGTCAACAGCCATCGCGAGGCGGTCCATCGCATCGGGCGCATCGCGGGCCGCGCGCCCGTCTTCGTCGAGGCGGACGTGCGCGACCCGGCGGCACTCGGCCGCGTCTTCGCGGCGCACCCGATAGCCGCGGTGATCCACTTCGCGGGTCTGAAAGCGGTGGGCGAGTCGGTCGCGCAGCCGCTGATGTACTACGACAACAACGTCAACGGCACGCTGGTCCTGGTCGAGGCGATGAAGCGCGCGAACGTCAAGCGCTTAGTGTTCAGTTCGTCGGCGACGGTCTACGGCGATCCGCACGCGCTGCCGATCCGCGAGGACTTCCCGATCCAGACCACCAACCCCTACGGTGCGTCGAAGGCGATGATCGAACGCGTGCTGACCGACGTCGTGGTGGCGGACCCGACCTGGCGCGTCGCGCTGCTGCGCTATTTCAACCCGGTCGGAGCCCATGAGAGCGGACTGATCGGCGAAGACCCGGCGGGCGTCCCCAACAACCTGATGCCCTACGTCGCCCAGGTCGCGGTCGGCAAGTTGCAACGCCTCACCGTCCACGGCGACGACTATCCGACCCGCGACGGGACCGGGGAGCGCGACTACATCCACGTCGTCGATCTCGCGCGCGGCCATCTCGCGGCGCTCGAACATCTCGATGCGCTCGATGGCGTCGAGGCGATCAACCTTGGCACGGGGCGCGGCAGCACGGTGAAGGAGATGGTCGCGGCCTTCGAGCGCGCATCCGGGAAGCCGGTCGCGTACGTCGTTGGACCGAGGCGGCCGGGCGACATCGCGCAGTGCTATGCCGATGCCGGTCTCGCCGCTACGCGCCTCGGCTGGCGCGCGCAGTTCGACCTCGAACGGATGTGCGTCGACTCGTGGCGCTGGCAGAGCGGCAACCCGAACGGATACCGCGGGGGCTAAGTCGGCGACGTCGTATCGGGCTGGATTTGCAGGCTCTGACCGGTGTCGACCGCGACATGCAGCCGGACGGCTCCCCTTCGATCAGCAGTTGGCATCGCCACGAATGTGTCGTGCTGACCGGTTGACACGACACAGGGGCGCCGGCATAATCCCGCGTCTTGACTCGCCCGGGTCAGACGTTCTTTGGATCGTTGCTCCGAATTCCTCTTCAGGATTCACAGCGCAACATGCTCGCACCGAACGTTTTTCTGGTGCGGCCTTTCCAAGAAAAAGCAGTCCTCGCGCCATGCCGTCTCGAGCAGCGCGGACTTTCGGTTCCGATCAAATAGAAGACCCAGCCGCAATGCCAACCATTAATCAGCTCGTCCGCAAGCCGCGCGTTTCCGCGACGATCAAGAGCAAGAGCCCTGCCCTGCAGGACTGCCCGCAACGCCGTGGCGTCTGCACGCGCGTCTACACGACGACGCCGAAGAAGCCGAACTCGGCTCTGCGGAAGGTCGCCAAGGTTCGCCTGACCAACGGGTTCGAGGTCATCTCGTACATCGGCGGTGAAGGCCACAACCTGCAGGAACACTCGGTCGTGCTGATCCGTGGCGGTCGCGTCAAGGACTTGCCGGGCGTGCGCTACCACATGGTTCGCGGTTCGCTCGACACGCAAGGCGTCAAGGATCGCAAGCAGTCGCGTTCCAAGTACGGCGCGAAGCGTCCGAAGGCCGCCAAGTAACAAGTACTCCAGCCGGCAGCGCTCGCTGCCGGCGTTTCATCCGACGCGGCCGCCGGCTGCGTCGTTCACAAGTAAGTGGCTTCCCCGTGTTTCACCGTCGGGTCGCCGCGAGATCCAGGACACTGTCCGGGCCTCAACTGAAAAAGGAAAGTCATGCCACGTCGTCGCGAAGTCCCCAAGCGCGAGATCCTGCCCGACCCCAAGTTCGGTAGCGTCGATGTCACCAAGTTCTCCAACGTGATCATGCTGGCCGGTAAGAAGGCCGTTGCCGAGCGGATCATCTACGGAGCCTTCGACACGATCACCGCCAAGGGTGGCAAGGATCCCCTCGAAGTGTTCACGCTGGCCCTGTCCAACGTCCGTCCGATGGTCGAGGTCAAGAGCCGTCGGGTCGGTGGTGCCAACTACCAGGTTCCCGTCGAAGTCCGTCCCGTCCGCCGCATGGCGCTCGCGATGCGCTGGTTGCGTGAAGCGGCCGTCAAGCGCAGTGAGAAGTCCATGGCGCTGCGTCTCGCCGGCGAGCTGATGGACGCGGCCGAAGGCCGTGGCGGCGCGATGAAGAAACGCGACGAGGTGCACCGCATGGCTGAGGCCAACAAGGCCTTCTCTCATTTCCGGTTTTAAACAGGGACGACCCGTCGGCCGCTGCGCGGCCGCCGTCTTTTAGTTTTCAAGGAGCCCTCGGGCTCCTTCGTTTTCAAAGGCTGACCACCGTGGCTCGCAAGACCCCCATCGAGCGGTATCGCAACATCGGCATTTCCGCGCACATCGACGCCGGCAAGACGACGACGACCGAGCGCATCCTTTTCTATACCGGTGTCAACCACAAGATCGGCGAGGTGCATGACGGCGCCGCGACGATGGACTGGATGGAGCAGGAGCAGGAGCGTGGCATCACCATCACGTCGGCAGCGACCACGTGTTTCTGGAAGGGCATGAACGGCCTGTACCCGGAACACCGCATCAACATCATCGACACCCCGGGGCACGTCGACTTCACGATCGAAGTCGAGCGCTCGATGCGCGTGCTCGACGGCGCCTGCATGGTCTATGACTCGGTCGGCGGTGTTCAGCCCCAGTCCGAGACCGTCTGGCGCCAGGCCAACAAGTACAAGGTTCCCCGCCTCGCGTTCGTCAACAAGATGGACCGCGTCGGCGCGGACTTCTTCCGCGTCTTCGACCAGATGAAGACGCGGCTGAAGGCCAACCCGGTGATCATGCAGATTCCGGTCGGCGCCGAGGACAGCTTCACGGGCGTCGTCGACCTCGTGAAGATGAAGGCGATCACGTGGGACGACGCCTCGCAGGGCATGAAGTTCGAATATGCCGAGATTCCAGCTGAGCTCCAGGGCCTCGCGGACAAGTGGCACGAGAAGATGGTCGAGGCTGCCGCCGAAGCCAACGAAGACTTCATGAACAAGTACCTCGAGGGCACGCCGCTCACCGAGGACGAGATCAAGCTGGGCATCCGCACGCGCACCATCGCCGGCGAGATCCAGCCGATGTTCTGTGGTTCGGCATTCAAGAACAAGGGCGTGCAGGCGATGCTCGACGCCGTCCTCGACTACATGCCGGCACCGACGGACATCCCGCCGGTCAAGGGTCTCGACGACGACGACGAGCCGGTCACGCGCAGGGCCAACGACGACGAGAAGTTCTCGGCGCTGGCTTTCAAGATCATGACCGACCCGTTTGTCGGCCAGCTGATTTTCTTCCGCGTCTATTCGGGAGTCATCAATTCCGGCGACACCATCTACAACCCGATCAAGGGCAAGAAGGAACGCATCGGCCGCCTGTTGCAGATGCACGCCAACCAGCGCGACGAGATCAAGGAAGTGCGAGCGGGCGACATCGCCGCCGCCGTGGGTCTGCGGGACGCGACGACCGGCGACACGCTGTGCGATCCGAACGCCCTGATCACGCTCGAACGTATGATTTTCCCTGAGCCCGTGATCTCGCAGGCCGTCGAGCCGAAGACCAAGGTCGACCAGGAAAAGATGGGTATCGCGCTGAACCGTCTGGCGCAGGAAGACCCGTCGTTCCGCGTCAAAACCGACCAGGAATCCGGCCAGACCATCATCTCCGGCATGGGCGAGTTGCACCTGGAAATCCTGGTGGACCGCATGCGTCGCGAGTTCGGCGTCGAGGCGACCGTCGGCAAGCCGCAGGTCGCGTATCGCGAGACCATCCGCAAGGTCTGCGAAGAAGTCGAAGGCAAGTTCGTCAAGCAGTCGGGTGGCCGCGGCCAGTACGGCCACGTTGTGCTCAAGATTGAACCGCAGCCGCCGGGTAAGGGCTTCGAATTCGTCGACGCCATCAAGGGCGGCACGGTGCCGCGCGAATACATCCCCGCGGTCGAGAAGGGTGTCGTCGAGACGCTGACTTCGGGCGTCATGGCCGGCTATCCGGTGGTCGACGTCAAGGTCACGCTGTTCTTCGGCTCTTACCACGACGTGGACTCGAACGAGAACGCGTTCAAGATGGCTGCGTCGATGGCGTTCAAGGACGGCTGCCGCAAGGCCAGCCCCGTGCTGCTCGAGCCGATGATGGCCGTCGAGGTCGAGACGCCTGAAGAGAAGATGGGCGACGTGATGGGCGACCTGTCTTCGCGCCGGGGCATGATCCAGGGCATGGACGACATCGCGGGTGGCGGCGGCAAGACGGTGCGCGCCGAAGTCCCGCTGGCGGAGATGTTCGGCTACTCGACTACGCTGCGTTCGCTGACGCAGGGCCGTGCGACATACACGATGGAATTCAAGCACTACGCCGAAGCGCCGAAGGCGGTTGCCGAAGCGGTGATCTCTCAAAAGGGCAAGTGACGTCAGGTCGGTGATCGGGCGTCATCCCCGCGAACGCGGGGATCCAGTGTCGTACATCTTTCTAGTGAGCAAACTGAAATGGCAAAGAGCAAATTCGAACGGACGAAGCCGCACGTGAACGTGGGGACGATCGGACACGTGGATCATGGGAAGACGACGCTGACGGCGGCGATCACGACGGTGCTGTCGAAGTTGTTCGGTGGCGAGGCGAAGGCCTAC
>JANXTA010000062.1 GCA_025356395.1 Betaproteobacteria bacterium
CGCGATCGCGTCCGGGGCACGACCCGAGCAGGGCCTCTACACCGCGATCATCGGCGGCGGCCTCGTCTCGGTGTTCGGCGGCAGTCGGCTGCAGGTCGCCGGACCGACCGGCGCCTTCATCGCGATCCTCGCGGGCATCACCGCGAAGTACGGCATCGACGGCCTGCAGGTCGCCACGCTGATGGCCGGTGCGATGCTGCTGTTGATGGGCCTCTGCAAGATGGGCGGCGTCATCAAGTTCATCCCGGCGCCGGTGATCGTCGGCTTCACCACGGGTATCGCCATCATCATCTTCGTCGGGCAGTGGAAGGACTTCCTCGGGTTGCCGAAAGTCGATGGCGACCAATTCCACGAGAAGCTGTTTAGCCTGCTGAGGCTGATGCCGCAGACCCACCTGCCGACGCTCGGCCTGTCGCTGCTGGCGCTCGCGATCGTGCTGGTCGTCCCGAAAATCAGGGCACTGTCCCGCGTGCCCGGCCCGCTCGTCGCGATGGTCGTCGTCACCCTCCTGCAAGCCGCGTTGCAGTGGCCGGGGGTCGCCACCATCGGCAGCGCGTTCGGCGGCATTCCTCAAGGCTTGCCCACCTTCCACTGGCCCGATCTCCGTGTTTCGCAGGTGATCCAGCTGATCGGTCCGGCGTTCACGATCGCCATGCTCGGCGCCATCGAGTCGCTGCTGTCGGCCGTGGTGGCCGACGGCATGGCCGGAACGCGGCACGACTCGAACCAGGAACTGGTGGGCCAGGGCCTCGCCAACATCGTGTCCCCGCTGTTCGGCGGCTTCGCGGCGACCGGTGCGCTGGCGCGGACCGCGACCAACATCCGCAACGGCGCGACGGGTCCGTTGGCCGGCATCACGCACTCGGTCGTGTTGATCGCGGTGCTGCTGATCCTCGCCCCGCTGGCGTCGGCGATCCCGCTCGCCGCGCTCGCCGCGATCCTCTTCGTCGTCGCGTGGAACATGAGCGAGTTGCCGCACTTCGCGCAGATCCTGCGACGGGCGCCGACGGCCGACCGCATCATTCTCGTCATCACCTTCCTGCTGACCGTGTTCGCGGACCTGGTCGTCGCGGTGAACGTCGGCGTGATCCTCGCGATCCTCCACTTCCTCAGCCGCATGGCCGACGTGGTAGCGACGCAGCCGATCGATGCCGACGTCCTGCAGGGCGAACTCGACCGGCAGGGCATGAGCGCCTTGCCCGACGGCGTGTCGGTCTACGAGATCGACGGGCCGCTGTTCTTCGGCGCGGTCGATCACATCGAACGCGCGCTGCTCACGACGCAGGTGGGCGCGAAGGTCCTGATCGTCAGGCTGGGCCGCGTGCCGTTCGCCGACATCACCGGACTGCAGGCGCTGGAGCACGTCATCGTCAAGCTGCAGCAACGCGGGTTGCGGGTGATGCTCTGCGACGCCAAGCCGCGCGTGATCACGAAGCTGAAGAACAGCGGCGTGCTGCAGGTCCTTGGCGACGGCAACTACGCGCCGACCCTGTACGACCTGCTCGCGCAACTCGCGCCGACCGAGAACGCCGAACTGGATCCGGCCGGTCACGGCCTGACGGAAGTAGCCAACCGCTTCATCCGCACCAGTGACCGTTTCCTACGGACCGAGATCTGACGCGGCGCTCTTTCGATCACTGCGGCGTCCCCCAGCCGCCGCCCAACGACCGGATCAGCGCCACGGTCGTCGTCGCGCGACTGCCGCGCAACTGAACCGCCTGGCGCTGCACCGACAACAGCTCGCGCTGCGCATCGATGGACTCGAGATACCCGGTCTGTCCCGCGCGATAACGCTTCTCGGCGAGGTCCGCGGCCCGGCGCGCCGAGGCTACGGCCTCGTCGGTCGCGAGCGCTTGACCACCGAGCGTGCGCAGGCCGACCAGGTTGTCCTCGACCTCGGCGAAGGCCACCAGCACCTTCTGTCGGTAGACCCCCACCGACTCCTCGAGTCCCGCTTCCGCGCGCCGGATGTTGGCCTTGTTGCGACCACCGTCGACGATCGGCAACGACATCACCGCACCGATCAGCCACATCGTGCTGTTGAGCTTGAAGAGGTCCGACAACTGATACGACTCGGCCCCGCCCTGCCCGGTCAGCGACAGCGCCGGAAAGATCGCCGACTTCGCGACACCGATGCGCGCGTTGGCCGCGAACATCTGTTGCTGGGCTGCGGCGATGTCCGGACGACGTTCGAGCAGCGACGAGGGAAGACCCGCCGGCACGATCGGCACGTTCGACCCGTCCATCAGCGGATTGACGCCGAAGTCGAAGCCGGCCGGTGCGCGACCGAGCAGCACCGCAAGCGCGTGCTCGGCCACGGCGCGTTGCCGCTCGATGCCGATCGCGTCAGACTGCGCGGTGGCGCGTTCCGTGCGCGCCCGCGACAGGTCGATCTCACTGATGTCGCCGGCGTTGAAGCGACTCTCGGCGAGCTTGACGTTGTCTTCGCGCAGCCGCACGGTCTCCTTCAGCAACGCAAATTCGGCGTCGGACTCGCGCACGCGGTAGTAGGTCTGCGCGACGTCGGCCTGTAACGCGAGCAGCACCGAGCGATAGGTCGCCTCGGTGGCGTTCGCATCGGCCTTCGTCGCGTTGACGTTGTTGGCGACGCGACCGAACAGGTCGACCTCGTAGCTCGCGCTCAGGCCTGCCTGGAAGAAGTTGCTGGTCGGCACCTTCGCGCCTTGCGGGACGCCGAACGTCGCATCCGAGCTGCGACCCCGCAAGGCCTGTGCACCCGCGTTGATCTGCGGATAGCGGTCGGCTTCGGCGACGCCGAGCAGCGCACGCGCCTGCCTGACGCGTGCCGCAGCGGCCTGCAGGTCGCCGTTCGCCGCGACCGCCTCGGCTTCGAGCGCATCGAGCGCCGGGTCACCGAACGCGGTCCACCAGGCGCCGCGCGGCAAGGCTTCGGACGGCTGCGCGAGCTTCCAGCGACCCTGTGTCAACGCGTCGAGATCAGGCGTCGAGACGGCGATCGACGCCACGCCGCGGCTTTCCTTGAAGGTTGTCGGGCTGGCTACTTCGGGCTGATGGAAGTCGGGTGCGGCGCACCCTGCGACGATCACCAGTGCCATCAAGGTCGCCGACAGACGGACCTTGCCATTCAGATGCGAGAACGTATTCATCAATGCGCTCCTTCGATGCCGATAGCCGCATGCGCCTTCGTCAGCTTGCCGCCGAAGCGCTGCGCGAGCTTGCGCAACAGCACGTAGAAAACCGGGGTGAGGATCAGGCCGAAGAAGGTCACGCCGAGCATGCCGGCGAACACCGCCACACCCATCGCATGACGCATCTCGGAACCCGCGCCCGACGAGAAGACCAGCGGCAGCACGCCCATGATGAAAGCGAACGACGTCATCAGGATCGGGCGCAGCCGCAGGCGGCAGGCTTCGAGCGCGGCCTCGACCACCGAGCGTCCCGCATGCTCGAGGTCACGCGCGAACTCGACGATCAGGATCGCGTTCTTCGACGCCAGCCCGACCAGCACGAACAGCGCGATCTGCGTGAAGATGTTGTTGTCGCCGCCGGTCAGCTTGACGCCGAGCAGCGCGCACAGGATCGACATCGGCACGATCAGGATCACGGCCAGCGGCAGCGTCCAGCTCTCGTACTGCGCGGCCAGCACCAGGAACACCAGCAGCACGCAGATCGGGAACACGATCAGCATCGTGTTGCCGGCGATGATGTCCTGGAAGGTCAGGTCGGTCCACTCGTAGCTCACGCCTTTCGGCAGGGTCTCGTCGAGCACCTTCCCCATCGCGACCTGCGCCTGTCCACTCGACACGCCAGCGGCTGCGCCGCCGTTGATGTCGGCCGCGGTGTACGCGTTGTAGCGCTGCACCTTGTCCGGACCATAGGTGTCCTTAAGTCACATCAGGCTCGACAGCTGGACCATCTCGCCCTTGCCGTTCTTGACCTTCATCTGGCCAAGGTCCTGCGCATGCGAACGGAACTGCTCGTCCTCCTGCACGATGACCTGGTAGGTCCGGCCGAACTTGTTGAAGTCGTTGACGTACAGCGACCCGAGGTTGATTTGCATCGTGCTGAAGATGTCGCCGAGCGGCACGCCGAGCTGCTTGGCCTTCGTGCGATCGACGTCTGCGAAGAGCTGCGGCACGTTGACCTGGAAGCTCGAAAACACACCCGCGAGTTCGGGCGTCTGCGCGGCCTTGGCCTGCACGGCACCGATCGCCTTGTAGAGCTCGTCGTAGCCGACGTTGCCGCGGTCCTCGACATAGAGCTTGAAGCCACCGATGGTGCCGAGCCCATTCACCGGCGGCGGCGGGAAGACCATGATGATCGCGTCGCTGATGGACGCCAGCTGCTGGTTGATCTTCTGCGCGATCGCGGGCCCGGACAAGGCCTTGCCCCTGCGCTGATCGAAGTCCTTCAGTGTGAAGAACACGATGCCGGCGTTGGGCGCGTTGACGAAGCCGTTGATCGACAGGCCCGGAAACGCGACCGACGACTCGACGCCTTCGGTCTTGAGGCCGATGTCGCTCATGCGACGGATCACGTCCTCGGTGCGGTCGAGCGATGCGGCGTCGGGCAATTGCGCGAAGCCGACCAGGTATTGCTTGTCCTGACCGGGGACGAAGCCCGCGGGCACCGACCGGAACACAAAGAAGGCGACGACGATCAGGATCGCGTAGACCACCATCGTGGCCGACTTGCGCTTGAGCACACCGTTGACGGTGCCTTCGTACCGGTGCGCGCCGCGAATGAAGACCGTATTGAAGCGCCGGAAGAACCCGCCCAGCACCTTGTCCATGCCGCGTGCGAGCCAGTCCTTCGGCGCGTCGTGCGGCTTGAGCAGCGTGGCCGCGAGGGCCGGCGACAGCGTCAGCGAGTTGATCGCCGAGATTACCGTCGAGATCGCGATGGTCAGCGCGAACTGGCGATAGAACTCGCCGGTCAGGCCGGACACGAACGCGATCGGCACGAACACCGCACACAGCACCAGCGCGATCGCGATGATCGGACCGCTCACTTCCTTCATCGCCTGGATCGTCGCGTCGTGTGGCGACAGGCCCATGGCGATGTTGCGTTCGACGTTCTCGACCACGACGATCGAGTCGTCCACCACGATCCCGATCGCGAGCACCAACCCGAACAGCGACAGCGTGTTGATCGAGAAGCCGAAGCCGAGCATCACCGCGAACGTGCCGATGATCGACACCGGCACCGCGAGCAGCGGGATGATCGACGCGCGCCAGGTCTGCAGGAACACGATCACCACCAGCACCACCAGCGCGACCGCTTCGAGCAGCGTCTCGACGACCGCTTGGATCGACGAGCGCACGAACTGCGTCGGGTCGTAGACGATGCTGTAGTCGACGCCCTTCGGGAAATCTTTCTTCAGCTCTTCCATCGTCTTGCGGACGTTGTCGGAGATCTGCAGCGCGTTCGCGCCGGGCGCCTCGAAGATCGGGATCGCCACCGCCGGCTTGTTGTTGAGCAGCGAGCGCAACGCGTATTCGGACGCGCCCATCTCGATGCGCGCGACGTCCTTCAGGCGCGTCACGGCACCATCCTCACCACCGGCCTTGACGATGATGTCGCCGAACTGTTCCTCGCTCGACAGGCGACCGAGCGCGTTGACCGAGAGCTGGAACTGCGCGTCCTTGGTCGGCGAGCCGCCGACCACGCCGGCGGCGACCTGCACGTTCTGCTCGCGGATCGCCGCGACGACTTCGGGTGCGGTGATGCCGCGCGCGGCGAGCTTCTGCGGATCGATCCACACCCGCATCGCGTAGTCACCGGAACCGAAGAGTTAGACCTGCCCGATGCCGGGCAGGCGCGCGAGGCGGTCCTTGACGTTGAGCACCGCGTAGTTGCGCAGGTAGATCTCGTCGTAGCTCTCGTCCGGAGACTTGAGGTGGACGACCATCGTCAGGTTGGGCGAGCTCTTGATCGTCGTGACACCGATCGTCCGCACTTCCTCCGGCAAGCGCGGCAGCGCGCGCTGCACGCGGTTCTGCACCTGCGTCTCGGCCTGCTCGACGTCGGTGCCGATCTTGAACGTGACGGTCAGAGTGAGCACGCCGTCGGCGGTGGCCTGCGAGGACATGTAGAGCATGTTCTCGACGCCGTTGATCTGCTCCTCGAGCGGCGTCGCGACGGTCTCGGCGATCACGGTCGGATTGGCGCCCGGATATTGCGCGTGCACGACGATCGACGGCGGCACGACGTCCGGGTACTCGGACACCGGCAGCCGGAACATCGCCAGCAGTCCGCCGACGAAGATGATGATCGACATGACGGCCGCGAAGATCGGTCGGTCGATGAAGAATCTCGAGATGTTCATGGGAACCCCTTGTGGTTTTTTTCCGGCTGCCGAGCCCGGCGAAAGGCAAAGCGATCGCCTGCCGCCAGGCAATCTGGCAGTTCCGGTGGCGGGCCGCGCGAGGCGGCGCGTTCAGTGGTGTCGTGCGTTCAGCGTGCGGGCGCTGCGTCTTTCCTGCCGGCGCCCGACGCGCCGTCGCCTTGTGCGCTCTTCGCCGGATCGTCGCTGGTCGCGCCGCGTGCGACGGTCGCTTCCATCTTCACGACCTGCGGTGCGATCGGCGTACCGGGTCGCACGCGCTGCAGGCCGTTGACGATGATCTGATCGCCAGGCTTGAGGCCGCTGCGAACGACACGAAGGCCTTCGATCACCGGACCGAGCTTCACGGCGCGGTATTCGGCCTTGAAGCTCTTGCCGTCCTCGCCGACCGGGGTCGACACGAAGACGAACTTGCGGTCCTGGTCGGTGCCGATCGCGCGGTCCGCGACGAGCACGACCTTCGACGACTGGTCGCCACCGCCGATCAACACGCGGGCGAAGCGTCCCGCCGCCATCAGACCGTCCTTGTTGTCGAGCAGAGCACGCATGCCCACGCTGCCAGTACCGGCATCGACTCGGTTGTCGATGAACTCGAGCTTGCCGACGTGCGGGAAGCCGTCCTCGCCAACCAGGCCGACGTTGACCGTCGTGTTGAGCGCGCGGACCGGGCCGCCGAGGCGGGCGAATGTCTGCTCGTCGCCGTCGAAGCTCGCGTAGATCGGATCGGACGACACGACCGAGGTCAGCACGACCGACGGATCGACCAGGTTGCCGACCGTGACCTCAGCCTTCGACACGCGGCCAGCGATCGGCGCGCGGACCTGCGTGAACTCAAGGTTGAGCTGCGCGAGGTCGGCCGTGGCGCGGGCCGCGCGCGCGTCGGCGTCGAGCTGCTTGGTGTCGGCGAGGCGCTCGTCGTAGTCGCGTTGCGCGATGGCGTTGTCGGCCAGCAGGCGCTTCGAGCGTTCGAGCTGCGTCTTCGCGAGTTCGATCTTGGCGACCGCGCTCACCGCAGCGGCTTCGGCGCGTGCGGCCTCGGCGCGATACGGACGCGGATCGATCACCACCAGCACGTCACCCTTCCTGACGACGGCGCCGGGCGTGAAGCGCACGGCATCGATGGTCCCCGAGACGCGCGGACGGATGTCGGCGTGATCGACGGCTTCGATGCGACCCGAGAACTCCTGGGTCTCGACGACGTCGCGCTCGATCGCCGCGGCCACGCTGACCGGAGGCGCCGAGGGCGGCGCGGTCTGCGCCACGGTGTCGGTGCAGGCGGAAAAGACGAAGGGCATGGTGGCGGCGAACGCCAGCAGCGCGAGGCTCGCGTGGCGACGATGGCGGCTGGAGGAGGAGAGGGTCGTCATGATGGTTTCCCTGTTGGAGGAGAGGCGGTGCGTCTTGGAATGGGCGACTTCGAGCGAGTCGCCTTTCATGAAACGGAAGCGATGAACGAAGCCATCGCGGCGAAGGAGGTGTCGTCGGACGAGGCGCGACATCGCGCGTTGGCGTCGACCAGGGAACAGGCTTCGGTCGGCACCGCCATCACGAAGGTCTGTACCGAGACACCGGCGGCGAGCAGCTTGGCGACGTAGGCATCGGCCTCGTCGCGCAGCGGATCGCCGGCGATCGACACCATCAGCGTCGGCGGCAGACCCTTGAGGCGCGTTGACGCGAGCGGGCAGGCATAGGGATGGAAGCGGTCCGACGGGCGCGGCAGGTATTCGCGATAGCCCTCGGCGCACACCGAAGCGATCTGCGCGTCGACGTCCTTGGCGGCCGCGGAGCGCATCGAGCAACTGGTCAGGCCCGGGTCGAGCATCGGCGAGATCAGCAGCTGCCCGGCGAGCGGCGGGCCGCCG
Source organism: Betaproteobacteria bacterium (assembly GCA_025356395.1). Classification (GTDB taxonomy): domain Bacteria; phylum Pseudomonadota; class Gammaproteobacteria; order Burkholderiales; family Burkholderiaceae_D; genus CAHJXF01. The sequence continues at coordinate 8,191 of JANXTA010000062.1, forward strand.
CGATCGCGAGCCATCAGCGCGGCTACGGCCGCGAGATTGCCGCCGGCCTCGACGCCGCCGACGACGAGACGTTTGCCAGTCCATTGATAGCGGCGCGGATGTGCGGCGCAGTCGGCGATCGCGGCATACGCGTCCTCGGCGGCCGCCGGGAACGGCTGGTCGGGCGCCTGGGTGTACGTCGGCGCCAGCAGTGCCGCGTCGATGCGAGACGCGAGGTCGCGCATGCAGCCATCGCTTTCCTCCAGGCTGCCCGACGTGAAACCGCCCGCGTGGAAGAACACGACCAGCGTGTCCGCGAGGCCCGTGCTGCGCGCCTTCGCGCGATACAGGCGAGCATCCAGCGGACCCGACGGCCCCTCGATCGACAGCACCCGCACGTCGACGGGGATGTCGATTTCGGTGCAACTCATCCGATCCGGAGCCGTCTTCATGGTCATGCCTTGACCAACGATGCAGCAGGCACGGTCGAGGCGCCGACCGAGACGTCGTTGGCCGCCGCGGCATGCGGTTCGGCCACGGCGACCTGCGGGCTGCAGGTCAGCGGCTTGCCGCCGACCGTGGCCAGGGCTTCGAAGCCCTGGCATTCGGCCGCCATGATGCGGGCGGCCGGGACGTGCAGGTCGGCGGAGATCGACTGGCCGAGCGCGATGGCGCCCAGGCCGATCGCGATCAGGAGGGCGATGGTGTTGCGGAGTTTGATGGGGGAGCTCATGTTCACGATTCTTGTTGCGCTGCACGAATTGCACTATATTCATGAGCTATTGCGCTTTAAATCCCCTCGAAACGAAATGACTGTTCAGGAATCTGAACAATGAACAAGTTGCAAGCGATGGAAGTGTTCGTTCGGGTGGTCGACACGGGCGGGTTTACCCGGGCGTCGGAGAGCCTGGGCATGCCCAAGGCCACCGTCACGACGTCGATTCGCGACCTCGAAACGCTGCTGAAGGTCAGGTTGCTCAATCGCACGACGCGGAAAGTCGCGGTCACCACCGACGGCGCCGCCTACTACGAACGCTGCGTGGCGATCCTCGATCAGGTGCGCGATGCCGAGGAGTCGCTGTCCACCGACCACGCGTCGGTCAGCGGGCGCCTGCGGGTTGACGTCGCGACCCTGTTCGCGCGGGTCAAACTGATCCCCGTGATGCACGAATTCCAGGCGCGCTTCCCGGCGATCCGCCTCGAACTCGGCTGCAGCGACCGGCCGGTGAACCTGGTGGAACAGGGGGTCGACTGCGCGCTGCGCGGTGGACCGATCGTCGACCAGAACCTGATCGCGCGACGCGTCGGCACGATGCACTTCATCAACTGCGCGACGCCCGGCTACTTCGCGAAACACGGCCGACCGGTGCATCCGCGCGACCTGGCCGATCACGTGTGCCTCAACTACTTCTCGACGACGACCGGTCGCACCTTCGAATGGGACTTCGAGAAGGACGGCGAGCAGTTCAAGCTGGCGCTGGAAGGGCCGTTGTCGCTCAACGATTCGAGCGTGTACTACGACGCCTGCCTCGCCGGTCTCGGCATCGCGCAGCTCACCACCAGCACCGTCCGCAAGCACATCGAGAGCGGCGAACTCGAGATCGCGCTCGGCAACTGGCTGCCCGAGCCGATGCCGATCCACATCGTCTATCCACTCAACCGCAACCTCTCGAACAAGGTCCGGGTCTTCGTCGAATGGCTCGCCGAGTTGTTCGAGAGCGACGAACAACTCGCGCTCCACTCGGCGCTGCCGGCTGCGGGTGTATCCGTGCAGCCAGTACCCGCCTGAAAGTCGACATCGCCGGAACTGCACGAGAAAAACCCCGAGCCTCAGCGTTTGGCCGTCGCCTCCGATCGTCGAACATCGGGATCTTGATGCGCTCCCGTCCCAGCCGCACGCCCATGTCGCACACCACCGAAATCGAGACTGTCCCCTCCGCCCGCCACGTCAATATCGACAACCGTGAACAGCTCGCAGCCCGCTGCGAGGAGCACGCGATCCCCGAAGACAGACTGCGGGCCGTCATCGACACCTTCCGTCCGCTGACGGACTCGCTCGAGGTCTTCCTGACGCGTTAGCAGCGCGTCGCGCGGTAACCACCCGCCTCCTCCACTGAAGGGCGGCGCCGAGCAGCCGTACCCCGTATGCGCCTCGTCTCGCCGCTAGTCGTTCGTTCCGTCATCTTCTGCACGACGGTGCTGTCCGCCGTGCCTGCCCTGGCCGACACCGGCGACCGCATGATCGACGTGGTGTCCGGACGCACGGTCGAGCGGCCGCAACTGACGATCACCGACGGCCGCATCGTCGCCGTCGGCACGCAGGGCGATGCCGTCCTCGCGAATGCGCGACGCGTCGACCTGCCCGGCGTGACGCTGCTGCCCGGCCTGATCGACATGCACGTGCACCTGACCAGCGACCCGCGCTACAGCGGCTATCGCCGGCTCGACTACACCGACGACTTCTGGACCGTGGTCGGCGTCGCCAACGCGAAGAAGACGCTGGAGGCCGGCTTCACGACGGTCCGCAACGTCGGTGCGCGCAACTACAACGACGTCGCGATCAAGCAGGGCATCGAGGCGGGCCAGATTCCCGGTCCGCGCATCGTTCCGGCGACCTACGCGATCGGCGCCACCGGCGGGCACTGCGACGCGACCGAATTCCCGCCATCGATCAGCGTGCCGACTCCGGCCGTGGCCGACGGTCCGGAGGCGATCCGCGCCGTGGTGCGCAAGCTGCGCAAGTACGGCGCCGAGGTGATCAAGTTCTGGGCGACCGGTGGCGTGCTGTCGAAGACCGACACCGTCGGCGGCCAGCAATACGATCTCGCCAAGATGAAAGCGCTGGTCGACGAGGTCCACATGCTCGGGCTGAAGGTGGCCGTGCACGCGCACGGCACTTCGGGCATCAAGGACGCGATCCGCGCAGGTGCGGACACGATCGAGCACGCCAGCCTCGCCGACGACGAGGCGTTCAAGCTCGGGAAGGCGCACGGCACCTGGTTCTCGATGGACATCTACAACGACGACTACATCCTCGCGGAAGGCGAGAAGAACGGCGTCTTCAGGGAGTTGCTCGACAAGGAACGCGTGATCGGCCTGAAGCAGTGCCAGACCTTCCAGGCGGCCGTCAAGGCGGGCGTCCACATGATCTTCGGGACCGACGGCGGCGTGTATCCGAACGGCGACAACGCGAAGCAGTTCGCGACGATGGTGACCTGGGGCATGACGCCACTGCAGGCGATCCAGGCCGCGACCGTCAATGCCGCGGACGCGCTCGGCCGGTCGGGCGACGTCGGCGCGATCGCGGTCGGCTGCTACGGCGACCTGGTGGGCGTCGTCGGCAATCCGCTGGCCGACGTGCGCCTGCTGGAAGCCCCGGCCTTCGTGATGAAGGGCGGCGACGTCGTCAGGACGCACTGAAAGGCTCGACCGCGGCACGAGCAGTGCCGCGAAATACGCCGTCGCCGAAGCGGCGAATCAGCAGATCGTCCCATTCAGTTTTTTCCACGCTGCCGATCCGCAAGTGCCCGTTTTTTTGCCAGGATTTCAGCAGGAAGGCTTCGTGATCCAGCGGCAGGCCCCATCTCGAGGCAGTCGTGCGGAAAGCCTGGAAGCCCGCATCGCCGCGTTGTTCGTCATGCTCCTGCTCGGGATGCAGCTGGACGCGATCGTCATCACCCACGTCGCGGGGATCAAGAACACGCGGGAACGTCTCAACGACAAGCTGCTGCCGGATCAGCGGGTCCGTACGCGACTGCTCGAACTCGATCGCGAACGCCTCACGCAGTCGGCCCATGTGCTCGCCGACAGCCCCACCTTCATGGAAGCCGTCGTCACCCGCGATCGCGAAACTGCTGACCCGCGAAGACACGCTGGCCAGCTCGCAACTCGCGCTGCTGGTCGGCACGGACCGACGGGTCGAGGCCGATGTCCTGCCTGGATCGCTGGCGGGAACGCCGTTCCCGCTGCCGGGCCTGATCGAGGCGACCGAGAAGCAGGGTGAAGCGAGTGCCATCGTGCCGCTGCTCGGCGGCCTGTACCAGGTGCTCGTGGTCCCGGTCGAGCATCCCTCGCGCCTCGCCTGGATCGTGCTCGGCTTCTCGATCGACGATGAGGATACCCGCCTCCTCCACGAACTGGCCGGACTCGATGTGTCCTGTCTCACCCGCAGCAAGGACGCGGACTGGGAGGTGGTGACTTCGACGCTGTCGAACGATCTGTCATCGGCATTGGTCGCGCGCTTCGACGCGAAGCCGATGGAGCGCTCCCCCGAGCCGACCACCTGGATGACGGCGGACGACGAATACCTGACGATGGTGCTGCTACTCGAAAGTTACGGCGGGCAACAGACGGTCACGGTGATCCAGCGTTCGCTGCACGCCTACATGCAGCCGTTCCGGATCCTGGAACGCGAACTCCTCGAATTCGCCGGACTGTCGATGCTGGTGGCGATCCTGTGCTGCATCTTTGTCGCACGGGGCATCGTCCGGCCGGTGAAGACCCTCCCCACCTTCGCGCGGCGCATCGCCGGCGGCGAATACGGCGAGCGACTGCAGATCGAAGGCCGTGACGAGATGCGCGACGGCATCACCGAACGCGAGAAGAAGATCCTCGACCTGGCCTATCGCGACGGCCTCACGGGCCTCTCGACCCGGACGCTGCTCGGTCATCCCGGCGGCGACGCGCTACTGATCGAATTCGCGTCGCACCTCAAGGAAGTCTTCAAGCGCGGCTCCGACACCATCGCGCGGATGGGCGGTGACGAATTCACCGTGGTGATGCCGACCGAGGGCCAGGACGACGCCCTGATGCTCGTCCTGGCCCTGCTGACGAATCTCGAAGAACCCTTCATGTACGACGGCCATCTCGTCGACATCCGCGCGAGCATCGGCACCGCGGCCTACCCGGACCACGGCGACGCCCTCGAAACGGTCTCGCGCAACGCCGAGTCGGCGATGCACGTCGCCAAGCGCGACAAGACCGGCTACTCGATCTACGACCCGCAATGCGAGCGCGTGTCGGTGGAGCGCCTGTCACTGATGAGCGAACTGCGGCATGCCGTCGAGCATGACGAATTCGTGCTGTTCTTCCAGCCGAAGCGCGAGATCCGCGACAGCTCGGCCCTGTCGGTCGAGGCCCTGATCCGCTGATAGCACCCGGTTTGGGGCCTGGTCCGACCGGACGGGTTCATCCCGTTCGCCGAACAGACCGGCATGATCTCGATCATCACGGAGTGGGTGATCAAGGCCGCGCTCGCACAGTGCCGCGAGTGGCGCATCGACGGCATCGAGGCCAGCGTCGCGATCAACATCTCGACCCGCGACCTGATCGCGCCCAGCTTCCCCACGATGGTGGCCAACCTGCTCGAGAAGTATTCGTGCCCCACGCGCAACCTGACGCTCGAGATCACCGAGACCGCCATCCTCGGCGACCCCGACCTGGCGCTGAAGAACATGGAGCGCCTGCACGCCCCGGGCTGCCGGCTGTCGATCGACGACTTCGGCACCGGCTATTCGTCGCTGGCCTACCTGAAGCGCCTGCCGGTCCACGAACTGAAGATCGACAAGTCGTTCGTGATGAACATGACGACCGACTCGAGCGATGCGGTGATCGTCCGCTCGACCATCGACCTCGGCCACAACATGGGCCTCAAGGTGGTCGCCGAGGGCGTCGAGACCCTCGACGCCCTGCATCAGCTGCGCGACATGGGCTGCGACGTGGCCCAGGGCTACCTGATCAGCTGGCCGCTCAATGCCGTCGCCCTCGGTCGCTGGGCCGGCGGCGAGCGGCTCTCGCTCGTGAAGCCGAGCCTGGTCCAGGAAATTTCGGCGGCCTGAACGCGAGGCGGATCACAACCGCTTGATGTTCATCTCCGCGAACCAGTAGTCGTCGTCCCAGGTCGGACCACCGTCCTCCGCGTTGTAGTTGATCGTCAGCTCGGTGCCGCGGACCACCGCGTCGACCGTGAAGAAGCGCATCTCAAGGTGGGGCCGATCGGCTTCGTAGCGCAGGTTCGCCGGGTTGGCGTGGTTGTAGAAGCTGCCGAAGCCCATCGCGTGGGCGTGGAAAGGCGTCGGCTCGTCGTCCTCGGACCAGTTGAACACGCAGTGCTGCAACTCGCGACTGAGCTTGTCGAACGACATGCGATAGGGCAGCACCGTGCACGTCTCCACCAGTTCGCCGGCGGCGAAGTCGCGTCCGGCATAGACGCCCTTGCCACGGGGCGTGCCGGTTTCGGCGACGTACAGGGAGGGCGATTCGGAAATCATGGCGTCGATCGGGATTCGAGGGTGTGGGATGCTCGCGGCTGCGCACGCCGCGCGACATTTTCCCCCGAACCCGAGTCCGCATGCGCATCGCTCCCGTCGTCACGATCGTCCTGGCTTCCCTGCTCGTCTTGCCCGTTGGCGGGGTGCTTGCCGCGGAAGTCGATCCGACCACGCTGGCGCGCATCCGCGACGCTGCGATGGGCAGCGACTGGGCCTACCAGGAACTCGCCGACCTCGCCGATACCGTCGGCCCGCGGCTGACCGGGTCGCGCGGCGCCGAAGCGGCGGTGACGCAGGTCGCCACGGCCCTCGCCAGCGTCGGATTCCAGGTCCGCCTGCAGCCGGTGACGGTCGCGCACTGGGTGCGCGGCGAGGAACGCGCCGAGCTCGTCGGCTATGCCGGCCGTCCCGAGGGCATCACGCAGAAGGTCGTGCTGACGGCGCTCGGCGGATCGTCGGCCACGGCCGCGGAAGGACTCAGCGCTCCGGTCCTCGTGGTGCACAGCTTCGCCGAGATCGAGGCGCGCGCCGCCGAGGTCAGGGGTCGCATCGTGCTGCTCAGCGTGCCCTTCGACCAGGAGCTCGCCGACAACGGCTATGCCGGCGACGCCTACAGCCAGGGCGGCGAACCGCGCTTCCGCGGACCGGCCGTGCTGGCACGACTCGGCGCCGCCGCCGCCCTGGTGCGTTCGGTCGGCGGCGTCCGCTATCGCCTCGTGCATGCCGGCGCGACGACGTGGCCGAAGGACAGTCCACTGATCCCCGCCGCCGCGGTCACGGTCGAGGACGCGCTGCTGATCGAGCGCCTCGCTGCACGCGGGCCGGTCACGATGAAGCTGGTGTTGACCCCGCAGACGCTGCCGGATGTGCAGAGCCACAACGTCATCGCCGACCTGCCGGGACGCGAGCATCCTGAAGAGGTCGTGCTGGTCTCGGGCCATCTCGACAGTTGGGACCTGGGGACCGGCGCGATGGACGACGGCATGGGGCTGACCGCGTCGCTGGGCGCCGTCGCGCTGCTCAAGCGGATGGGCATCGTGCCCCGCCGCAGCATCCGCGTCGTCGCGTGGATGAACGAGGAAGACGGAGGGCGCGGCAGCAAGGCGTACTTCGCGTCGGTCAAGGATGCGATCGCGAAGCAGGTGGCGGCGATCGAGAGCGACTTCGGCCTCGGCCGGCCGCTCGGCATCCGCGCACCGGTGGACGCGACCAACGGCGAGGCGCTCGCGCCGGTACTCGAGGCGTTGCGACCGATCGGGGCCGGCGTGCTCGACCGGCGTGAAGGACATGCAGGCTCCGACATCGCGCCGCTGCAGGACGCGGGTGTGCCGGGCTTCGCACCGCTGGTCGACGGCCGTCACTACTTCGACCTGCATCACACGCCGGCCGACACGTTCGACAAGGTCGACCCGGACGCGATGCGACGCCAGGTCGCGGTGCTGGCCGTGCTCGCCTACTTCCTCGCGGAGCGCGAAGAGCCCATCCGCATGGGGCGGTAGCTAAGACGCCGGTCGGCGCGCAGAATCTCTCCCCTGTCGCAGCCGCAAGCGACTCGAAGGCCGAAGAGCCTCGACCGTCACCACCCGGAGACCACTCGCATGAAGCACTCGTTTCGCACGTGGGCCGTCGCGTCCCTGCCTCTCGCACTGATCCTTTTCATCGGCGGTTGCGCGTCGGCACCCGACGGGGGCGGCACAGCCGTTCCGAAGTACCGGGTCGACGGCACGTGGCCGAAGGCACTGCCGAACAACTGGATCCTCGGCCAGGTGAGCGGCATCGCCACCGATGCCGACGATCACGTGTGGATGCTGCAGCGTCCGGGCAGCCTCACCGATGACGAGCGCGGTGCGACGCTCGTGCCTGCGCAGTCGAAGTGCTGCGCACCGGCCCCGCCGGTCCTGGAATTCGACGCGAATGGCAACCTGTTGCGGTCGTGGGGCGGCCCCGGTGCCGGCTACGACTGGCCGCAGAACGAGCACGGCATCCACGTCGATGCGCAGGGCTTCGTATGGATCACCGGCAACGGCGAGAAGGACGGACAGGTCCTCAAGTTCACGCGCGACGGGCGCTTCGTCCTGCAGATCGGCAAGGTCGGCCCGCAGACCGGCAACGCCGACACCACGCGTCTCGGACAGGCCGCGGGCGTCGAGGTCGACGGGCCGGCCAACGAGGTCTACGTCGCCGACGGCTACTACAACAAGCGGGTCATCGTGTTCGACGCGACCACCGGCGGCTTCAAGCGGACCTGGGGTGCGTACGGCAAGCCGCCCAGCGATCTCGACAAGCCCAACCTGCGACGGACCGCGCCGCCGACCGAGGCACAGCTCACGCAGTTCGGCAACCCGGTGCATTGCGTCCGCATCGCGCGCGACGGGTTGGTCTACGTCTGCGACCGGCTGAACAACCGCATCCAGGTGTTCCACAAGGATGGCCGCTTCGTGAAGGAGATCACGATCGAGCCGCTGACGTCGGGCAACGGCTCGGTGTGGGACCTCGTGCTGTCGCGTGATCCGCAGCAGCGCTGGCTGTTGCTCGCGGACGGTCGCAACAACCAGGTGCTGACGCTGTCGCGCCAGACCGGCGAAGTGCTGAGCACGCTCGGACGCCCGGGGCGCTACGCCGGCGAATTCCACTGGATCCACGACCTGGCGATCGATTCGGGCGGCAACCTCTATTTCGGCGAGGTCGACACCGGCAAGCGCGCGCAGAAGTTCGTGCCCTTGCCCTGACCCCTTCAGTTCGAAAGTTCATGGCCGAAAAGGCGGAAGCCCGTCCTTCAGTCAGCTGACGCGTCGCCGACCCCGGAAGAACGCCCGCCATGTCGCCCTCCGAACCGCCGTTCCACGAAGGCCCGAATCGCGACTGACCATTCGCGTGGATGGGCATGGAGCAGGTCCCTCGCGAACAGCGCGCCGTCGCGTTGCCGGCGAGCAACGAGTCACAGCGCCTGCAGGCGCTGACGAAGATCCAGATCCTCGACAGCCTGTCCGAGCAGGCCTACGACGACCTTGTGACGCTGGCGTCGCAGATCTGCGGCACGCCGATCGCGTTGATCTCGATGGTCGATCGGGACCGTCAATGGTTCAAGGCGAAGGTGGGCCTGCAGACCTCCGAGACGCATCGCGACCTGTCGTTCTGCGCGCACGCGATCCTCGCGCCCGACGACGTGTTCTCGATCCACGATACGCAACGTGACGCGCGCTTCGTCGACAGCCCCCTGGTCACCAGGCGGGGCCAATGTCCGCTTCTACGCGGGCGTTTCGATCGTCACCGACGGTGGCGAAGCGCTGGGCACGGTCTGCGTCATCGATACCAGACCGCGGACGCTCGACGACGCGCAGAAGCGTTGCCTGCAGATCCTCGCCCGTCAGGCGGCCGGCTTGCTCAAGACGCGCCAGGCGGCCGCGGAAGCCACGCGCCAGGTGCGGCGCCAGGAGATCCTGACCGACGAGGCCCGCCTCAAGCACGAGCGCGGGACCGAACTGCTCGACCTCGTGCTGCAGGGCGGCGACCTGGGGATGTGGGACCTGCACGTGACGAGCGGTCAGTGGACCATCAACAAGCAGCAGCGCGAGATGCTCGACATCCCGCAGGCCGAGGCGACCGCGGAGCGCGTCAACTGGCGCGACCTGATCTATCCCGACGACGGGCCCGGGGTGGACGCCGCGCTGAAGAAACACCTCGCGAGCGGCTCGTCGCACTACGAATGCACGCTGCGCATGCGCCACCGCGCCGGGCACTGGGTCTGGCTGCTGTGCCGCGCCGTGGTCGTCCACAAGACCGCGGCCGGTCAGCCGATCCGCATCGTCGGCACGCACCAGGACATCGGCGCGCAGCGGGAGACGCAGCGCCTGCTCGACGCGCTCGCCCGCACGGACGCCTTCACCGGCCTCGCCAACCGCCAGCACTTCGTGGAACACGTGACCGACGTCATGGCGCGGGCACGCCATTGCGTGCGCGAGGTCGACATCGTCGCGCGCTATGCCGGCGACGAATTCGTCATCGTGCTGGAAGGCCTGGCGGGCGAAGGGCAGGCCCTCAAGGGCGCCGAGATCCAGACCGGCATGCAGTTGCCGTTCGTCGTGGAGGACGCCGATCTCACGGCGTCGGCCAGCATCGGCATCACGCACTTCGCAGGGCTTGCCGGCTCGGTCGAAAAGGTACTCGCGCGGGCCGAAGCGGCGCTGCAGAAAGCCAAGGTCTCGGGCCGCGGCCAGGTCTGCACGGCCGCACGCTCAGGGTTCGCCGTCCCAGTAGTCGACGTTTCCGGCCGCGCGCTGCAGGCCTTCGAACGCGGTGCCGTCCGGCGCCTTCGCGCTGGCCATGTACTTGCCCGAGTCCGGGTACTCGCACACTTCGGGCGTCTCGCGCGTGCTGATCGACAGGTACTTCAGCGGCGCGTCGGACGTGTTGATGAGTTGATGGGGATACTCGGGCCCCGGCGGGATGAAGATCACGTCGCCCGCGCGCAGCGGCAGCATCTCGTCGGCCACGCGCAACGTGCCGCTGCCCTCGAGCACGACGAACATCTCTTCCTGCGCGTAGTGGAAGTGATAGGGACACGAGCGCTGCCCCGGCGGCACGTTATCGATCGAGGCGCCGAGCTTGCCGGCCACCGTTCCGACACCCAGCCGCGCGCAGAGCGTGTCGTAGAGCGGAGGCCGGATTTGGTGCTCGAGTTCGACGTCGTTGTAGTTGCGGATCAGGCGTTCGGCGAGTTGCTGCGATCGAGTCGACATGAAGGGCCCCGAGGCGATGGATGGATCGTGACCCGACTTTCGCACATCGTCGCGCGTGCATTTATCGGTGAAAATGAACGACACCGCTCACCCTTCGACAGAAAGCCGCGCCATGACGCAAGTCCGCATCGAGCGCGACCTGCTGGGCGACCGCGAGGTACCGGCCGAGGCGTACTACGGGGTCCACACGCTGCGGGCGCAGGAGAACTTCCGGATCACCGGCATCACCATCGCCTCGTTCCCGGAACTGGTGATCGCCATGGCCTCGGTCAAGCAGGCGGCGGCCGAAGCCAACACGGAACTGGGCCTGCTCGCGCCGAGCTTGCGCGACGCGATCGTCGCGGCCTGCAAGGAGATCCGTGGCGGCGCGCTGCACGACCAGTTCGTCGTCGACGTGATCCAGGGCGGCGCCGGCACCTCGACCAACATGAACGCCAACGAGGTGATCTGCAACCGCGCGCTGGAGCTGCTCGGCCATCGCCGCGTCGAGTACCAGCACCTGCATCCGAACGAGCACGTCAACATGGCCCAGAGCACCAACGACGTGTATCCGACGGCTATCCGCATCGCGACCTGCTTCGCGATCGAGCGACTGTTGCAGGCGATGGAACATCTGCGGGCGGCCTTCGCCGCCAAGTCGGTGGAGTTCGCGGGCCTGATGAAGATCGGGCGCACGCAGTTGCAGGACGCCGTGCCGATGACGCTCGGCCAGGAGTTCTCGACCTACGACGTGATGCTCGGCGAGGACATCCTCCGCCTCACCGAGGCATCGGCCCTGATCCGCGAGATCAACCTCGGTGCGACCGCGATCGGCACGGTGATCCCCGAGGGCGTCAACCAGGTCGCGTTCGAGGTCTTCGGCAACGACCTCACGGTGACCTTCGCGGCCGAGGCCGGACAACTGCAGCTCAACGCCTTCGAGCCGATCATCTTCAACGCGCTCCACAAGAGCTTCAAGCACCTGACCAACGCGTGCACGACGCTGGCCGATCGCTGCATCGTCGACATCACCGCGAATCCCGATCGCCTGCGCTACAGCATCGAACGATCGATCTCGCTCGTCACGGCGCTCAACCCCTTCATCGGCTATGCCGCCGCGACGTCGGTCGCGGCGGAAGCCTTCGCCAACGGGGGCCAACGTGCGCGAGGTCGTGCTGGGACGCGGCTTGATGACCGCCACCGAGCGCGACGATGCCTTGCGGCACGAGGTGCTCACGCAGCCACGCAAGTACGAGATCGCACAGCGCTCGCACTGACCGCGTCTTGCGGGACCCGGCGTTCTGGTTCATACAGGCGGTCCACGCCATCGACCGAAGGGATCGCCCGATGAAGACGAACTGGACCACGCGCGTCGCGTCGATCACCATCGCCACGCTGTCGTACCCGCTGCCCGCACTGGCGCAGACGCCCGATGCGAAAGCGGGCTCGGTGATCGTCGAGACGCAGAAGCCGAAGGCCAAGGCCGCGCCCCGTGCAACGGGCGGCGTCAATCCGTCGATCATCATCGTCGGCGACCGCAGCAAGCATGTCGCGACGCCGACGAAGAAGGCAGCCACCGACACGACCGCACCCGTCAAGGCCGCAACGCCGCCCTGAGGCTTTCTGAAAGACGATCTTGCGGCGCCGGCTCAGATGTCACGGAACGGCGCACCGCCATCTTTCCCGGGGTGCGCGAGTCGAACAATGCGCGCTTGCGCTCTTGCCGGTCGCCCGCAGGCAGGAAACCTCATGAACAAGCCCCGTCCATTCCTGATAGCCATCGGCCTCGCAACCGCATGCAGTGCGGCGTTCGGCACCGAATACGGCACCGTGATTTCGTCCACGCTGGTGGCCCGACCGGTCATGGTGCCCCGCCAGCAGTGCGCCGATCAGCAGGGCTACGTCCAGGCTCCGCCAAGCGGCGGCGGCGCGATCGTCGGCGCGGTGATCGGCGGACTGACCGGTCACGCGCTCGGCGCCGGCGCAGGTCGAGCGCTCGCGACCGGGGTCGGTGCCCTCACGGGAGCGGCGGTGGGCAACTCGGTCGAGGCGGCCAGCGCCCCGGTGCAAGCGGTGACCACGACCAATTGCGTCTACACGCGCGCGGTCGAGAATCGCGTCATCGGCTACGACGTCGTCTACACGTTCAACGGGCGGCAGCGCACCGCGCGACTGGCCCGCGATCCGGGCAGCCAGATCGCGCTCGCGGTCAGCCCCGTGGCCAAGACCCCGCCGGACGCCGGTCCGGTCGACGCCCTGCCGGTCGGTCAGGTCGCCTATCCCGCACCCTATCCCGCCTACCCGGCGTATCCGGCCCCCGTGTACGACCCCTATCCCTATGGCCCGTACGGACCCTACGGTTACAGCTACGGACACGTCGGCCTGCCGCTCTACATCGGCGGCCGTTTCGGCTGGGGTTGGGGTGGTGGACACGGTCGCCATCGCTGAGAGGACCAGTCAGTCCGGCACGACCCGCACCACGTCACCGACGCGCAAGGTGCCGCCACGGACGATCCGGGCGGTCACGCCGCCGTGCCCACGCAGCGCGTTGTAGCCGCCTGGCCCGAGCGCCGCATCGGCTTCCATCTTCGAGCAGGGAGCGCAGTCTCCGGTGACGACCAGGATCACCTCGTTCCCGACCAGGACGCGCAGCGCCTGGTCGGCGAACGGCGAGCGGGCGGCCAGCAGGTTGAAGCCGGAGACCACGAGGTTGCGCCGCAGGATCTTCGCGTCCAGCGAAGGCCGGGCGGTCCAGCGCGCGATCAACGGCAGATGCTCTGCCTGGATCAGGGTGACTTGCCGTTTGCTCGGCACCGACGAGCTGCTCGGGCGATCGGCGCTTCGATCGCCGGCGAGGCCCCGACCTTCGAAGGCGTCGACCGCGTCGACGGGGATGGCTTCGACGCCGCGTTGCGGGCGTAGGTAGATGGCCTTGAGCAGGCCGCTGTGGACGAATTGACGGGTCAGATTGCGCAGGTCGAGCATGATGGTGGGGGTTGGCGATTCGCAAAAAGCACACACTCGCTTCCGTCAGACCCCGTGCGACGGTAAGCTCAAGGGGCATTTTCAGAATAACTGTGATGGGTCGTGAACCAAGCAAGTCCCTTTCCCGCCTTAACAGCCCAAGAACCACTGATTTTACAAAGAGGAGTTGACCATGAAGAGAACCATCGCAATCGCCCTGCTGTCGCTGTCGTCCATGACTGCATTCGCCCAGACCCCGGACGTCCCGCCATCGCAGCCAGCTGCAGGCAGCCCGGGCAAGTTCACGAAGCCGGCCATGAAGGCACCGGCCGCGACGACGACCGATGCAGTGGCGCCCGCCAAAATGACCAAGGCGGAGCGTTCGGCCGCACGCAAGGCGAAGCGCGCAGCGAAGGTCGGCGACAAGCCGATCAACTGATCGCCAGTGCCGCGGCTCACGCGGTCTGGAATGTCGACGCCGCGGAGCGTGTGAGCTTTCCCGGGTGATCGACAGGTTTGGCTGTGCCAAACGAAAGGGGCCGTCATCGACGGCCCCTTTTTTTATGGGGTGGCAAGCGGCAAACCGATCTGCATGGATATTCCATACGAGTTCCGATTGTTGATACGGTCCAGAATCTTCCTCTAGGATGCGCCATGGACAACGACATCAGGCAGCAGTTGCAGCGGCACGGCTTGCAGGTGACTGCGCAGCGCATGGCGACGATGCGGGCCGTGGCGGCCCGGCCGCATGCCACGGCCGACGAGCTGACCAGCGACGTTCGCGCCGCGATCGGCACGGTTTCCCGTCAGGCCGTCTACGACGCATTGGCGATCCTGGTCCAGAACAAGCTGGTGCGCCGCATCCAGACGCCCGGATCGGCCGGGCGCTACGAAGATCGGGTAGGCGACAACCATCATCATCTGATCTGCCGCCACTGCGGCGCGACCTCCGACATCGACTGCGCAGTCGGTGCGACCCCGTGCCTCACGGCCAAGGAAGCGCACGGCTTCGAGATCGACGAAGCCGAAGTGATCTACTGGGGGCGCTGCCCGGCCTGTCGCGAAGCTGCTGCGGTCTCTGAAAAGGTGGACACTCGGACCGCGCCGACGGCCAAGCTCGCGACAGCCGCACGACCCCGTCGCTTCGCCCGCGACGACCACCGGACTTGATCAAGAATTCGCGCGGTCTTTCCGGCTGCGCGAAGCCAGGGACGAACGACTCACCCAGACGACCCTCGACCAGTACATGGCGATCCCGGGGAGGATCTTCACCGCTCCAGTCATCACTACCGACTCACTGAAAGGCAAAAAAAAGAAAGGTAGATCAGGTCTTCAAGCGCATCGACAAGTGCCCCGTCCTGGGCGCCAATCATGCAACGACGCCGACCGCGGCCCATGCCAACCAGAAATGGTGGCCGGAGTGGTTGAACCTCAAAGTCCTTCAACAGAATTCGCCATTGGCCGATCCGATGGGCGAAGACTTCGACTACGCCGCGGAATTCAGGACGCTCGAACTGGATGCCGTGCAGGAGGACATCGACGCGGTGATGACCGACTCCAAGGAGTGGTGGCCGGCCGACTACGGTCACTATGGTCCGTTCTTCATCCGCATGGCCTGGTACAGCGCGGGTACCTATCGCGCCGGTGATGACCGTGGCGGAGCGGGCTTCGGCACGCAGCGCTTCGCGCCGTTGAACAGCTGGCCCGACAACGCCAACCTCGACAAGGCACGCCGGCTGCTGTGGCCGATCAAGCAGAAGTACGGTCGCAAGATCTCCTGGGCCGACCTGCTGATCCTGACCGGCAACCGTGCACGCGAGACGATGGGCTTCAAGACCTTCGGCTTCGCGGGCGGCCGTGAAGACGTATGGGAACCGCTCGACATCTACTGGGTCCCCGAAGACAAGTGGCTGGCCGACAACCGCTGCACCGGTGACCGCGAGCTCGACAACCCGCTGGGTGCGGTACAGATGGGCCTGATCTACGTGAACCCCGAAGGCCCCAACGGCAATCCCGATCCGATGGCTTCGGCGCGCGACATCCGCGAGACCTTCGCTCGCATGGCGATGAACGACGAAGAGACGGTCGCGCTGGTCGCCGGTGGACACACCTTCGGCAAGACCCACGGCGCAGCCGACCCGGGCAAGTACGTCGGCCCGGAACCCGTGGCGTCCGGCATCGAGCATCAGGGCTTCGGCTGGATCAACAGCTTCAACACGGGCAAGGGCAGCGACGCGATCAGCAGCGGCCTCGAGGGCGCCTGGACCAACGACCCGATCCAGTGGGACAACGGTTATTACGACAACCTGTTCGGCCACGAATGGGAACTGATCCGCGGCCCGGGCGGCGGCAAGCAGGGGGCGCCGAAGAACGCGGAGGCGTCGCGCACCGTGCCCGATGCGCACGACCCGTCGAAAAAGCATGCCCCGTTCATGGCGACGACCGACATCGCGATGATCACCGACCCGGCCTACCTGGAGATCTCGAAGCGCTTCCATGCGAACCCCGATCAGTTCGCCGATGCCTTCGCGCGCGCCTGGTACAAGCTGACGCATCGCGACATGGGGCCAATCACGCGCTACCTCGGCCCCTTGGTGCCGAAGGAAGAACTGCTGTGGCAGGGACCCGGTACCGGCCGTCGATCACCCGCTGGTCTCGGAGCAGGACGTCGCTGCGCTGAAGAGCAAGCTGCTGGCGTCGGGCCTGTCGATCGCGCAACTCGTGGCTGCGGCATTCGCCTCGGCTTCGAGCTTCCGCGGCACCGACAAGCGCGGTGGCGCCAACGGCGCGCGCATTCGCCTCGCGCCGCAGAAGGACTGGGCCTGCAACGACCCGGGCGCGTTGCAGACGGCGCTAGCGGCGCTCGAGAAGGTCCGGCAGGACTTCAACGGCGCGCAATCCGGCGGCAAGAAGATCTTGCTCGCCGACCTGATCGTGCTGGGGGGGGTTGCGCGGGCGTCGAGCAGGCTGCGAAAAACGCCGGCCACGCCGTGCAGGCACCGTTCACGCCGGGTCGTAGCGACGCGTCGCAGGAACAGACCAATGTCGAATCGTTCTCGGCACTGGAGTCCACCGCGGACGGCTTTCGCAACTATCTCGCCGACGGGCATCGCCGGACAGCCGAGGAATTGCTGATCGACCGGGCCGAGTTGCTGACGCTGACGGCACCCGAGATGACGGTGCTCGTGGGCGGCATGCGCGTGCTGAACGCCAATAGCGCGAACTCGTCGCTGGGTGTCCTGACCGACCAACCCGAGACCCTGACCAACGACTTCTTCGTGAACCTGCTCGACATGAACACCAGCTGGAAGCCGGCGGCTGCGGCCAAGGGTCTGTACGAGGCACGCGTGGGCAAGTCCGACCAGGTCAGGTGGACGGGTACCCGGGTCGACCTGCTGTTCGGTTCCAACTCGGTGTTGCGAGCGATCGCCGAGGTCTACGCGTGCTCGGACGCACAGCAGAAGTTCGTGAGCGACTTCGTGGCGGTGTGGACCAAGGTCATGAATCTCGATCGCTTCGATCTGGCCTGATGAGCCCTTGACGGAACGTGAGCCGCGATCGGCTCACGTTCCGTCGCTAACTGCGTTGCCCTCTTCCGGTCGACCCACTCACTGCCCGCGGATCCCGATAGCCCGGCGCCAGGACGGCATTGCTCGCGCCGTACAGCGCGAGCGCGTCCCTGAGCCAGAGCGCGTATTCCGGCCCTTCGAGGCTGTGGTCCGGCGAGCAGTCGACGTTCCATCGACGCAACATGTAGCCGACGTTCGCCGCGCGCACGCGCACCTTCAATACGCCGTCCGGCATGTCGTAGTCCATGCGCACGATCTTCGTGTCCGCATAGCCGGGATGCGGCACCAGCTCCAGCTCGATGATGCGGTTCCATTGCACGTCGTGGTCGGCCGACTCCTCGGTCGCGATCGGGCTGTCCTCGATCACTACGGCATCGCTCATGCGGGTGAAAACGAAGTCGCGAAACTCGCGCGACTTCCGGTCGTAGGCGCGCACGTGCCAGCGGATGCCCGTGTCGATCAGCGCGATCGGCACGATCTCGCGCTGGCTGGCGCCGCTCGACGTCGAGTGATAACGCAGGTTCACCGCCCGGCCCCGATGGATCGCCCGCGTGACGGGCGCGAGGATCGCCATGGCCGGAACGTTCAGCGACAACGGGAACTCGCAGCGCACCAGCGAGCCGCTCACCGTGCCGAACCCTTCGCCGAAACCCTGCGAAAGCGCGGTCAGGACCCGCTCGGGCGCGTGGTCGAAGACCGGGTGGAAGACGTCGCTCGGCCGGTAAATCTTGTCCGACGGATCGAGCACCAGGTTGCGCGGAGCGATCTCGCGATACATCGCGATGTCGCGCGTCGCGCCCGCCGGCCCCGTCCCGAACTTGTCGGACACGTCGAGCCGTCGTAGCTCCCCGAGGAAGTAGAGCCGGAAGTCGATGTGCGACAGCCGCTCAGCCTGCGTGCGGGTCAAACCGGCGAGGAGTTCGGTGCGATGCCTGGACTGGGTACTCATCACGCCATGATACCGACTCGGGCACCACATCATCTTCGGAAAGGCTTGTGCTGATCATTTTGATGATCTAAGATCATCGGAATCAAACCATCCGCGGAGCCGAAGATGTCCGATCTGATCCTGATGTTCCTGCTTTCCCAGCCCCACCGCGTCACCCTGATCGGCCGCGTGCTGTATCGCTTCGCCGCCTTCCAGGTGGTGGCCGGCGTCGTCGCGCAGATCCTCACGTCGTCGCTGCGCCAGATGCAGCCGCGTCACACAGCGCGCTGGCTGAGCGACGTGTTCCCCGGGCTGCCGACCTGGTGGATCCCGGAGACGGTGCTCGGGATGATCGGCGTGACGTCGGTCGCGGCGCTCGGTCTGGCCATCGCCTATGGCGGGCGGCAGTCGGAACGCCAGTGGATCTAGCTCTTGGCGGCCTCGCTGCGCAACCAATGCGTGAACTTCTCCACCCGGTCCCACTGCGCGTGGGCCCGCGGATAGACCAAGTGGTGCGCGGTGACCGTCATCCCCTTGCGGTCCTCGAAGACCGGCACCAAATCGCCGCGCCTGAGCGCCGTGCCAGCCGTGCGGTCGCTGTCCAGCGCAATACCCAGTCCCTGCGTCGCGGCGTCGAGAACCATCGACGTCCGGTCGAACGCGAGGCCGTAGCTCGCCGGGCTCACGGGAACACCGTGCGCCGCGAACCAGTGCGGCCACTGGACGACGGTCAGTTCCGACAGGATGAGGTCCTGCTCGACCAGGTCGCCGGGCGTGCGGATGTTCAAGCTCGCCTTCAGCTGCGGGCTGATCAACGGCAGGATCTCCTCGGAGAACAGCGTCTCGATGTGCAGGTCTCGCCCCCGGACCACGCCGTAGCGGATGTCGAGGTCGATCTCCCCGCGCGAGAAGTCGGTGTCGCCGTAGGTCGCCGAGAGCTGCACGCGCAGTTCGGGATGCTGGGCGCGAAAGGCCGTTAGTCGCGGCATCAGCCACAGGCTCGCGAAGGTCGGCACCGAATGGATCCGCAGCACCTCGGT
This sequence comes from Betaproteobacteria bacterium, assembly GCA_025356395.1. GTDB lineage: Bacteria > Pseudomonadota > Gammaproteobacteria > Burkholderiales > Burkholderiaceae_D > CAHJXF01. The sequence goes on from JANXTA010000062.1 coordinate 27,658, forward strand.
CACTTCATCCGACCTCACGTTCTGCGCAGCGGATGCGATCAGGGTCAGGGCTCCGGTCACGTCGCGCCGGAAGCGCTCGCCCAGGATCGTCAGCGTGAGGCCGCGTGAAGACCGGTTGAACAGCTGTCGACCGACGAACGCCTCGAGGTTAGCGATCTGGTGGCTGACCGCCGACACGGTGAGGTTGAGTTCCTCGGCCGCCTTGCTGATGCTGCCGAGACGCACCACGGCGTCGAAGGCGAGCAGTCCCTTGAACGGCGGAAAGCGCATGGGGAAGATCCGGATGAGCGGATTTTTCAATCCACCTTGAATTTTTCGGGCTTGTGGCGAAGCGCGCGGATGGGAAGAATGCCCGACCCCGCATCGAGGCCTCGCGCCTTCGCGGCAACGCTCGTTCGTCGAAGGTGCGCCATGAAATCAGATCACGCGGTGCTCGTCACGCAGTCTTCGCCCCTGTCGGCATTGCAGGCGACAGCCTACCGGATCAGGCGTTTCGCGCTACGCATGGGCGAGGTCCAGGGGCAGGGCTACATTGGCCAGGCGCTGGGCTGGGCCGACGTGCTTGCAGTGGCCTACGGCCACGCGCTGAACTTCCGCGCCGACGACCCGCACTGGGACGGCCGTGACCGCTTCCTGCTGTCGCACGGGCACTACGCGATCGCGTTGTATGCCGCGCTGATCGAGGCCGGCATCGTCGCCGAGACCGACCTCGAGACCTACGGCAGCGATGACAGCCGACTGCCGATGTCGGGCATGGCGATGTACACGCCGGGCATGGAGATCTCGGGCGGCTCGCTCGGCCAGGGCCTGTCGATCGCGGTCGGCATGGCGCTGGCCTTGCGACACAAGAGGAACGCAGCGTTCGTCTACAACTCGATGTCCGATGGCGAACTCGACGAAGGCGCGACCTGGGAAGCCGCGATGGCCGCTGCACACCACGGCCTGTCGAACCTGATCTGCCTCGTCGACCTCAACCAGCAGCAGGCCGATGGCACGCCGTCCACGGTGATGAATTTCGAACCGCTAGTCGACAAATGGACCGCGTTCGGCTGGCACGTCCAGCGCATCGACGGCAACGACCTGCCCGCGGTGCTGATGGCCTTCGACACGGCGCGTGCGTGGAGCGGGCCGCAGCCGCGCGTGATCCTCTGCGACACGCTGATGGGCAAGGGCGTGCCTTTCCTCGAGGCGCGCGAGAAGAACCATTTCATCCGCGTCGATCCGCCCGAGTGGCAGGCGGCGCTCGCGATCCTCGATGGCCAGCAACCCGAAGGAGCAAACGCATGAGCGCCGTCGTCGCAGGCAAGCCGCGCCTCACCACGTCCGCGATGATCGCGTCCATCGCGGGCGAGGGGCAGCGCGTGAAGGCCGCGCCGTTCGGCAAGGCGCTCGTCGAGCTGGCCGCCAGCCGACCGGATGTCGTCGGCATGACCGCCGACCTCGCCAAGTACACCGACCTGCATCTCTTCGCGCAAGCCTACCCAGACCGCTTTTTCCAGATGGGCATGGCCGAGCAGCTATTGATGGCATCGGCCGGCGGCATGGCCAAGGAAGGGCTCGTGCCTTTCGCGACCACCTACGCGGTCTTTGCCACGCGCCGAGCCTACGACTTCATCCATCAGGTGATCGCCGAGGAGCATCTCAACGTCAAGATCTGCTGCGCGTTGCCGGGCCTGACGACAGGCTACGGCCCGAGTCACCAGGCGACGGAAGACCTCGCGATGATGCGGTGCATCCCCGGCCTGACGATCGTGGACCCGTGCGATGCGCTCGACATCGAGCAGGCGGTGCCGCAGATCGCGGCGCACCCGGGGCCGGTCTACATGCGTCTTTTGCGCGGCAACGTGCCACTGGTGCTCGACGAGTACGACTATCGCTTCGAGCTCGGGAAGGCCGCGCTCCTGCGCGACGGCCGCGACGTGCTGATTGTCTCGACCGGACTGATGACGATGCGCGCGCTGGAGGCTGCAGCGCAACTGCAGGCCGACAGCGTCGACGCGGCCGTGCTGCACGTGCCGACCATCAAGCCGCTCGATGAAGCGACCCTGCTCGAACAGGCGCAGCGCAGCGGTCGACTGGTCGTGGTGGCGGAAAACCATTCGGTGATCGGCGGCCTCGGTGAGGCGATCGCGGGCCTGTTGATGCGTTCGGGCGTCGCGCCGCGCTTCCGTCACATCGGCCTGCCCGACGCATTCCTCGACGCCGGTGCGTTGCCCACGCTGCACGACCGCTACGGCATCTCGACCACGGCAGTCACCGCGTCCATCAAGGGATGGTTGTCGTCATGAGCTCGCGCACCAAGGTCGGGCTGATCGGGCTCGGTGCGATGGGTCGGGGCGCCGCGAGCAACCTGCTGGCCAAGGGCTACGACGTGGTTGGCTGCGACGTCAGCGAGGCCGCGCTCGAGTGGCTGCGAACACAGGGCGGTACCACCGTCGCGTCACCGGCCGAACTGGCGCTACAGGTCCGCATCGTCGTCTGCTTCGTCGTCAACGCACAGCAGACCGAAGCGGTGCTGTTCGGCGACGAGGGCATGGTCGGCCATCTGCCGCCCGGCACCGTGTTCATCGCCTGCAGCACGATGGACCCGAGCTACGTGCGCGGCCTCGCTGCACGCCTCATCCAACATTCGATCGCGCTGGTCGACGCCCCCGTGACCGGTGGCGCGGTCGGTGCGGTCGCGGGAACGCTGACGATCATGGGGTCAGGAACGCAGGAAGCCTTCGACGAAGCACGTCCCGTGCTCGCGACCTTCGGCGCACGCGTCCATCACCTGGGCCAGGCCGGAGCCGGTGCGCAGATGAAGGTCCTCAACCAGCTGCTCTGCGGCGTCCACCTCGCGGCCGCCGGCGAGGCACTGGCACTGGCTCGTCGCCAGGGCCTGCCGCTGGACCTGACGCTGGAGATCCTGTCGAGCGGAGCGGCCGGCTCATGGATGCTCGCCGACCGCGGCCCGCGCATGATCGCGTGCGATTTCGACCACATCACGTCGGCGGTCGACATCTTCGTCAAGGACCTGTCGCTGGTCCTCGACGCGACGCGCGAGGCGCGCTTCCCGGCCGCCCTCGCGCACGCCGCCTACCTGGCCTTCATCGAGACCTCGGCACGCGGACTCGGCGCACTCGACGACTCGGCCATCACCACGCACTACGAACGGTCGGGCGACCGCGATTGAAAAAGACCTGTGGCCCGAGGACCCGCCATCGGTTCATATCGTGCTTCCCTTTCTTCACGACGAGGTAGATTGGCGGTCCGGGCGAACGGAGCCTGCCGCAAAATCCAAGGCCACGAACAAACAGGAAGAACAAACAGGCCACGACGGTTCACATGCCGAACCCGGAGTCGCCGTTCGCGAGACACCGCTGCACCCCGACCCTCAAGGACCAGCCATGCAGACTCCCCACATCATCGGATGGGGCCACACCCCCTTCGGCAAGCTCGACGCCATCGATCTCGAACAACTGTTTCGCGACTGCACCTTCCCGGCCCTGGCACTAGCTGGCCTCGAGCCGCAGGACCTCGACGGCGTGTTCATCGGCACCTTCAACGGTGGCTTCGTGCCGCAGGACTTCGGCGGTGCCATCGCCGGCGTGGCCATTCCCGAGCTGCGCTTCACGCCGTCGGTGCGCATGGAGAACGCATGCGCGACGGGATCGGCCGCGATCTGGGCCGCACTCGACGCGCTCGAGAGCGGTCGCATGAAGCGCGTGCTGGTGGTCGGCTACGAGAAGATGAACACGTTGCCGAGCCAGCAGATCGGCGAAGTCCTGCTGAAGTGTTCGTACGTCAAGGAAGAAGGCGACACGCCGGGCGGCTTCGCGGGCGTCTTCGGCAAGATCGCGTCGGGTTACTTCGAACGCTTCGGCGACCAGTCCGATGCGCTCGCGTCGATCTCCGCGAAGAACCATCGCAACGGCGTCAACAACCCGTACGCGCACATGAAGCGCGACCTCGGCTTCGACTTCTGTCGCACGCCGTCGGACAAGAACCCGTTCGTCGCCGGTCCGCTCAAGCGCTCCGACTGCTCGCTGGTCAGCGACGGCGCTGCGGCGCTGGTGCTGTCGACCGAGCCGTCATCCAGTGCCCAGGTGCCAGCGATCCGCTGGCGCTCGCGCACGCAGGTCAACGACTTCCTGCCGCTGTCGCGCCGCGATCCCACGCGCTTCGAGGGTGCGACGCGCGCGTGGGCCAAGGGTCTCGACACCTCGCAATCATCGCTGGGCGATCTTCAATTCGTCGAGACCCACGATTGCTTCACGATCGCCGAACTGCTCGAGTACGAGGCCATGGGCCTCGCGCCGCACGGCCAGGGCGCGCGCGTGATACTCGACGGCGTCAGTACGATGGCAGGTTCGTTACCGATCAATCCGTCGGGCGGCCTCAAGTCTCGCGGCCATCCGATCGGCGCGACCGGCGTCTCGCAGCACGTGATGGCGGCGATGCAGTTGTCCGGTACGGCAGGCAACATGCAGGTGGCCAACGCACGACGCGGTGCCGTCTTCAACATGGGCGGTGCAGCCGTCGCGAACTATCTGAGCATCCTCGAGGCGGCCTGACCCGCATGAACGACGCGCAAGTCATGAACCTTGGCCAGCTGCTGACGCAGACGGCCCGGCTCTTCCCCGAACTGCCCGGCGTGATCCAGGGCGACCGGCAATGGACGTGGCGCGAGATCGATGCGCGGGTCGACGCGATGGTCGTGGCGCTGCATGGGCTGGGCGTGCGCTCGGGCGACAAGATCCTCGTCCAGTCGCGCAACAACCTGCAGCTCTTCGAGAGCTGCTGGGTCGCGTTCCGCCTCGGCTGCGTATGGGTGCCGACCAACTTCCGGCTGACCCCGCCCGAGGTCGCGTATCTCGGCGCATCGAGCCATGCCGGCGTGATGATCTACGAGTCGGTCTTCGTCGATCACGTCGACGCCGTGAAGGCGGCGTCCGACACGCTCGAGCTGGTCATCGCGATCGGTGCGGCGCGGCCGGGCGAGCACGACTACGAAGCATTGATCGAGCAGCACGAGGGACATTCGATCGAGGCCGCGACAGTCGGCTACGAAGACCCGCTGTGGTTCTTCTACACGTCGGGCACCACCGGCAAGCCGAAGGCCGGTGTGCTCACGCACGGCCAAATGGCCTTCGTCGTCACCAATCACCTGGCCGACCTGATTCCCGCGACGACCGAGCTCGATCGCTCGATCGCGGTCGCACCGCTGTCGCATGGCGCGGGCATCCACGCGCTGCTGAACGTCGCACGCGGCGCCGCGACCGTGCTGCTGCCGAGCGAGCGACTGGACCCCGCCGCATTTTGGCAACTGGTCGAGCAGCACCGCGTCAGCAATCTCTTCACGGTCCCGACGATCGTCAAGATCCTGGTCGAGGACCTGTCGGTCGACCGCTTCGATCATTCGTCGCTGCGCTACGTGATCTACGCGGGCGCGCCGATGTATCGCGCCGACCAGAAGCTCGCGCTGCAGAAGCTCGGCAAGGTGCTGGTGCAGTACTTCGGGCTCGGCGAGGTGACCGGCAACATCACCGTGCTGCCGCCGGCCATGCACTCGGCCGACGACGACGATCCGGAGGCGAACGTCGGCTCGTGCGGTCGCCCGCGTCTCGGGATGGAGATCGCGATCCTCGACGCGCAGTTGCAGCGCGTCGCGATCGGTGAGGTCGGCGAGATCTGCTGTCGCGGACCCGCGGTCTTCGCGGGCTACTACGACAACCCGGATGCCACGGCCAAGGCGCTCAAGGGCGGCTGGTTCCACACCGGCGACCTCGGCCGCCTCGACGCGCGCGGGCTGCTCTACATCACCGGCCGCGAGTCCGACATGTACATCTCGGGCGGCTCGAACGTGTATCCGCGCGAGGTCGAGGAAGTCCTGCTCACGCACCCGGCCATCGCCGAAGTGGCGGTCTTGGGCGTACCCGATGCGAAGTGGGGCGAGATCGGCATCGCGGTGATCGTCTGCCGCGCGGGCGCGGCCGGCCTCGACGAAGCCGACGTGCTCGCGCATCTCGAAGGGCGCTGCGCGAAGTACCGCTGGCCGCGCCAGGTGTTCTTCTGGGACGCGCTGCCCAAGTCCGGCTACGGAAAGATCACGAAGAACGAAGTGCGACGACTGCTCGCCGAACGCGGAGAGCTCTCGGCGATGTCTTGAGCTTTTTTCAACGAGCGGTACCCGACGAAGATCACCAGGAGACCATGTGACGGATCGGATGAAAGACAAGGTAGTTCTCGTGGTCGGTGCCGGTGCGTCCGGACCCGGCTGGGGGAACGGCAAGGCAGCGGCGGTGCTGTACGCACGCGAAGGCGCCAAGGTGTTCGCGGTGGACTTCCGGATAGAGGCCGCCGACGAGACCACGGCGCTGATCCGCAGTGAAGGCGGCGACGCGGCATCGTTCCGGGCCAACGTCACGAGCAGCGACGAACTGAAGGCCATGGCAGCGGCCTGCGTCGAACGCTACGGCCGCATCGACGTACTGCACAACAACGTGGGCATCGTCGAGGTGGGCGGCCCGGTCGAGACGTCCGAAGAGAGCTGGGACCGTGTCATCGCGGTCAACCAGACCAGCATCTTCCTGAGCTGCAAGCACGTGCTGCCGTACATGATCGAGAGGCAGTCGGGATCGATCGTCAACATCGGCTCCATCGCGAGCATCCGATGGATCGGCTTCCCGTATCTGGCCTACAGCGCCGCGAAGGCCGCGATCCTCGCGATGACCAACAACATCGCTCTCCAGTACGCGGCTCAGGGCATCCGCGCCAACGCCATCCTGCCCGGCCTGATGAACACACCGTTGATCCGCGAGCCGCTCAGGAAGACCTACGGGGGCGACATCGATTCGATGATCGCGCAACGTGACCAGTCGACGCCGACGGGCAAGATGGGCGACGCCTGGGACACGGCCTATGCTGCCCTCTTCCTCGCCTCGGACGAGGCGCGCTACGTGACCGGGACGCATCTCGTCGTCGATGGAGGCATCACCCAGCGCGCCGCCTGACGCCAGCATTTTTCGCAAGCCCATAACAAGACCGGAGACCATCATGCAGAACGCACGACGCAGCATCCTCAAAGCCACCGCCACGTTCGGCCTCGTCGGCCTCGCGAGCAAAAGCGGCCACGCGCAGAGCGGCACGTTCAACTACAAGGTCTCGACCAACGTCCAGACCACGCATCCGATCTACATCCGGCTGGTCGAGGCGACCGACAAGATCAAGGCCGAATCGGACGGCAAGGTCATCATCCGCGTCTTCCCGAACGGCCAGCTCGGATCGGACACCGACATCCTGAGCCAGGTGCGTTCCGGCGGCGTCGAGCTGGTGCTGTCGCCCGGCGTGGTTCTCGCCAACCTCGTGCCGATGGCGTCGCTCAACAGCGTCGGCTTCGCGTTCCCCGACTATCCCGCGGTGTGGAAGGCGATGGACGGCAACATGGGCAAGTTCATGCGCAATGCGATCGCGCAGGCCAACCTGACCGTGTTCGACAAGATCTGGGACAACGGCTTCCGGCAGATCACGGCGAACAAGCCGATCGCCGTCCCGGCCGACCTCGTCGACCTCAAGATCCGGGTCCCGGTCAGTCCGCTGCTCATCTCGTTGTTCAGGACGCTGAAGGCCTCGCCGACGCCGATCAACTTCAACGAGCTGTACAGCGCGCTGCAGACGAAGGTGGTCGACGCGCAGGAGAATCCGCTGCCGATTATCACCAGCGCCAAGGTCTACGAAGTGCAGAAGTACTGCTCGATGACGAGCCACGTCTGGGACGGCTACTGGGTGCTTGCGAACAAGCGCGCCTTCGAGGCCTTGCCGGCGACGCTGAAGGACATCGTGACGAAGAACTTCGACGCGTCGGCCGTGAGCCAGCGCGCCGACAGCGAACGCCTCGCGGTCTCGCTGCAACAGGACCTGACAGCCAAGGGACTGACGTTCGTCAAGCCGGCGATGGAGCCGTTCCGCGCCGCGCTGCAGGAAGGCAAGTTCTATTCGGAATGGAAGACCAAGTTCGGCGACGAGGCCTGGGCGCAGCTCGAAGGCGCGGTCGGCAAGCTCGCCTGAGCGTCGAAGAATCGTGAAGGAGATCCTGTGAAACTCGATCCAACACAACTCGCCCAGTTCGACGAGCTCGGCTACGTGTTCCTCCCCAACTGCTTTTCGGCCGCCGAGATCGATGCGATGCGCAACGCATCGCGCGAGATTTTCGAGCAGACGCGGCCCGAGATCTGGCGCGAGCGCGACGGCACGCCGCGCACCGCGTTCGCGTGTCATCTGTACCACGAGGCTTGCAACCTCATGGCGACCGATGTGCGTCTGGTCGAACCCGTCGAGCAGCTCTTCGACGAGCCCTGCTACCTGCATCAGTTCAAGATCAACGCGAAGGCTGCTTTCACGGGAGAGGTGTGGCAATCGCACCAGGACTTCCCGACCTGGCACAAGGACGACGGCATGCCTGAGGCGCGCGCGATGAACATCGCCGTCTTCCTCGACGACGTGTTGCCCGTCAACGGGCCGCTGATGTTCATCCCGCGCAGCCACAAGTCCGGTGCGCTGGAGGCCTCGCACGACACGCAGACCACGTCCTATCCGCTGTGGACGCTCGACCAGAAGACCGTCAGCGAGCTGGTCGCGAAGAACGGCATCGTGGCTCCGACCGGCGAGGCCGGCGGCATGCTGATGTTCCATGCCAACCTGGTCCACGGATCGTCGGGAAACATCACGCCCTATCCGCGTCGCATCGTGTACCTGACGCTCTCGGCGCTGAGCAACGCGATCGTCAGGCCGACGCGGCCGGAGTTCATCGCGCATCGCGACTTCACGCCTGTGCAGGCCACGCGCACGAATCGACTCGCGGCGTACGCGGAGGGGCGGTTGATGGCGGCGTGAGTTCGTCATCGGGCGTCGAAGTTGAAGTTGAAGTTGAAGTTGAAGCATCATCCGGTCCCCCGACGGGACCGGATGAACGAAGCGGATGAAGACCCCCGAACGATCGCCAGTGCCGGTCGCCGGCGCGTAGACGCTTGGTCGCGGCCTGCCGATCGTGCGTCTGCTTACACAGGTCGGGCCCGGTGGTCTGCGCATGGGCGAGATCGGCCGCAGGCTCGAACTCAACAAGGCGACTGCGATCCGTCTGACGCTCACGCTTGTTGAGGAAGGCTTTGTCGTGCGGGACTGGGCCACCGGCCGCTATCGACTTGGTCCCGAGGCCTTCGCCGCGGGGCTCGCGGCCGAACCCAACTACGAACTGCAGCGCGCCTTCGCGCCGATGTTGCGAGCGCTGGCCGCCGAAACCGGCGACACCGTCTTCTTCACCGTCCTGAGTCAGCTGATCAAGCCTGGCGATCGATGGCCGCTGGGGATCGGTGCGGGCAGTTGCGCAATGCTCGCCGCGCTGTCGGATGTCGAGATCAACAATGTGCTGCGGTTGAACGCGAAGCTGCGCGCGGAGCGCTTCCCGCGTCGCACGGATGAAGCGATCCATCGGCTGATCGGCGAGACCCGCGACGTGAACTAATGCCTGCAGCCGGGGCTGGTGCTCGAGGACAGCTGGGCGGTGGGGGTGGTGGTGCGCGATCGGCATGAGCAGCCGGTGGCCTCGATCAGCATGGCTGCGATCAAGTCACGGCTGGGAACCGCGCGTGGCGCGATCCTGGGGAATCGATTGATGCAGGCCAGTTCGGGGATTGGGGGAACGGTCGAGACGAATAGTCGAGCCGACCCTGACTGATGTCGCTGGTCATGCTCAGCCTCGACGACAACGTCTCGGTTTGCGGCGTCGTCCGTCTGGCATCGAACGGTTTTTTTTCCAATTCACGAGCGTCCCGCACAGTCCTGGCAACTCGAATTCACTGACCGACACTGGCGGGTCGAAAGCACGGGAAGCTCGATGCGCACGTACTCCATCGTTGTCTCTTGGTCGATTGCCGCCTTCTTGACCGCTTGCGCCATGCCGCAGATGACGTCGGTAGCCGAGGAAACGAATACCACTTGCGGCCGGCCGACCGCAGATCGACGACGAATGGCTCGCGCCGTCCACCGCGATCTTTTTAGCCGCATCCGATCCGGCTCATTGCCAGCCCGGGGCGTTGGCGTTGACGGTGTGGTCGCGAGGAGCCTGCTGTTCTTAAAATAACGGGGAACAGCGGATCGAACTCCCGGTGGGGTCGCTTGCAAGCGACCCCACCCGTCCGTGAGGCACTCGGCAGCGCGCAGGCGCGGCCTCCTGTCCACACGGACCCTAACGGTCGGGAGTCCGAACCTCCTCGACGACTGCGGAAAATAAAAAAGGGACCGTCAGCGACGGTCCCGTTTTTATTTGGTGGAGAAGAGGAGGATCGAACTCCCGACCTCCGCATTGCGAACGCGGCGCTCTCCCAGCTGAGCTACTTCCCCAAGCGCCGGATTGTAGCCTTGCCGGACAGCCGTTTCAACCAAACCCCTTCACGCCTCAGACTTGCACGTCGCGACCATTGACGGTTACCTTCGGCCACCGCCCAGGAACGTGCCCATGCTGCTGCCTGCTCCCCCGCCCTATCCCCCCGCCTTCGGCAACGACCAGTACAACAACGGCCTGCGCGTTCCCCGCGCCAAGGACATCCTCGCGCGCTGGAAAGCACGCGCCGAAGAAGTGCGAACCACGGTGCGGATGCGGCTTGGCCTGTCCTACGGGACCGACCCGATCGCGTCCTTCGACCTGTTCGAGCCCGTGCGCTCGACCGGACCGTTGCCGGTGCTCGTGTTCATCCACGGCGGCTACTGGCGCTCGCTGTCGAAGGCGGAGTTCTCGTGGATCGCGCCGGCGTTCGTCGCGCGCGATATCAAGGTCGCCGTCGTCGACTACGGCCTGGCGCCGACCTATCCGATGGAGTCCATCGTCAGCCAGAACCTCGCCGCCATCGCGCACGTCTGGCTGAACGCGAAGAGCCTCGGCATCTCGCGCGATGCCATCGTCGTATCGGGTCACTCGGCCGGCGGCCATCTCACCGCGATGATGCTGGCCGCGCGCTGGAAGACCTTCGATGCGCGACTGCCGATCGACCTGCTGAAAGGTGGGGTTGCGATCAGTGGGCTCTACGACATGGAACCGCTCCGCCACACGCCCTATCTCAACGCCGACCTGCAGCTCACGCTCGACCGCGTCGCGCCGCTGTCACCGCTCTACATGACCCCAGGGAGCGACGCGCCGCTGATCACGGCGGTGGGCGGCGACGAGTCCGACGAGTTCAAGCGGCACAACCGCGAGATCGGCATCGCGTGGGCCAGCGTCCTGCGCGAGGACGTGCCGCTACCGGGCGCCAATCACTTCACGGCCTGCGAGCACTTCGCGGAGCCCGGCCATCGCCTGTTCGAGGCGACGGCCGAACTCTGTCTCGGATAACACCTACTCCGAGAGGAACGTGAACTTGTTGTTCACGACCTTGGCCATCACGCGGGCACGCTGATCGAAGCCCTGGTGGTCGGTGGCGCTCATGTTCATCACGCCCTGCGGTACCGTCAGGTTCTTCGTGCTTTCGATCGCATCGCGCAAGGCCCTGCGGAACTCGACCGTGCCCGGCTGCGCAACCTTCAGCGCCTTCGGCAACGCATCGGCCAGCACCAGCCACGCACCCCACGCGTCGCACGCGAACTGCGTCGCCGAATCGAGACCGTGGACGGCCTCGTAACGCTTCACGAATTCGATCGCGACCTTCTTCGACGCGACCTCGTTCGGCAACTGCATCGCGACCACGCCGGGGCCGGTCGGGAAGATCGTGCCTTCGACGTCCTTGCCGCCGACCTTCAGGAACTCGGGCGTCGCGATGCCGTGGGTCTGGTAGATCCTGCCCTTGTAGTTGCGCTGCACGAGTGCGAGCTGCGGCGTGACCGACGGCGTCCCGGCACCCGCGATCAGGATCGCATCGGGGTTTGCCGAGATCAGCTTCAGCACCTGCCCGGTCACCGATGTATCTGCACGGTTATAGCGCTCCACATCGACCAGCTTGATGCCGCGGATGTCCAGAAGCCGGTTGATCTCGGTCAGCCAACTCTCGCCGTACGCATCGCTGAAGCCGATGAAACCCAGCGTCTTCACGCCGTTGTCGGCCATGTGCCTGGTGACCGCGGTCGCCATCAGCGAATCGTTCTGCGGCATCTTGAAGGCCCACGATCGCTTGGCATCCATCGGCAGCACGATCGACGCGGACGCGGCGAGCGCGACCATCGGCGTCTGCGACTCGGCCAGCACGTCCAGCACGGCGATCGCGGCCGGCGTCGTGTTCGGTCCGACCAGCACGTCGACCTTGTCCTCGGAGGTGAGCTTGCGGGCGTTGAGCACCGCGCCGGTGGGCGTCGAGCCGTCGTCGAGGATGACGTACTCGATCTTCTGGCCGGCGATCTCCCTCGGCCACATCTGCACAGCGTTCTTCGACGGGATGCCGATCGAGGCCGCGGGGCCTGTCGTGGCGATGTCGACACCGATGCGGATCTGTGCGTGAGAAGGACTGGTGGCTGCCGCGACGAACAGCGCGACGAAAGCCGAGATGGCGAAGCGGACCGACATGTGCACTCCCGTCAAAAAGCTTTAGACCTCAACTAAGTTGAAGAATACGCGATTTGGTGCGGCACATACCCTGCAAGGACGACAGCTGCTGGTGGCGCACAACGCGCACAGCGCGCATCGACGGGCCGGGCCGATGTTGGCCGGACCCGTCGATGCGCACACGGTCAGTTTCCGGCGCAGGCGCTACCGCCACCCATCGTGCAGCCCGGCTCGTTCGGATCGATGTGACGACGGTCGCGACCGCTCGGCGAATTGGCGAGGTACGGAAACGTGGTCCTCAACGGCACGTCGTTCACGTTGACGCCGTCGCCGAGTCGGTTGTTGGGTGCCACGTTGAAGCCCGGTGTGAGGACGCCACCCGCGACGATGCGCAGCGCGATGTCGACGACGTCGTCCATCAAGCGACGACCGTTCGGGAAACCTGCGTTGTCGCCGGCCAGCACACCGAGGCGGCGGATCGAACCGATCGGCGTCGGCGGCACGCCAGTGTTGAGTCGCAGCAGGTCCGCGATCGGGCCTGCGGTCGTACCGGGAGCTGCGATCGGTGGCGCATAGGTGACCAGGGGCAGCAGATCGACACGCGGCGCTGGCGGGATATTGATGCCGTAGATCGCGTTGACGACGCGTGCGAGCAGCGGATCGAGGAAGAACGATGCGAACTGGCTATCGTTCTTCGGCACATCCATGCTGAAGCGATCCTTGGATCCGGTACCGATGATCAACTCGTTGATGAGCGGATTGGCGAGGCGCTGGATCTGGCTGTAGGCGCCGCTGCTGACCGCGGGCAGAGGCGCACGGCGCACGGTCGTCCGCGGACGCGACGTGGTCGCCCACACGCCGATGGTCGCGGCCGTCGACGTCGCGGGCTCGACGTTGCCGGTGCTGGTGAGCATGGCGACCGGCATCTCGATGGCAATCGAATTGACGGCGTAGCCGGATACAGTGTCACTCGAGAGGTTCGTGCCGTCGGCAGCGTCCTGCGCGGGTGACAGTACGCCACCCCCCGCGCCGATGCGGATGTTGAACGAATCGAACGCCGCGCCGAGATCGATGAAGAACGGATCGTCGGCCGTGCCGGCCCACACCTTCACTCCCGCGACATTCGTGTTGTAGATGCCTTGCGCAAACAGCGCTGAATAATTGGGCATCGTCCGGGGACCGGCATTCACCGGCACCGCGAAGAAGGCACCGCCGCTCGCGTTGAGGATCGGTGTCGAGACGCCGTTCCTGACGAGCGTCACGGTATAGCTCTGACGCGTCCCGAGTCCCTGACTGCCCGGTCCGTCCAGCGCCGTGATGGCCGGCGGCACGATCGGCGTTCCGGGGGCGACCGGCGCCGGCGAATTGGCGGGCGCGTTGATTCCCGCACCCGCGCCGACATAAGCCTGGAACACACCCGGCAGACGCTGCTCGGTCGTGAAGCGGACCTGCAGCACTACGTCCTCGACCGCATCCTGATTGTTGTCGATCTTGATCTCGTACAGGATGTCCGGATCGAACGGGAACCAGTTCGGGCCATTGCCCGGCTCCAGGAACGGATCGACATTCATGATGAACGTGACGCGCGGCGTGGCGCTCGCGTTGTCGTAACTGCGAAAGGCATAGACATCCGTGATGTCGGCCTTCTGGTCCAGCGCGACGATCGGCGCTTCGCGGTGACTGGAGGCCGCGGCGGGCAGCGACGCGACAGCGACGGGCAGGGCGAGGGCGAACGGCAACAGCAGCTTGCGCAGCAGATGCGGCATGGCAGACCTCTTCGAAGGGACGCGTGGTGGCAGAGCGCGCTCCAGCCGACGCGGGGAAGCGGGAAGCCGATCGGACGATCGGGGCCTAGGGCTTACGGCGAGTCGGAACGACTGCTCGCTTCAGGAAAGGCGAATGCTTGGAGTACGGCGGCGCCGGGCGGCGATCCACGCGATCAGGCCGCCTGCGAGCAGCAATACCGGCGCTGGTTCGGGTACGACGCTGGGCGCCGCCGCCAGCGTGAAGCGATTGCTCGCGGTTCTCAGGGAACTGCTGTCGGTTCCCTCGGGACCGCTGTCGAAGCCGATGTCGGTCGCGACGCCGACGGTCGCGTTGGCCAGGAAGGTCAGCGCATCGCTGGGAAAGGCGTCGGTGACCACGAGCGATGGCTGCCCGTTGCAACCGCCGATCACGGCCGCCCCACCGAGGCACAGGTCGGTGATGCCCGTCACGGACGCGCTGCCGCTGACGTCGAAGCCGGTCAGCGCAAGTCCGACACCGCTGAGGGCGAAGACCGGCGAGCTGACCTGGTACTGGATCACGTTGTCGTAGAAATGGCCGTTGCTGGTCGACGGATCGAAGCCGAAGTCGATGCCGACGACGGTGGCCGACACGTTCATTGGCGTCACGGTGACCGTGCTGAAGGGCAGCGACCCCGTCGGGCCATTGAGCATCGCGAAATGCGAGAAGACCGCGCCACCGATGCTGCAGCCCGCAGGATCGAGCGCCACGTAGGTCACGAGGTCGGAAGCACTGCACGGCACCACGCTGGCCGAGGACGTTCCCGGGAAGCAGAGACCGCTCAGAAGGACGATCAGCGACGCGAATATCTTGTTCACGAAGGGGCTCTCTTCAGGTGCGGATTGTGGAGAGCACTCCACAAGCAGATTGCGTACCAGAATCGTGAGCGCCTGTTTTTTCGAGATAACTTTCGGATCGGCAAGGGACAGCGGCCACGGACTGTAAAGCGCATCGACGGTCGAAGCGCTCCAACGTCGCCTCGATGGGTCTTCGCCTCCCCGGACGAAACGGGCGTGGACGGAAGCGCAGTCGGCTCTACCGTGAGAGCCGCGTTTCAGCGTTGACCGAAAGCCGCGTGCACGAACAGGTCCTTGAACTCGCGCGGCTGCGACCGCCAGTACTGCTTCGGTGCCGGCACCTGGCCACCCAGCTTGGCCGCGGCATGCCACGGCCAGCGCGGGTCGTACAGCATCGCCCGGGCCAGCGCGACGGCGTCGGCTTCGCCCGCCGCGATGATCGCCTCGGCCTGCTCCGCCTCGGTGATCAGCCCGACCGCGATCGTCGGCAGGCCCACGTCCGCCTTGATGCGCCGGGCGAACGGTACCTGGTAGCCGGGACTCAACGGGATCTTCTGCAACGGCGAGACGCCGCCGCTGGATACGTCGATGGCCGCGCAGCCGCGTGCCTTGAGCGCCTGCGCCAGCGCGACCGTGGCGTCGAGATCCCAGCCGCCTTCGACCCAGTCGCTGGCCGACACGCGGACCCACACCGGCTTGTCGGCCGGGAACGCGGCGCGGACGATGTCGAACAGCTCGAGGACGAAGCGCATGCGGTTCTCGAGGCTGCCGCCGTATTCGTCGGTGCGCTGGTTGGCGAGTGGCGACAGGAACTCGTGCAGCAGATAGCCGTGCGCCGCATACAGCTCGATGCCGTCGAAGCCGAGCCGGGCTGCGCGCTTCGCGGTGGCCGCGAACTGGTCGCGGATGCGCTGCAGGCCTTCGGCGTCGATCGCCAACGGCGCGTCCTCGGACGACGAATGGGGCAGCGCCGACGGCGCGAGCGCCTGCCATGAACCGGCTTCGTCCAGCGGGATCTGCAGCCCGCCGTCCCACGGCGCACGGCTCGACGCCTTGCGACCGGCATGGGCGAGCTGGATCGCGACCTTGATCGGCGAGTTGGCGCGGATCGCCTTCAGCACATGCGCGATGCCCGCCTCGTTCTCGTCCGAGTAGAGGCCGAGGTCGCCCGGCGTGATGCGCGCTTCCGGCGAGACCGCCGTCGCCTCGACGATCATCAGGCCGGCGCCCGACAGCGCCAGGTGGCCGAGATGGATCATGTGCCAGTCGCCCGGCGTGCCCTCGGTGGCGGAGTACTGGCACATGGGCGCGACGACGATGCGGTTGTCGAGCTGGAGCGTGCCGATGTGGAAGGGTTCGAAGAGTCGACTCATGGCGGGATGGAAACGTGGCGAAGCGCCCGATTCTATGCGTCCGCGCGATCGATTCGGCACGCGAAGCAGCCGCGCCTGGCGTAGTGCACATGCAGGTACGTGACCTCGGGATTCGACAGGAAGCGCTCGATCAGGCCTTCGAGTTCGCGTCCGTCGATCAGGTCGGCATCGATCATCAGGCCGTCGTCGGCGAAGGCGCGCACCGACAACATCCGTGGCCGCAGCACTTCGGGGACGACACCGACCGCGTCGAAGGTCTGGCTCGCGCCCTCGATGACGAAGATCGCATGGCTCGATCGATAAGGTCCCGCTTCGGGCAGGCGGGCGTAGTTGACCAGCAGCACCGACTCGCCGACTTCGGCGTCGCGCAGTTCGACGCGATCCGGGTAGCCGGGCTTGGCATCGACGGTATACCGCACGGCGTGATGGGCCGCCAGGTCCGCATCGGACAGGCGGAAAAGATGGTGGAACGAAGCGGCGGGCAGGCCGGCTATGCGGAACGCGGTCGTGGCGGCAGTGGATGGCATCGAAGTCTCCTTGATCGAGTCCGCAAGACTACGGATCGTCAGCCACGACGCTGGCTGTTTCCGGACATGGAAGCGGGGCGTCCTGCGATCATGAGTGAGCGCTACCGCACGCAGGACTACAGCGGCACGAGCCCCGATGCCGTATAAGTCCTGAGCACCCGAAGCCGCCCGGGCTTCCCCCCGCAGTTCGCTGTCCGATCGTGCGATCCCCGTGCGGTCGATGGCCCACCGGCCAACGATGAATCCAATCCGCCGCACTGCAAGACGTCTCCATGCTCGCGGCACGCCCTGGGCCGATGGCACGCCCGTGCGGGAGGAGTTGTTCGGCATCGAGCGGCTCGAGCAGCACGCCCGCAGTCTCGCCGAGGCGCAGACGGTCACCGATCGACCGCCTCGGGTTCCTTCGCTGCACGCGCGGCTCGACGACAACGCCGCGGTGCTGCTCGCGGCCTATCGGGCCAGCGCCTTCGAACTCGAGAGCGGCCGCAGCGCGGTGCCAGCGGCCGAATGGCTGCTCGACAACTACCACCTCGTCGAGGAGCAGGTGCGCGAGGCGCGTCACGCCCTGCCGGTCGGCTTCTATCACCAGTTGCCCAAGCTCGCGAACGGCCCGTTCGCCGGGTACCCGCGCGTCTTCGGCATCGCCTGGGCTTTCGTCGCGCACACGGACAGCCACTTCGATCCCGAGGTGCTGCGTCGCTTCATCGACGCCTACCAGGTCGTGCAGCCGCTCACCATCGGCGAACTGTGGGCGGTCGCGATCACGCTGCGGATCGTCCTGATCGAGAACCTGCGGCGCCTCGGCGACCAGATCACCGTCGCGCGCGGCGAGCGCCACGACGCGCAGGATCTCGCCGATCGGCTGCTCGTGTCGGGCGACGCCAGCAGCGCGCTCGAGGACGACATCGCCGCGCGCTCATCGGGACATCTGTCGCAGATCTTCGCGGCGCAACTCGCGAAGCGTTTGCGCAACGAGGATCCCGTCACGACACCGGCGCTGGGCTGGCTGGCCGAGCGCCTCGCCGCGCAGGGCACGTCGATCGACGAGGTGGTGCAGCACGCCCACCTGCGCCAGGTGGTCTCGAACGTCACCGTCCGCAACATCATCACCAGCATGCGGCTGATGTCCGACATCTCGTGGTCGGAACTGTTCGAGCGCGTCAGCCTGGTCGACGCCTGCCTGCGCGACGGCAGCCACTTCGCCGCGATGGACTTCCCGACGCGCAACGCCTATCGCAGCGCGATCGAGGAGCTCGCGCGCGGCTCCGCCCATACCGAGATCGAGATCGCGTCACGGGCGTTGGCGGCCGCCGCGGCGGCCGGGGCGCACGAGACCGCGTGGATGGAGCAGCAGCGGGTCGCCGATCCCGGCTATCACCTGATCGGTCGCGGACGACTCGCCCTCGAACGGACGCTGGGCTTCAAGGCGCCGCCGCGCCTGCGCCTCAAGCGCTTCACGATGGACCGCGGCATGGGCGGCTACGTCGCATCCGTGCTCGCCCTCACCGTGGTGCTGCTCGCCATCGCGGGTCACCTGATCGTCGGGCCCGGCGTGGGTGGCCTTGCGCTCGCGGCCCTCGCGCTGCTGGCGTTCTTCCCGGTCTCCGACGCCGCGACCGCGCTGGTCAACCGCATCGTCGCAATGCATGTGGAGGCCGTGCCGCTGCCAGCGCTCGACCTGCTCGATGGCGTGCCCGCCCGCCTGCGCACGCTGGTCGTGATCCCAACGCTGCTCGCGAGCCATGCCGACACCTGCGAACAGATCGAACGACTCGAGGTGCACTTCCTGTCCGGCGCGGAAGGCGACATCTACTTCGCGCTGCTGACCGACTGGGTCGATGCCGAGGCCGAGCGGGTCGAAGGTGACGAGCACGTGCTCGCGCTCGCCACCGCCGAGATGGCCAGGCTCAACCGACGTCACGCGGCGGGCGCGGCCGGCCCCCGCTTCATGCTGCTCCATCGCCGTCGCGTGTTCAGCGAGACCGAGCGGCACTGGATGGGCTGGGAGCGCAAGCGCGGCAAGCTGCAGGAGCTCAATCGCCTCCTGCGCGGCGCGGCCGACACGACCTTCTTGGCCCTCGAAGGACAGGCGCTCGTCGTGCCCGCCGAAGTGCGCTACGTGATCACCCTCGACGGCGACACGCGCCTGCCGCGCGACGCGGCCCTGCGACTGATCGGGAAGATGGCGCATCCGCTCAACGCGCCGCGCTTCGACGTCGCGCGTCAACGCGTCGTCGACGGCTACGCGATCCTCCAGCCGCGCGTGACGCCGTCGCTGCCGATAGGCCGCGAAGGGTCGTGGTACCAGCAGGTCTTCGCGGGACCGTCGGGCATCGATCCCTACGCCTCGGCCGCGTCGAACGTGTATCAGGACCTGCTCGGCGAAGGCTCGTTCACCGGCAAGGGCATCTATGACGTCGACGCCTTCGAAGCGGCCCTGGCCGGCCGCGTGCCCGACAACACGATGCTCAGCCACGACCTCTTCGAAGGCATCTTCGCGCGCGCCGGGCTCGCATCCGACGTCGAGGTAATCGACGAATTCCCGGCGCGCTACGACGTGGACGCGAAGCGCCAGCATCGCTGGACCCGCGGCGACTGGCAGTTGCTGCCCTGGATCGCCGGGCACTGGAAGGCCCCGTTCGCCGCGTCCGGCACCGGTCGCTGGAAGATGCTCGACAACCTGCGGCGATCTTTGATCGCGCCGGCCACGCTGATCGCATTCGGCCTCTGTGCCTTCCTGCCGATGCAGGCGGCGCTGGTCGGCATCTGGCTGCTGCTCGGCGCGATGGCGATCCCGATCTTCCTGTCGCCGGTGTCCACGCTGCTGAGCCGCCCGTCGCGCGTCTCCTTGCGCAACCACGTGGCGACGTCGCTGGCGGACGCACGTCTCGCCGTCGCCCAGCTCGCGCTGTCGCTGGCCTTCCTGGCCGACCGGGCCTGGAGGGCGTCGGACGCGATCGTGCGCACGCTGGTCCGCATGAGCGTGACGCGCCATCACCTGCTCGAGTGGACCACCGCCGCGCAGTCGGCGCAGGCCCCGCTGCTCGACGCGCCCGGCTTCTACCGCGTCATGACGGGCGGCACCGCGTTCGTCGCGGCCGCAACGATCCTGGAACTGGCGACCGTACCGGCTTCCTGGCAGGCCCTGCTTCCGTTCGTGCTGCTGTGGCTGGCCGCGCCGCTGCTCGCCACGCGCGCCAGTCGTCCCCTCGTCGTCGTGCGCGATCGCGTGCTGTCGATCGACGAGCAGCGCGAGTTGCGCGCCATCGCGCGCAGGACCTGGCGCTACTTCGAGACCTTCGTGACGCCGGCCCATCACATGCTCCCGCCCGACAACTTCCAGGAGGACCCCAAGCCGGTCGTCGCGGGTCGCACGTCCCCGACCAACCTCGGGCTCTACCTGTTGTCGGCCGTCGCCGCGCGCGACTTCGGCTGGGCCGGCACCATCGCCACCGTCGAGCGCATCGAAGCCACGCTCGCCTCGATGCGCCAGCTGCCGAAGTTCAACGGACACTTCTACAACTGGTACGCCACCGACGACCTGCGCGCGCTCGATCCGCCCTACGTCTCGTCGGTCGACAGCGGCAACCTCGCCGGCCACCTGATCGTGCTCGCGAACGCGTGCGAGTCGTGGCGCGACCACGTCGTCGCACCACGGGCCCGCAGCGGCCTGATGGACGCGCTGGCGCTCGTAGACGAGGCCCGTCGCGCGCTCGGACCCGGCGTCGGCACGCGCGTGCCGAACGCGCTCGAGGATTTGCGCCGTGTGCTCGAAGGCGCGCAAGCCTTCGAGACCGTCGTGATGGCGGTCGACCGGCTGGTCTCGCTCGTGGACCGGGAAGACGACAATGCCGAGGCGCCCGAGCTGGCGCACTGGGCGCTCGCGATCCGTCGTGCCGCGATCGAGCACGCCCACGATCGCGACCTGGTCGGCGACGCGCTGATCGGCATCGACGACCGACTCGCGAACGTGGCCCGTGAAGCGCGCGAGGTCGCGCTCGCGATGGACTTCGCGTTCCTGCTCGATCCCGAACGCAAGCTGTTGTCGATCGGCTACTCGCTCGCGGACAACCGGCTCGACCCGAGCTGCTACGACCTGCTCGCTTCCGAAGCACGGCTCGCCAGCCTGTTCGCGATCGCGAAGGGCGACGTCTCGACCAAGCACTGGTTCCATCTCGGCCGCGTAGCGACGCCGGTGGGTCAGGGCTCGGCGCTGATCTCGTGGTCGGGTTCGATGTTCGAGTACCTGATGCCGTCGCTGGTGATGCGCGCGCCTTACGGCAGCCTGCTCGAGCAGACCAACCGACTCGTCGTCGATCGCCAGCGCAGTTATGGCGCGTCGATGAACATCCCGTGGGGCGTCTCCGAGTCGGCCTACAACGCGCGCGACATCGACTTCACGTACCAGTACTCGAACTTCGGCGTACCCGGCCTCGGCCTCAAGCGCGGCCTGTCGGAGAACATCGTGATCGCGCCGTACGCGACCGGACTCGCCACGATGGTCGATGCGCGCGCGGCGCTCGAGAACTACCGCCGCATCACGCAGATCGGTGGTCGCGGCGCCTACGGCTACTACGACGCGCTCGACTTCACCCGATCGCGCGTACCCGAGGGCGAGGCCGTCGCGGTGGTGCGCAACTACATGGCGCATCACCAGGGCATGACCATCATGGCCATCGCGAACACGCTGCACGACGGCGCGATGCGGACACGCTTCCATTCCGAGCCGATGATCGTCGCCAGCGAACTGCTGCTGCAGGAGCGCATGCCGCGCGCCGTCGCCAAACTCGACCCCCGCGTCGAGGAGATCAAGCAGTCGGGCAAGGCGATCGCGTCCGAAGTGTCGAGTGCGCGACGGGTGCGCTTCTCGACGGACGAAGCCATCGTCACGCACCTGCTCTCGAACGGGCGCTACGCCGTGATGCTGACCGCGTCGGGTTCGGGCTACAGCCGCTGGGGCGAGATCGCCGTGACGCGCTGGCGCGAGGACGCGACGCGCGATGCGGAAGGCTCCTTCGTGTACCTGCGAGACATCCAGAGCACCGAGGTCTGGTCGCCCGCGACCCAGCCTCTCGCGACGCCGATCGACGACGCCGACGTGGTGTTCGGCGAGGACCACGCGACCTACACGCGCCGCGACGGACGCCTGCGCACGACGATGGAGATCGTCGTGTCCGGCGAGGACGACGCGGAAGTGCGGCGCATCTCGCTGACCAACAGCGGCCGGCGCGCGCGCACCATCGAACTGACCTCGTACGCCGAGCTCGTGCTGACGACGCCGGCCACCGACAACGCGCATCCGGCCTTCGCGAAGATGTTCGTGCAGACCCACCACCTGCAGGCGTTCAACGCGCTGATCGCGACGCGCCGACCGCGCACGCCATCGGAGCCCGGCGTGTGGGCAGCGCACTTCGCGGTGATCGAGGGCAAACGCGTGGCGCCGGTGCAATACGAGACCGATCGCATGCGCTTCCTCGGACGCAGCCACCATCCCGGCACGGCGCTCGCGATGAGCGATGGCCGGAGCCTGTCGAACACGGTGGGCACGGTGCTCGACCCGATCTTCGCGTTGCGCTGTCGCGTCGAGGTGCCGCCCGGCAAGGTCGTGCGCGTCGCGTACTGGACCGTCGTCGCATCGACCGAGGAAGAGTTGATGGTGCTGATCGATCGGCACCACGATCGCAACGCCTTCGATCGGGCCAAGACCTTCGCGTGGACGCAGGGCCAGGTCGAGCTGCGCCACCTCGGCATCAAGGCCGACGAGTCCGCCGACTTCCAGCGACTGGCCGCGCCGATGCTGTACGCGAACGCGCGCTTCCGCATGCCGTCCGAGGCGATCCGTCACGGCATGGGCGCGCAGTCGGGGCTGTGGGCCCATTCGATCTCGGGCGACCTGCCCATCGTCGTGCTGCGGATCGAGGACGTTGACGACATCGCGCCGGTCCATCAGCTGCTGCGGGCGCACGAGTACTGGCGCGCGAAGCGGCTCGCGGTCGACCTCGTGATCATCAACGAGCGGGCGTCATCCTACGTGCAGGACCTGCAGATCGCGATCGAGACCGCACGCCGCAGCAGCCGGTCCAGTCCCGGGCAGGAGAAGCTGACGACGGAGACGGCGCGTGGTTCGGTCTACACGCTGCGCGCCGACCTGATGTCGGCCGAGTCGCGCGAGTTGCTGCTCGCCGTCGCGCGCGTGGTGCTGGTGGCGCGTCGCGGGCCGTTGTCGCAACAGCTGCCGGCGCTGCTCACCGATCCGTCGTGGTCGGTTTATCCACCGGCGATCACCCGTCTCGCGAAGGACGCCGTCGCGTCGTCGCGCAGGCCGCCGAAGGCGGTCAGTGCCGAGCTCGAGTTCTTCAACGGCATCGGCGGGTTCGGCAGCGGCGGCCGCGAATACGTGGTCGTACTGGACCACGTGCGGACGACCCCGGCGCCGTGGATCAACGTCATCGCCAACCCCGCCTTCGGCTTCCAGACCTCGGCCGAGGGCAGCGGCTACACGTGGGCCGAGAACAGTCGTGACAACCAGCTCACGCCGTGGTCGAACGACGCCGTGACCGACCCGATCGGCGAAGCCATCTACGTGCGCGACGAGGCGACCGGCGAGGTCTGGAGCCCGACGGCGCAGCCGATCCGCGACGGCGGCGTCTACGTCGCGCGTCACGGCCGCGGCTACAGCCGCTTCGAGCACGACGCGCACGACATCGCACTCGAGCTGCTGCAGTTCGTGCCGCTCGACGACCCGATCAAGGTGTCGCGGCTGACGATCCGCAACGATTCGTCGCGGACCCGGCGCCTGACCGTCACGGCCTACAGCGAGTGGGTGCTGGGCACGTCGCGCAACGCCTCACCGACGTCGATCACGACGGAGCGCGATCCGATCCGCGGTGCGCTGCTGGTGCGCAATCCGTGGGGCGTCGCGTTCGCCAAGCGCGTCGCGTTCGCCGACCTGCGCGGACGCCAGTCGGCATGGACCTGCGACCGCACCGAGTTCCTTGGGCGCAGCGGCCATGCCTCCGCCCCTGCGGCGCTGACCGGGAGCCAGCCCCTGTCCGGCGCGACCGGTGCGGGCTTCGATCCCTGCACGGCACTGCAGACCGTGATCGAGTTGCGTCCGCACGAAAGCACCGAGGTCGTGTCCTTCATCGGCCAGTGCGCCTCGGACGCCGAGGTCCGCGCGCTGGTCGAGCGCTATCGCACCGTGGACCTCGACGCGAAGCTGCAGGCGGTCACCGACCACTGGGATCGCCTGCTCGGCCTGGTCCAGGTCAAGACGCCGGATCGCGCGATGGACCTGATGCTGAACGGCTGGCTGCTGTACCAGACGTTAGCCTGCCGCATCTGGGCGCGCTCGGCGTTCTATCAGGCCAGCGGTGCCTACGGCTTCCGCGACCAGCTGCAGGACGGCATGGCGCTGACCTTCGCGATGCCCGACCAGACCCGCGCCCACGTGCTGCGCGCGGCGGGACGGCAGTTCGCGGAGGGCGACGTGCAGCACTGGTGGTTGCCGCATTCCGGACAGGGGGTCCGCACCCAGATCTCCGACGATCGCGTGTGGCTCGCGTACGCGACGGCGACCTACGTCGCCAGCACCGGTGACACCGGCATCCTCGACGAGCCGGTTGCGTGGCTCGAAGGACAGGCGTTGCAGAAAGGCCAGCACGACGCGTTCTTCCAGCCGACGCAGACCGCGTCGACCAGTTCGTTGTTCGAGCATTGCGCCCGCGGCCTCGACCAGTGCATCGCATTGACGGGTCAGCACGGCTTGCCGCTGATGGGCACAGGCGACTGGAACGACGGCATGAATCGGGTCGGTCAGGAAGGCCGCGGCGAAAGCGTCTGGCTGGGCTGGCTGCTGATCCGCACCATCGACTTGATCGGCGCGCATGCGGCCGGCCGCGATCCCGGAAGACTCGAGCGATGGCGTGCCCATGCGACCGCGACGCGCGAAGCCATCGACCGCGAAGCGTGGGACGGCGAGTGGTATCGCCGCGCCACATTCGACGACGGCACGTGGCTGGGCTCGAAGGACAGCGAAGAGTGCCGCATCGACTCGATCGCGCAGTCCTGGGCCGTGCTGTCGGGCGCTGCCGACCCGTCACGCGCCGCGACCGCGATGATGTCCGTCGATCGACATCTGATCCGTCGCGACGATGCCCTCGCCCTGCTGTTCACGCCGCCCTTCGACCGGACGCATCACGACCCCGGCTATATCAAGGGCTATCCCCCGGGACTGCGCGAGAACGGCGGCCAGTACAGCCACGCCGCGATGTGGGCGGTGCTGGCCTTTGCGGAGCAGGGATCGACCGACAAGGCGGCGGAGCTGTTCGGGTTGCTGAACCCGATCAACCACGCGCTAACGCGCGGCGCGGCCGATCGCTACAAGGTCGAGCCCTACGTCGTCGCGGCCGACGTGTACTCCGTGGACCCGCACGCGGGACGCGGCGGCTGGACCTGGTACACCGGCTCTGCCGCATGGATGTATCGCGCGGGGATCGAAGGGATCCTCGGCATTCGCCGCGAAGGCAACGCGCTGATCCTCCGGCCGCGCGTCCCGACGAGCTGGCCGGGTTTCGAGGCCACGATCCGCCAGGGCGGCTCGACCTGGGAGATCACGGTCCGGCGAGAGTCAACGACGCGGACCGCGATGCAGGCTACGATGGACGGCATCGCACTCGCCGCCAGCGGTGACCACTACCGCCTGCCGCTCGATGGACTGCGCCATGCAGTCCTCGTGCGGCTGTGACGGATCGACCGAACTACGGTGCCGTGCTCCTGAAGCTGTCCATCGCCTGGATCGTGCCCCACCACGCGGCGAAGCCGGGCACATCGAACAGCGCGCCGGCGTCGGGCGTCATCGAGACGTAGGCCACGATCGGCGCCAGGTAGAGGTCAGCGAGACTGAGGTCGCCCGCGATGAATGGCGACGCGCCCTTGGTCTTCATCGCGAACTCGAGCACCTTGCGACCGGTCTCGAGGCCCGCCTGGCGTGCCGTCTCGCTCTTTCCGCCGACAAAGTCGGGGAACAGGTGGAAGGCCGCCACGCCGCCGAGCAGGGACCCGTACCCGTACGAATCGAGGATGCCGATCGTCATGTCCATGCGGGCCCGGTCCTCGGGGGTCGACGGGATCAGCGAACGACCCAGCAGGGTGTCGTTGAGGAAGCGCGCGATCGCCGCGGTCTCGATCAGGCGCAAGCCGTCGTAGTCCAGCACCGGCACCTTGCCGAAAGGATGACGCTCGAGGTGCTCGGCCCGCTTAGGGTCGCCGGCCAGCACGTTGAGAGGCACCTGCTTGTAGTCGGTGACCGCCTTCTCGGCGAGCAGCATCCTGACGGTGCGGACATAGGTGGAGCCGTCGAAGCCCCAGAGAACGATTTCAGCCATGTTGGGATCCTTGATGGGTTGCGAGAAGCAGCGCGATGCGGAAATTTACACGCCCATCGCGGCGAGGCAACTTCACGCAACTTCGTCGAAACAATTGCGCACAAAACCGGCAGTTTTGGTCGATTCGATCGATGCAGGTTACCGGCCGTGTCCGTACATTCGCACGTTGTGATCGGTTGACCACAATGCACGACGCGGACGTTGACGGCTCTCCGTGGCGCCTTGATATTCGGGCTCGGTTTTGAAGTGCAGATGGTCAGGGAGTTCTCCATGTCAGGTTTCAGCATCCGTCGCGTCGTATCGCACGCGACCGTTTCTCTCCATCCCAAACGCGTCTTCGCGGCTTCGCTGGCGGCCTTGCTCGTGACGAGCGGCGCGCTGGCCGGTACCAAGGCGCCGCACACCACCCGAGACGCGGTCCGCCTGCTCGACCAGGCGGCTTTCGGCCCGACGCCCGCGTCCATCGCCAATGTCCAGTCGATGGGCATGCCCGCCTGGGTCGATGCCCAGCTCGCGACGGCGAGCACCGGCTACCCGGCGATCGCCTTCATCGATCCGAACAGTGCGGTCGGTTGTCCGACCGGTGCAGCGGCGACCTGCTTTCGCGACAACTACACGCCGTTCCCGCTGCAGATCGCGTTCTTCCGCAATGCGCTCAGCGGTGCCGATCAACTGCGCCAGCGCGTGGCCTTCGCGTACTCGCAGATCTTCGTCATCTCGGGCATCGACATCAAGGAAACCTACGGGATGCGCGAGTACCAGCAGATGCTGCTGGACAACGCGTTCGTCAACTACCGCACGCTGCTCGAACGCGTGACGCTGAGCCCGGCCATGGGCGACTACCTCGACATGGTCAACAACGACAAGCCGTCGGCCACCGTGCAAGCCAACGAGAACTACGCGCGAGAAGTGCTGCAGCTCTTCTCGATCGGCTTGTCGAAGCTCAATCCCGACGGCTCGCACGTGGTGGATGCGAGTGGCGTCGCCGTGCCGAGCTACGACCAGGCAGTGGTGCAGGGCTTCGCGCGCGCATTCACCGGCTGGACCTATGCCGCGCGTCCGGGCGTGACCTCGAGGTGGACCAACACGGTCAACTACCTCGGCGACATGGTCCCCTTCGCCGCGCATCACGACGTGACCGCCAAGACGCTGCTGAACGGCAGGGTCCTGCCGACCGGACAGACCCCGCAGAAGGACCTGGGTGACGCGCTCGACATCATCGCCAACCACCCGAACGTCGGCACCTTCATCGGCCGCCAGCTGATCCAGGCACTGGTGACCAGCAATCCGACGCCCGCGTACGTGATGCGCGTCACCGCGGTCTTCAACGACAACGGCAGCGGCGTGCACGGCGACATGAAGGCCGTGATCCGCGCCATCCTGCTCGATCCGGAAGCCCGCGGCGAAATCAAGATCGATCCGGTCTACGGCAAGCTGCGCGACCCGGCGGTGTATGCGGCGAGCGTGGCGCGTGCGTTCGGCGGCACGTCGGACGGCGTCTACCTGAGCGCCCAGTCGGCGGCGATGGGACAGTCGGTCTATACGCCGCCATCGGTGTTCAGCTTTTATCCGCCCGACTACACGTTGCCCGACTCGGCCACGCTGCTGGCACCGCAGTTCGGCGTGCAGAACACGACCACCTCGGTCGCGCGTCTCAACTTCGTCTACGCGCTGCTGTATTCCACGAACGGCATCGCGGCGGACGCCAGCGTGCCCGGCTCCACCGGGACCCGGATCGTCCTCACCGGCTACCAGAGTCTCGCCGCCACGCCTGCGGCGCTGGTCGATGCGCTCGACGTGCAGATGACCCACGCCAGCCTGACCGCGACCGAGAAGTCGGCGATCGTGACCGCCGTCAGCGCGATCGCGGCCACCGACCCACTCGGACGCGTGCGCATGGCCACCTATCTCGTCGCGGCCTCGCCGCGCTATCAGATCAACCGCTGAACGATTGTTGAATACCCGTCAGGTGACCGCCATGAACAACGACCACATCCCGCAACACCCAGGCCGTCGCAAGGCCCTGGGCGCCCTATCGGCCCTCGGCTTCTCGTCGCTGGTGCCACGACTGTCGATAAGCAGCGCCGCGGCGGCGAACGTCACCGGCGACTACCGTGCGCTGGTTTGCGTGTTCCTGTTCGGCGGCAACGACTCGAACAACATGATCGTGCCGTTCACCACCGCGGGGTACAACACGTACGCCATGGCGCGCGGCCCGCAGAGCGCCGGCGGCCTCGCGTTGCCGCAGGGCAGCCTGCTGCCGATCGCCGATCGCTTGGGCGCCGCCAATTTCGCGCTACATCCGCAGATGGCTGGCCTCCAAGGTCTGTGGTCGGCCGGCAAGATGGCCACGCTGTTCAACGTCGGCACGATCCTGAAGCCGGGCGCGACGCGGAACAACTACGTCACCTCGGGCGCCGCGCCACCCAACCTGTTTTCGCACGAGGACCAGCAGCGCCAGTTCCAGGGCATGCGCCTGAACAGCCTGACGGCTCCCTCGGGCTGGGGCGGCCGCATGGCCGACCTGATGGGAACCGCCGGCGGTTCCACGCCCGTGGGCCTCTCGATCGCCGGCAACACGCTGTTCCTGACCGGCGCCACCACCAGTTCGGTCGCGTTGCCGCAGACCGGCACGCTGGCGATCAGCGGCACGTCCACGTCGGCCGCCGACCAGGCGCGCCTGGCCGCCTTGCGCACGCTGATGAGCGGCGGTAGCGACTCGGTCATGGTTTCGACCCTCGGCGGCCTGCAGACCAGGACCATCGCGCTCACGCAGACGCTCAGTCCGATCCTGTCGGGCGCCTCGTCGGCTGCCGCGGCCTTCGGCATGCAGAACAACAGCCTGGTCAACCAGCTCAAGCAGGTCGTCAAGCTGATCGAGCATCGCGCCGACCTGGGCAACCCGACGCGGCAGATCTTCTTCGTCTCGCAAGGCGGCTACGACACGCACAGCAATCAGATCGCGACGCAGGACAGTCTCTTCGCGCAGCTCTCGCCGGCCCTGACCTCGTTCTACAACGCCACTGGTGCTTTGGGCGTGCAGAACAACGTGACCACTTTCACGCTGTCGGACTTCACCCGCACGCTCAAGCCGGCCAATGCCGGCTCGGACCATGCCTACGGCGGTCATCACCTGGTCATCGGCGGCGCGGTCAACGGGCAGGCCAGCTACGGGACCTTCCCGACGCTCGCGCTCGGCGGTCCCGACGACGTGGGCACCTCGGGTCGCTGGCTGCCGACGACGTCGGTCGATCAGTATGGCGCCACGCTCGCCAAGTGGATGGGCGTGCAGCCTTCCGAACTGGCCGGCGTGTTCCCCAACCTCGCCAACTTCGCGACGAAGGACCTGGGCTTCCTCGGGGTCTGAGTGTCGTCCGCGGGGCCCGGACGCTTCAGTCCGGCCCGCCGCGGTTCCAGATCGCCGACCACAGGCGGTGGACTCCGTCCACGCGATTGCAGATCCACGTGGCGGGACCGTCGAGCGCGACCTCGCCCGGATGCGTCCAGCACAGCTGCTGCTGAGCGCCCTGGTGCACGACGACCAGCGCGCCGACACACGCGAGCGCGACCACGACCGCCAGCACGACCATCATCGAGGCATGCAGCACGCGGTTCTTGCCACGCGTCAGGTCGCCCGCGATCAGCGTCAACAGATGCACGCCGAAGGTCGATGCGAGCGCGGTGATCGCGAGCGTCCGCATGTCGGGACTGCCGAGCAGCAATGCGAACGCAACGAAGACGACCTCGAACGCGTAGAGCACCTTCATGCCGTGCGTCCACCAACGCTGATTGAGCGTGCCGGGCAGCGACACGGCCACGGTCCCCTGCAGCACGAGGCCGAGGCGCGCGAGCCAGCGTGACGGCATCTCGCCGGCGCCGTGCTTCTTGCTGATGACCTGCAGTACACGGCCGGTGATGGTCACCGCGCGGGCGGCACTGCGCATCGTCAGCTCCGGGTCGGGCTTCGGATCGGTCCTGCGCGTGGTGCGCACGAACTCCATCAGCTTCGGCTCGCTGAGCAGCGACGCGAGTACGGTTCCCATGCTCGCCTGCGCATCGGCGTTGCCGGTCCAGAGCTCCGCGAACAGGCGCCTGAGCTGCTCGTCGGTCGTGCCGCTGCCGGGCGCCGCGTCCATCGCATTGACGACCAGGGCCGTGAGGTTTGCCTCGCCCTCGGGCACCAGCGCCTCGCGCAGGATGCGCCGCTGCGCGCGCTCCATCAGCTCCTTGCGGACCACGCGCGAGTCGTCGTCGGTCATCGGCAGCAGCGCCTCGATCAGGCGCTCGGCGCCGTCGAGCTGGCCCCACATGATGTCGTTGAGCCGCCAGCGACGATCGAGGAACGCCCCGAAGTTCGCCATCGCGGTGCCCGCCAGCTTCTTCCGCGTCCCGGTCGACTCGTCGATCAGGTTGGTCGCGTCGACCGGGCTGATACGCACGACCTCCACCGTCGACGGCTCGCCGGTCCCGGTGTCGTAGTAGAGCGGGAAGCTCATCTGATCGTAGGTGTCGAAGCGCAGGTAGTAGAGGCTCAGGTACTGCCGAATCAACAGGCCGTCGCGGCCGTTGACCAGCGCGAGGTCGTCCGCGCACACCGACGCGATGCCGTCGACCAGCGCGTCGCCGACGTTGACCACGACCTTGTGCGTTTCTTCCTGAACGGCACGGACCACGCCTTCCACGGCAGTTGGCGGCTCGACCGTCTCGATCACGAGGGTCGGTGTCCCGAGCAATTGCCACGCGCAGTTCGAGGCTGCATCCAGGCCCGAGCGAACGGGCAGCACGGACTGCGCGGCACCCTTCACCCGCAGCGACGCGATGGCGCCGAGCATCCAGGCCTGGATCGGCGTCACCGCGACTTGGTGGTCCGCCGCGGCGAAGACAGCCTTGGCGCGAAACAGGACGCTCTCCTGCAGCGTCCGCGACGCGGAAGCCATGCGGGCCGCCTGCGGGTCGAGCACGATCGGCGTCGTCCCCGACGCGGCACGGATCTCGGATACCTTGCCGGCAGCGGCCCGACCGAGGATCTCCAGCAGCACCGTGTCGAGCTCCTTGCGAATCGCATCACCCTCGGCGCCCGCAGGCGGCGCCACGTCGATCTCCCGACTGGCCTGCAGCATCCGGTCACGCGCTTCGAGCAGGCCCTTCTTGAGGACGCGCAGGGCCTGCTCGCCGCTGCGCGCGCGCTCGACGGTGAGCGTCTCGCCCGGCGCCGTGTACCACTCGGGCAGGCTGTCGAGCAGCTGCCGTTCCTCTTCCGAGAATTCGGACTGCGCATCCGGATCGTTCGCCGTCACCGTCGCTGCAGCCGCCTTCTTGTGGAACAGCCGCGTGAGCTTGTCGATCTTCCGCAGCGTGAAGCCGAGCCGCCGCAGCCGGTACTCGAGATCGAACTCGTCGAGGAAGGCGTTGATGGTCGGCTTGTCGTCGCGACCTTCGTCGTGGAAATTGCGCTCCCGCCACACGCGCACCAGGGCGCGCAGCGCGTACTGCTTGTCGGAGTCGCCGCCGATCTGCAGCCCGTTGCCGAGGCGATCGGCGAGCGCGTCGGTCAGCGCATACACGCGCAGGCGCTGGTACGGCAGGTAAGCGGTGCCGTAGTAGCGGACCATGTCGCTGAGCTTCAGCGTCGACCAGTCGGGCACCGTCTTCTGGTCCTTGACCTCGATCATGAACGGATCGAACAGCTTGACGCTCAGCTCGCCGAGCCGGACCACGCGCTCGATGCGCTCGATGCGACGATTGCGCGTGAGCACCGCCTGCAGGTCCTCGCGGATCGTCTCGTACTGCGGGATGCTGGTCAGCGCGGCGAGCGAGTTCTGCAGCGGATCGGGCTTCTTCGACGGATCGGGCTGCTGCGCCGGATCGTCGGGGTCGATGTGCTCGGGCGAGGGCTCGACATAGATCAGCTTGCGTTCGATCGGCACGCTCGCGAAGCGCTTCGACAGCGTGTCGCAGACATACGAGAACGGCTTGTTGTCGAGATAGCCGCCGTCGCCGAACGCGCGGCTGACGTGCTTGCCCGCGGCGACCTCCGCACGCGGCAGGTTGGGGAAGAAGGTGTTCCAGCGCAGCACGCCGGGATCGGCGCCGTCGACCTTGAGGCGCGTCAGCGTGTCGAGCGTCATCGGCTCGAAGGCGAACGGGAACGACGACGTGCAGCGCGCGGCGAACGCGAGGAAGGCGCGGTTCTCGACGCCGAAGTCGTTGCGTGTGCGGGGCGTGATGCCGTTCGGATAGTTGAAGTGATAGTTCTGCTTGAAGCGACGCTCGTAGACGATCTTGTCGAACAGTCGCAGCGGCACCGCCGAACCCTTGATGTCAGTCGTCGTGATGAAGAGGTCGATCTCGTCGACCAGCGGCGAGGTCCCGGTCGTGCCGGGCATGAAGCGCACGTTCTCCATCGGCGTCATCTTGCCCAGCGCGTAGTGCAACTTGGCGTACATGCGGTCGCTGTTGAGCAGCGAGGCCGGCTGCGCTTGCGCGGTGATCCGCGGCTCGGTGTCGCGGTAGGACTGATCGTCGTTGAGCAGCAGCGCGATGTCGCCCTCGTTGATCCACAGGTCCTTCAGCGGACTGAACTGCTCGCCGTTGGCCAGCGCCGTCGCGAGAAAGAGGCCGTTGATGCCGCCGGCCGACGTGCCTGCGACGACGTCGACCGCGAAGCGGGTCTGCGTGTAGCCGGCGGTATCCACCAGCGGCCACGCGTCGGCCGGGTCGCCGTCGCCCGCGAGCGTCTTCGCGTCCGCGATCCGCTGCGCGTAGCGCCGTCGCAGGTCCGCATTGCCGGCCAGCCACGACAGCCGGCGATAGATGCCGCGCGTGAACGGCTCGTCCTTCTGGTCGATGAAGACGCCGTCGCGCGGCGTCGAGCAGGCCATCTCGAAGATCTCGTTCGTCACGCCGTTGATGTAGATGGCGAGCGAGACACCGCCGTACATCACGACGCCGAAACGAACCTCCGCCGTGTATTCGCGCGGGTCCGGCGGAGCTTGCTCGGCGGGGGCCACGGCGTTCGTGACGGGTGCACTCGCATCGCTGGTCATGTCGCCTCCCAAGGTCGGTGTGGGCCGAGTTCTTCGACCGGACTCTTCTTCTCGAAACGCCTGCGGACATCGACGACTTCGACGGGCGCCAGCGATTGTGAAGGGGTAACCCCGCCACGCCAAGGGTTGCCGTCGACCCGGTTGACGACGCGCGGCGCCCACCACACACTGCATCGCACTCCGGGCTGGGGACTTGCGTTCGTCGCCCCCAGGAAAAGTCGTCGTACGGTTTCGTTCAGGCGGCTGCCACGGACACCAGGGAGAAATCGCATGTGGCTTCGCGTCATGGTGCCGTTGGTCGCGGTCCTCGTTTCGGGCTGCGCCAACTACAGGGCCGTCTCCGCATTCGGCGGCGACACGACGTCGATGACGACCGTCGTCAAGAGCGAATTCGACCAGATCGAGACGCTCTGCGTCAGGCAGGCCGAGCTCGCGATCGTCGTCAGCAACATCGGCAACGACGGCCCCATCGATCAATGCGCGCGCAACCGGCGGGCGCAGGGTCTGTTCGCGGCGGTGACGGTCGAGGTTCTCGATGGCTACGCGCAGGGCCTCAGCGCCCTCGCCGACGACCAGCCCTTCGATCTGTCGCCCGACGTGAAATCCGTCGGCGGCAAGGTCAGGGCGCTGAAGGACAACGCGGGCAACGCGCTGGTCTCGACGCGTGAGGCCGACGCCCTGTCGAGCGTCGCGACGATCCTCGTCGACGTGCTGGCCTCGGCCAAGCGCGATGAAGCGGTCAGGCAGATGGTCGCTGCGACGCCCGACCTGACGATCGTGGGCCAGTCGCTGCGGGCCTTCTTCGTGCAGGCACCCGGTGCGCCGGCCAACGCGCCGAAGGCGCCCTACAGCAATCTCGTCGCCGTGATTTCGAGCTCGGCGAGTTCGACGCAGCCGATCCTGGAAAGCACACCGATGCGCAAGGCCGAGCCGATCCGCACGGCCGAGCTGTTGCGCGAACTGCGCACGCGCCAGAAGCTGCTGGCCAGGCGCGCACCCGACGCGCCCAACTCGGTCCCGGCCTCGGTCGTGGCCGCGATCGATGCATGGCTGGTGGCGCTGCAGAAGTTTTCCACCGATGCGCTGAAGCCCGATTCGCGGGAACTGATCGACCGCTTGAAGACGCTGCGGACCGAGATCCAGAAGGCGCGAGATGCCGTCGCGGACAAGTAGTCAGTCATTCAGGAGAGACGGCATGAGTACGACCGACATACTCGACATCGCGACCGGCAACGAGACCATCGCCGGCGCGAACCTGCAGGCCTCGATCGACACGTTGCTGGCGATGGCCAAGAGCCTGGGCAACGAGATCGCCAACGCACCCGACGTGGAGGCGGTGCAGGCGATCGGTCGCGCGCAGGCCGGCCTCACCGGCGCGGCGATGGAGCTGGTTACCGCGCAGATCAAGCTGATGGCCGGCGAAGCCAGGGTCACCGCGGACCACGTCAACGCGGCCGCGAAGGCGGCTCAGGACGCGGTGGCGACAATGACCGACTGGAAGAAGAAGGTCGCCGTGGCCGGCAAGCTGGCGGACTTCTTCGGCGCCGTGCTGACCGGCAACGGCGCGAAGATCGTCGAGACCGCGTTCAAGCTGAAGGACGCGCTCTAACGCCGCAGCAGGTTGGTCATGCGGCCGAGTTGCGCGAGCTTCCAGCCCTGCTGTACGACCGCCTTCATCTCGCTCTCGGTGGCCCCCGATCGATAGGCCGCGAGGCGGATCGCCTTGGCTTCGATCTCGTCGCGACTCAACGTGTTGTCCGGGTCACCCTTCGGTGTGTCGACGCGTCCTTCGAGACGTCGACCGTCGTGGGTCGTGACGACCACCTTGCCGATCCAGCGCTGCGGGTAGGCCGCGTCGACTTCGGCATCGAGGACCATGCGGACCTTGTCGCGGAAGGCGACGACGGCGGGGGCGACGTAGCTGCTGTCGAACGTGGCGAGCGCCGCGTCGTCGTGTTCGGCGATCAGGCCGAGCACGGTCCCCATCGAAAATTTGGACTGGTGGACCGACTGCGGATCGACGACCGGACCGAGCACGTCGATCGCGCCCTGATGCACGAGCGCCGTCACGCTTTCGACATCCGCGGGCCTGACGCCGTCGCGCCGCATCAGCAGTTGCAGCGCGTCGGCGGCCGGATGCGTATGGCGACACGATGCGTGGAACTTGAACGAGGTCTCGGCCAGCGTCCAGCGCGTGCCGAGGCGATCGTCGATGCGCGAAGGGTCCGCGTCCTGCGACATGCCGGCGGCGAGGCCCTGCTTGCCTTCGAGGATCTCGCGGGCGCCGGTGAAGCCGTCCTTCGCGAGATAGGCCGCAGTCAGGCCGGCGGCTGCGGCGTGCGCGGTGTGCAGTTGCTTCGAGTCCGCTGCATCACGCAGGAACTCCCACAGGCCCGCCGACTGCGTGCCGGCGGAGCCGAAGGCATGCAGCATCTGTTCGGGCGTCAGCTTCAACAGCGACCCCACGGCTGCTGCCGCCGCCAGCGTGCCCGCGGTCCCGGTGGTGTGGAAGACCCGGTAGTGCGAGCGACCGAGGAATTCGCCCACGCGAATGCCGACCTCGTAGCCCGCGACCACCGCGGCCAGGTACGCGCGGCCGCTGCTGCCGAGCGCCTGCGCCACGGCGAGCGCGGGCGGGAACACGACGGCCGCAGGGTGGAACACCGAGCCGTTGTGCACGTCGTCCTGCTCGGCCACGTGCGAAGCGGCGGCGTTGATCATCGCGGCGATCAGCGGACTGGTGGACCGACGATCGATGAGGATCTCGGAGGGACCATCGGCCGGGCCCATAGATTCGGCGAAACGCGCCAGGGCCTCGACCGCGCGGGCGCCCTTGCCGGCGAGCGCGGAGCCGATCCAGTCGACGTGCAGGTCCTCGGCGCGGCGGATCACCGTGTCGGGAATGTCGTCGAACGCGAGCGTCGCGGCGAAAGTCGCGAGCGCTTCGGTGGCGCTCCCGGAAGCGCGCGTCGCGCTTCGGTCGACAGGCAGATCGGGCGAACGGGCGATGGCGGACATGGGTGGCTCCGGAGGCTAGTTAGCGATGGTACCCGGCTGGCCCAGTGAGCACGCGGGTATGGATTGCACGTGCGATCGATGGGAACGGCAGGGCGAGATCGACTACGCTACGTTCGGTGCGTTTGCGTCGGGTGCGCACGACGCATCGCGACGACGACCGCACCGGCGGCATGGTCGCGCGCGAGACCACCGTGGATGACGACGCGGACCATGCACCAGGCTTTTTACCGAACCGAGGCGGACATCTCCGATCAGCGCGACGCCGCCATGACGACGGATGCAACGGGCAGCCTGCACGAGGTCGAGGGACAGCTACGCCGCAAGTCGCAGCTGCTCGATGCGATCCTCGAGCACATGGTCCAGGGAATGATGCTGGTCAATCGGGACCACGTCGTCGAGGTCTGCAACCAGCGCGCCATCGAGCTGCTCGGCCTGCCACCCGCTTTGATGGCGCGCCAGCCCACCTTCGTCGAGGTGCTCGAGTACCAGTGGTCGACCGACGAGTTCGTCCATAGCTCCGAAGAGATCAAGGCCTTCGTGCGTGCCGGCGGGCTGATCGATCAGCCGAAATCGTACGAACGGGTGCGGCCCGACGGCCGCGTGATCGAGGTCCACAACGTGGAACTCGAAGGCGGCGGTCTCTTGCGGACCTACCTCGACATCACCGCCCGGCGCCGCGCCGAGGAACGCATCCGCCATCAGGCGCGCCACGATGGCCTGACCTCGCTGCTCAATCGCGAGTCCTTCATTGAGTTACTCGGCCAGGCGATCATGAAGACGACGCATGAAGGCGGCGCCTTCGCGGTGCACTACCTCGACCTCGACGGCTTCAAGCCGATCAACGACGCGCTCGGCCATGCGGTCGGCGACCAGCTCCTCGCGTCGGTCGCGCAGCGCATGCTCGGTGTGGCGCGCGATACCGACACGGTCGCACGCATGGGCGGCGACGAGTTCGCGATGCTCCAGACATCGGTCACCGATCCCGCACGGGCGCTCGGCCTGACCGAGCGCCTGCTACACGCCCTCGACACGCCGATCGAGATCGAAGGCCGCGAGATCCGCATCGGACTGTCGGCCGGCATCGCGCTCTTCCCGCAACATGGCGTGACGCCGGAGGCATTGATCCGCAACGCCGACGCGGCGCTGTACCGCGTCAAGTCCGCGGGTGGTGGCGCCGCGCAGTTGTGTCGGGAGTCGCCGGTCCAGGCTTGACGCAGGCCGTACGCGGTCGATCGGCAGACAGCGACTGTCGGTTGCGCGACTTTCACGCCGCCGCGTCGCAGCTGCCGAGCCGGCTCCGACATCCTTCGAGCCACGGCATCCGATCGCGTCCCCATGTCCCTGTTCACCACCGTCGCGGCGTGGCCGAGTACGGCGCAGATGAGCCGCGCCACCGCAGCCCTCGTGGTCGTCGCGACCTGCGGCAGCGCGCGGACGCAGGAGGCCCCGCCCAGGCCGTCATCGCCCGCACAGCCGGTGGAAGCCGAAACGCCCGCCGGCGAAAAACTTCAGCGTGTCGAGGTCACCGGCACGCGTAACGTGACCAATCAGCGGCGCTACTCGACCGCGGCCAAGATCGTCATCGGACGCGAGGAGATCGAGCAGTTCGGCGACATGACGCTGGCCGACGTGATGAAGCGACCGCCGAGACCGGCGCGCGCGCCATCGCCGGCACCTTCAATCAAGTCCAACAGCGACACGGTGCTCGACGAGACCGGCAGCGACATGGCCACCGTGCTCGACCAGCGCAGCGCGACCACGATCGACGATCGCTCGTGGAGCCTGAACGCCAAGCTGTTCCCCACCTTGAACGATGCGCATAGCCTGACTGCGGGGCTCGAGGCCGAAGGCGTGAACCGCACCGAGAACGCCCTCACCTTCATCAACGGCGCGCCGTCGCTGCCCAGCTTCGGCGGTGACATCGCCGCATCGACGCTGCGGCTGGCCGCGTTCGCGCAGGACGAATGGACCGTGTCCCCGACCGTGGCCGCGAACGCCGGGCTGCGCTGGGAGAGCATCCGCACCAGGAGCGCGTCGTACGGCGATCCCGTGCGCAACGACAGCATCGTGCTGACGCCGCTGTCGCATGCGGTGCGGTACTTCGACGAAGCCGCGCGCGACCAGGCCCGCTTCAGCCTGACGCGCGGCTATCGGGCACCGACGCTTCAAAACATCATCGCGGTGCCGACCCTGTCGACGTTGTATCCGGCGCCGGGGTTCAACACCGCGTCGAGTCCCGACAAGGCAGGAAACCCGGGCCGGCGTCCCGAACTCGCGACCGGTATCGACCTCGCGCTCGAGCACTACCTGAGCAGGAGCGGCGTGATCTCGATCAGCGTTTTCAAGCGCAACATCCGCGACCTGATCCGCAACGTGACGTCGCTGGAAACCGTGCCGTGGGCGGTCGCGCAGCGCTGGGTGACGCGGCCGCAGAACACCGGCGACGCGACGACGCACGGCGTGGCGTTCGACGCGAAGTTCCAGCTCGACGCGTTGATGGACGGTGCGCCGCCGCTGACCTTGCGCACCAGCCTCGGCGTCCACGGGTCGAGCGTCAGCGGCGTGCCCGGCCCCTACAACCGTATCGACCAGCAACCGCGTGCGTCGGCCAACGTCGGCGGCGACTACAAGTTCCGCAGCCTACCTCTGACGATGGGCGGCAACTTCAGCTGGGTGCCGCCGTACACCGTGCAGGACACGGCGATCCAGAGCCAGGGCTACGACCTGACGCGCGTCATCGATGCGTATGGGCCGTGGACCATCGACAAGACGACGAAGATCCGTCTGAGTCTCTCCAACATCGTGCCGCGCAACTGCATCCCGACGAACACCATCGTCGGCAACGGGCAGTCGCAGCTGGTGACGGCGAACGGGCCGACGTATCGGGTGGTGGGGTTGCGGCTGGAAATGAAGCTGCAAGGACTCAGGCATCGTCCCACCACGAATTGCGTCGGTGGTAGGCCGGCGATTGCGCGTGCCCTTGCTACATTGAAGACCTGTGAAACACCCCGAGGCGTTGCATGAAACCGCATGTCATCTGCCTGATGATGAGTTCGCTCGATGGCCGCGTGGAAGTCTCCCGCTGGAGTCCGTCCAAGGGCGGCGACGAAGACCAGCGTGGCGCGCTCTACGAAGCGACCCACGCGAAACTCGACGGCGACGCGTGGATCTGCGGCCGCGAGACGATGGAGGAATTTGCAAAGGGTTTGCCGCATCCACCGGCTGACCCCGGCGTGCCCCAGCGACCATTGCATGTCGCGCGCAGCGGTGCTTCGCGCTACGCGGTCGGCGTCGACAGTGGCGGCAAGCTGCACTTTGGCGGCCCGACCGCGAACGGCGATCCGGCGATCGTCCTGCTCGGCAGCGACGTGACGGACGCACACCTGGCTGAACTTGCCGCGGACGGCGTCTCGTATTTCGTCGGCGATGCGCCGCACGTCGACCTCGCTGTCTGTCTTGCGATGCTCCAGCGCGAGTTCGGGATCGAGCACCTGCTGCTGGAAGGCGGCGGTGGCCTGGTCGGCTCGATGCTCGCGGCGGGTCTCGTCGACGAGTTCCACCTGCTGCTCTGTCCGGCCGTCGACGGAACGACCGGCGGTCGATCGATCATTGAAGCCGGCGAGACCGGCCTGGTCGATCGTGTGACGCTGAGCCTGACGAGTCACGAGCTGCTTGACGATGGCGTGCTGTTGATGCGATACGCGGTGAGGTCGCGTCCAGCCTGACTTCTGTGCCGTAGCGGCGAGTGGTGCTCGATGTGACGGTGCTGGTGGAGAACGCGAGTCCGGCGAGATGCCGACATCGCGGTGCGAATGCGTAATCGCTCAGCTCAGGGAGTCGATGGATAGGCCGCCGGTCCACAGATCGACGGAAGCATCGCGTGCTCGACACGGGCTTCAAGGAGCGCTACGCCTCGAAGCCTGCGAGTTCCGGGACATCGGCGCGGCAGAACGCGACGGTGATGGTCACGGTCGCGGCGCTCTTCCTGACGGCCGGGACTGGCGGCAATGCGACGACGCACGGCCCCGACTTCGATCCTGGGCAGATGCGCGATCAACGGCAGTCGATCCTCGCACCCGTCTACCGCAAACCCACGCCGTCGTACCGCTTGTAGGGCAACTGCCCGAGTGCGGACTACGGCTGCTGATCGATCTGCTGGGAAGCCCACCAATCCACGGCGGGGCCTGAGCCACATCGCGCCGCGCGACGAAATCACGACGAGCCCCATCATCAACAGCGGACAGAGGCGATGGCGGGTGCGAACGGACGGCTTGTCGTATCGTGGGGTCGCGGCTGGAGATGAAGCCGCAGGGTGGCGCCCATGGTCCGTGCGACTACAAGAAACAGCCCCCGTTCAGCTCAAGCACTTGGTGACCGCGCCGCCCAACCCTCGGTTGATGACGCTCTTGATTCCGGATCAGCATCGACACCCAACGCGGTTTCGCAGAATTTAAGACCGACAGGCGGCGCCGGAAAACTTGCGATCGAT
Organism: Betaproteobacteria bacterium; assembly: GCA_025356395.1. GTDB lineage: Bacteria > Pseudomonadota > Gammaproteobacteria > Burkholderiales > Burkholderiaceae_D > CAHJXF01. The sequence continues at coordinate 68,584 of JANXTA010000062.1, forward strand.
TCAAGCTGCCCAGCCGTCATCACGACCGCTACGACGCCGTCCAGGGCACTCTCCGGTACGTTGAGCGCCTGCACCCAATTGTCTGCAGCGGCCGTCCTCATGAACTCGTCCAGCTCGGCAAGTCTGATGCCGAGAATTTCCTGATCAGGACTTCCTTGATATCCGCCGCAAGGGCTTCATCGTCGAGTTGTTGAACGCATGCGATGTCCACCTTGGATTGTGGCTGCGACATCGCCTTTGACGAACAACTGAAATCCTTGGACACCAATGACCGAAAGCGACTTGGCGGTCGCACCGCCAAGGTCGGTGGACGCTGACGAAGTCGCGAAGACCCAGGGCAGAAACACGCTGCTGATGATCTTGAAGACCGGCAGCAACATCCGTCCCGAGCTGAAGCGGAAAAGGCAGTCGCAAAAGCTGGAGGCAAACGAAGGCGATGTCATAGCGGCCATTTGTTCACGAAGATCACACCGAGTCGGGGCGGAAGAGAATGGGAGTCGAACCCACCCGGGACCGCATGGCGGCCCCTGTCCGGATTTGAAGTCCGGCCGCCCCACCGGGAGCGTGTCTCTTCCTGCGTTGTGGCTGCTTCAGGCGTCGAACAGCGATGGCTGGATGACACGGTGGTCGTCGCCGATGCGGCGGGTGTAGCCGACGCGATCGAAGAACTCCAGGATCTGGATGGCGACCTTGCGACCGACGCCGATTCTGTCACGAAAGGGGGCCGCTCTCGCCACGCCGTCGGCCTGCGCGACCTCGGCAACGGCCTCTGCAAGCGACCGCACGGTGGCCGGCAGGAAGTAGTGATCGTGCGCGATGCGGTAGACCTCGCCGCGCGATGCGAGGCGCACGAACAGACTTCGCATCGCGGCCTCGTCCTCGGTCAACGCACGCGCCAGGTCCCGGATGCGCGGTGGGTTGTTCGGCTCGACGGCCTCCTGCAACAAGGCCTGCGCCAGCTCGAAACGTGAGCGGTCTTCCGGCGACAGCTCCACGCGATGATCGGGCAGGTGCAGCCACGCGCCGGTCTGCGAGAGCCGACCCTCGGCCTTCAGTGCATCGACGAGCGCGGTGAAGGTCGCCACGTCGACTGCCGGCGCCGCCATGCGACGCAAACGATCGCGCCCGGGGCCGACCGAGTCGGGCGCCCGCGCGTGTTCGGCAGCGAGCACATCGACGACGCGGGCCAGCATCGCGCTCCAGTGCCTGATCGAAAAGAGCGTGGTCCCGGAGGCGTGATCGACGGCGCGCGCCGACCACGTGTTCGCATCGAAGGCCGTGTTGTGCGCGATGTTCCAGCGAACCAGGTCGACGCCTTTCGCGCGGGTCTCGATCGCGTCGGCGAGCGTTGCCTGCGCATCGCCGGCCGCAGCGATGCGCAGGAAGTCCAGCCGCGCGTCGCTGCGCCGTCCGCGCGCGGGCACGTCGACATCGAGGACGATGCCGCCGGCGATGCTCCCCGACTCGCCGTCGCTCCCACTCACATCACGCAGCACGAAACGATCGCCGACCACGAGATGGACGGGATGCTCGAAGACGATCTGGGCCAGCGCCGCGTTCGATCCGTCGACCGCTTCCTCGAGCAGCGCGACCCGTGCGTTGATCGATGCCGCACCCGCGTGGAAACGCACGCCACGCCAGGCGCGCGCATCGATGGTCATCGTGGCCGCATGGCCGGACGCGATCAGTTGCACGTCGACACGATCGCTCTCGATGGCGATGGCGCGCGCGACGATCCAGTCGCCGCGATGGACGCTGCTCTTCTCGATGCCACGGCCCGACAGGTTGAGCGCGATGCGCTGGCCGGCGTGCGCGATCAACACCGACCGGTTCTGCGCATGGATGCTGCGCACGCGGGCCTCGAGTCCGCCCGGCAGCAGCGTGAGCCGGTCGTCGATGGCAATGCTTCCCGAGAAGCACGTACCGGTCACGACCAGACCGATGCCCTGCAGCACGAACGCGCGATCGATCGCGAGGCGGAAGCGCTGGGTTTCGTCGACGTCTCGTCGATCGCTGCCACGATGGGAGGTCAACGCCGCACTCAAGGCATCGACCCCTTCGCCGGTGACCGTCGAGACGGGCAGCACCTGCGAACCGCGATACGCGGTTGCGGCCAGAAGTTCGTCGATCGCATCGATGGCCGCCTCGCGACGATCGGCATCGACCGCATCGACCTTGCTCAGCGCGACGACGAGTTCCGTCACGCCCAGCCATTGCAGGATGTCGAGGTGCTCGCGGGTCTGCGGCATCGGTCCGTCGTCGGCAGCGACGACGAGCAGTCCGAGGTCGATGCCGGCCGCGCCGGCGATCATGGTCTGGACGAACTTGCGGTGGCCGGGTACGTCGATGAAGCCGATCGGCGCGGCCGCGTCGTCGCCGAGCTGGGCATAGGCGAAGCCGAGTTCGATCGAGATGCCCCGCACCTTCTCTTCGGCGAGGCGATCGGTGTCGACGCCGGTGAGTGCGCGGACCAGCGACGTCTTGCCGTGGTCGACGTGACCGGCGGTACCGATGATCATCGGATGACTTCCTCCCCGGGGAAAGGAAACACGAAGCCGGCCCAGCTCCGCAGCAGGTCCTCAGTCTCCTCCACCGTCCGCAGATCCAGCCACATCGCGCCCTTGCTGACCCGCGACACGATCGGGATCGGCAACGCCCGCATCGCGGCATCGATCGCCGCGAGAACTCCTCCCCCGCCCTTCGCGCGCAACGGCCTGATCACCAGCGCCGCGCTCGGCAACAGATCCACCGGCTGCGCGCCACTGCCGATCTGGCTCAGGCAATCCTCGACCGTGACCGATGCCACCGACGCGAGCTTCTCCGCGAAGGCCGGCTGCACCGCATTCGCGACGGCCACGATGCGCGACCGCGGCCGCGTCAGCCAGCGCAGAGTCGTCAGCCGCTCCACCAGATGCTCGGGTTCGCGATACAGCATCAGCGTCGCCTCCAGCGCGGCCAGCGTGGCCTTGTCGCAGCGCAGGCAGCGCTTCAGCGGGTTCTTCTTCATCCGCGCGATCAACGCGCGCTTGCCGGCGATGATCCCCGACTGCGGACCGCCGAGCAGCTTGTCGCCCGAGAACGTGACGACGTCGGCACCGGCCTCAATGGTCTCGCGGACCGTCGGCTCGTGCGGCAGGCCGTGTCGGGCCAGGTCGATCAACGCACCGGCACCGAGGTCGACCATGAACGGCACGCCGGCCGCGTGACCGACCTCGGCGATGGTGGCTTCGGCGACCTCGGAGACGAAGCCCTCGATGCGGTAGTTGCTCGCGTGCGCCTTCATCAGCAGCGCGGTCTTCGGCGTGATCGCATCGGCGTAGTCGCTGCGATGCGTGCGATTGGTCGTACCCACCTCGACCAGCCTGCAGCCAGCGCGACGCATGATGTCGGGCACGCGGAACGAGCCGCCGATCTCGACCAGCTCGCCGCGCGAGACGATCACTTCCTTCTTCGCGTTGCCCGCGCCGCCCAGCGTGTCGAGCGCGAGCAGCACGGCGGCCGCGTTGTTGTTGACGACGGTGGCCGCTTCGGCGCCGGTGAGCTCGCAGATCAGATGCTCGATCAGGTCATCGCGATCACCCCGCGTCCCGCCGTCGAGGTCGTACTCGAGCGCGAGCGGATGGCGCATCGCCTGCACGGCCGCCGCGATCGCGGGCTCGCTGAGCGGCGCGCGGCCGAGGTTGGTGTGCAGCGTCGTGCCGGTGAGATTGAAGACACGGCGAGCCCGCAGCGCGCCGCGTTCCTCAAGCAGCCGCAGCGTGCGCGCCACGATGACGGCGTCGTCGCTGGACGCGCCGTCGCGCCATGCCGTGCGTGCCTCATCGACCGCAGTGCGCAGGCACGCCGTGACCGACGTGGCCCCATGCGCAGCGCTCGCACTCGCCAGCGACGGGTCACGCAGCAACGCGTCGATCGACGACGGCGCGAACCGCGCTGCGGCGCTCATGTCGGGATCTTCACGTCCGCTGCATCGCGCAGGTCGGCCGCGACGCCGGTCGATCCCACCACCAGCGCGGTGCGCTTGTCCATGCCCTGTTCCAGGTTCGTGATGCGGTGGTGCGCGACGCTGCGGGTCGGCGCGCCAGAAAATCAGGGCGTCGTGGTGTCCGGCGATTCATCCACCGCCTCGAGGTCGAGCCACATGTGGATCTTGGACGCGAACCCGTCGTCGAGCGCGACCGCGAACGGCTCGACGCCGAACGAGGCGAAGCCGCACTTGAGATACAGCGCCTCGGCCTCGCGGTTGCCTTCGGTCACCGTCAGCGTGACGATGCGGACGCCGTCGCGCTGCCGTGCTTCTTCGAGGATCTCGACGACGAGTCGTCGTCCCAGTCCGCGGTGCGCGTAGTCCGCGTGGACGTACATGCCGTACAGGAGCGCCCTGTGGCGCGTCTTCGGTCGCTGCTCGAAGCACAGCCCGACCACGCCTGCGAGACGCTCGCCGTCGAAGGCTCCGACGACGATCTCCTCGGCCGCGTCGCCGTCCTTCACGCGCCCTTCCCACCACGTCATCGGAAAGGGCTCGCGCTCGGACACGCTCGCGGTGAAGGCCACCGGATGCAAGGCATAGCCTTCGAGCATGAACTCGCGATACGGGGTCGCATCCTGCGACTTCAGGCGGCGGATCTCCATCGTCAGGCCGCCGGCAGACCGGGGTGGATGAAGAGGTTCGGGCCGACGCGCGCATAGCCGCGCTCGTCGGTCAACAGGTCGAGCGCGAGCGTCGCGAGATCGTCGGCCACCGGATCGGCGGCGGCATCGGCTTCGAGGCTGACGAGCTTGAGATAGCTCGAGCACTGGTCGCAGATCTCGGCCTTGACGACCTCGCGCGTGGCGGCAGCCTTGCCGACCTCGCTGTCGGGATCGGTCGACAGCGTGAGATAGCCGATGCCCGCGGTCGACTCGCAATGACTGCACTTGATGCGCACCATGTGCCACTGCGTCGCGCACAGCGAACAGACCAGGAAGCGCAGGCCCTGCTGCATGCCACCGATGCGTCGCAGGCTCGCGACCGGCAGCGAGCCGCAGCACGGACAGACGCTCGCGACATCGAGCGACTGCACCGCATCACGACCGAGCGCGGCGACGGCCACGACCCAGTACACCTGCAGGCCGGCCGCGATCCACGGTACGACGTCGGCGGGAATGGTTTCGTAATCGAAGGCCAGCAAGGCGCTCCCGAGTCGATCGAGTTCGTCTTCGCTGGTGGCCGCCAGAGTGTGACGCGCAGCGACGATCGCAGGTGGCAGGCCGTCTGCATCGGCCGCGCTGCTCGCCGTGAGCACGGCACGCAGCGCCACGACCCACGACGCGTCGCGTTCGGCGAGGCCGGCGGGGAGGATCGGCATGTGGTGCGCGTGGCGCATGGACAGCGTCGCGACATCGGGCAATACGCGTGGCGCGAAGGTCGAGGCGGCCGCGTGCTGCGCGCGCGACAGATGCGCCATGAACCCGAAGAAGGCCTGCTGGCCATCGGCGCGCGCGACGAACGTGTCGTAGCGCCGCGCACGTTCGAGAAACAGGGTCGCGGGATCCGCGAGCAGGATCGGATCGGGCGCCGCCGCGTGCAGCGGGATGACCTCGGGTTGGATCAGCGGATCGTTCGCTTCGTTCGGCATGGCAAGCAATTTCGGGGAGAGGCTGATGATAGCGCGGTGGGTCCGTCGAGCCTGTCGGGCTGGCCCGATGAAAAACGCCGGCAGTGCCGGCGTCTTCCTGTGTGGCACGGCGCTCGGACTGTCAGAGCGGACGGTCGTGTTTCGTGTCCGCGACCGTGTGGCGACCGGTCATCTTGCGAAACCACAACGGATGATGGTGATGCGCCCATGCGTACGACACCGTGCCGCGCACCATCGCCCGGATCGAACCCTTGACCCAGATGGCCGCGTAGATGTGCACGATGATCGACGCGATCAGCACGAAGGCCGAGAACGAGTGCAGCAGTACCGCCACGCGATGGACGGGCACCGAAAAGTAGATGCCGAAGATCGAGCGCCAGATCACGATGCCCGTCAGCAACAGCACGATCATCGCGCCCAGCAATACCCAGAACAGCAGCTTCTGCCCGGGGTTGTACTTGCCGATCGCAGGCATGCGGTCGTCGCGGTTCATCACCACGTCGCCGATCTGCTTCATCCACTGCGTATCGCCCTGCCCCCACATGTTGTCGCGCCACAAGCGGAACGCCAGGATCATGAAGCTGATGAACATCACGACGCCGACCCACGGATGCAGCACGCGCGCCCACTGCGGGCCGCCGAGGAACAGGACCAACGGGAAGAACGCGGGATGGAAGAACGCCAGGCCGCTGGTCGCGAGCAGGAAGAACGCGATCACGGTGATCCAGTGATTGGCCCGCTGGTCCGGTGGATAGCGGACGATCACGTGCGGCTCGACGTGTTCCGTGCCGTGCGCCCGTACGACCGGGGTGTCGGTGGTCATCGTCACAGGGTTCTCCTCGTCGCGTCCGCCGACGCATGGTCGATCCACTCGCGCCGCACCTCGTCGGCCGGCCCGCTGCCGTCGTCGGGCACCGTCGGATCCATGTCGTCTTCGTCGATCGGCTCTTCCTTCGGGCCCACCGTGATGTAGTGCAGGAAGCCGCCGAGCGCGATCGCGCCGAGGGCGAAGGTCGCGAGCGGCTTGGTGATGCCCTTCCACACCGACACCAGCGGCGAGATCGAAGGATCGACCGGCAGGTGGACGTTCTGCGGATTCTTCGCGTCCTTGAGCACGTACATCACGTGCGTGCCGCCGACACCGGCCGGGTTGTACAGGCCAGCGTTCTTGTAGCCGCGCTCGTTCAGGTCCACCACGCGATCCTCGGCCTGGTCGATCATCGCTTCCTTCGTGCCGAACATGATCGCGCCCGTCGGACAGGTCTTCACGCAGGCCGGCTCGAGCCCGACCATCACGCGGTCGGAGCACAGCGTGCACTTGTAGGCCTTGTGATCGGTCTTGGACACGCGCGGCACGTTGAACGGGCAACCGGTTACGCAGTAGCCACAGCCGATGCAGTTGTCGGAGTTGAAGTCGACGATGCCGTTGGCATACTTGATGATCGCGCCCGGCGAGGGGCACGCCTTGAGGCAGCCCGGCTCCTCGCAATGCATGCAACCGTCCTTGCGGATGGTCCAGTCGAGCGCGCCCGGGTTGGGGCCGTCCTTCGCCTCGGTCTCGAAGTAGCGCATGACGGTCCACGCGTTGGCTTCGAGGTCGTGCGGGTTGTCGTACACACCGGTGTTGGTACCCACCGTGTATTCGAGGTCGTTCCATTCGCTGCACGCGGTCTGGCAGGCCTTGCAACCGATGCACTTCGAAACGTCGATCAGCTTAGCGACGGCGATCGAATGGTTGCGGGCCTGCGGGGCCGGCGTCGTGGTGGCGGAACGCAGCAGGATGTTCTGATCGGACATGGGGTCAGGCCTTCTCGATGTCGACCAAGAACGCCTTGTACTCCGGCGTGTTGGTATTGGCGTCGCCCACGAACGGCGTGAGCGTGTTGACGATGTAGCCCGGCTTGGTCAGTCCCTTGAACCCCCAGTGGTTGGGCAGCCCCACGGTGTGCACGGTCTTGCCGTTGCAGGTCAGCACGCTGATCCGCTTGGTCACCACCGCCACGGCCTTGATGAAGCCGCGGTTGGAGCGGACCTTGACCATGTCGCCGAGCGCGATGCCCTTCTCCTTGGCCAGCACGTCGCTGATCTCCACGAACTGCTGCGGCTGCAGCATCGCCGAACTCTTGGTGCGCTTGGTCCAGTAGTGGAAGTGCTCGGTCAGCCGGTAGCTGGTCGCCACGTACGGAAACTCTTCCGGCTTGCCGAACTGCGCCAGGTCGCCCTTGAAGATCCGCGCTGCGGGGTTGTAGACCGCCTTGGCGTTGTCGGGGTTGAGCAGGTTGACCTTGAGCGGCGACTCCATCGGCTCGTAGTGCTCGGGGAACGGTCCTTCGTTCAAGGCCCCGACCGCGAAGAAGCGCGCCACGCCTTCGGGATTCATGATGAACGGGCCCACGCCGTCGTCCGGCTTGTTGGTCACCACATAGTCGGGGACGTCGTTGCTGACGTACTTGTCACCGGTCCACTTGAGGATCGCGCGCTTCGCGTCCCACGGCTTGCCGCTCGGGTCCGCGCTCGCCCGGTTGTAGATGATGCGGCGATTCGCCGGCCACGCCCACGCCCAGTTCGGCGTGTTGCCGAGACCGGAGTCGGTGTTGTCGCGCCTGGCCATCTGGTTGCCGGCCTGGGTCCACGAGCCGCTGAAGATCCAGCAGCCCGACGAGGTGCTGCCATCGTCGCGCAGCAGGCCGAAGCCGGGCAGCTGTTCGCCGGCCTTGGCAAGCGTCTTGGTCGCGTCGTTCGGATCGACGAGGTCGGTGATCGCCTTGCCGTTAACGACCTTGGCGATCTCTTCCGGCGTGGGCGCCGCCGCATCGCGATACGGCCACGACAGGTTGAGAATCGGGTCCGGGAACGCGCCGCCGTCCTTCTGGTACATCGCCCTCAGGCGCGTGAACAGACCCCCGATGATCTCCGTGTCGGGCAGCGCCTGGCCGGGCGGCTCCGCGCCCTTCCAGTGCCACTGCAACACGCGGCTGGAACTGACGAGCGAGCCGTCCTCCTCGGCGAAGCAACTCGACGGCAGGCGGAAGACCGTGGTCTGGATACTGGCCGTGTCGACTTCGTTGAAGTGCTCGTGGTTCTTCCAGAATTCGGCGGTCTCGGTCGCCAGCGGATCGATGGTGACGAGGAACTTCAGCTTGGCCAGCGATTCACCGATCTTCTTCTTGTTCGGGAACGAAGCCAGCGGGTTGAAGCCCTGCGCGAAGTAGCCGTTGATGCGACCGTTGTGCATGTCCTCGAAGACCTGCAGCACGTCGTGCAGCTTGTCGAGCTTGGGCAGGTAGTCGAAGGCCCAGTTGTTGTCCTTGGTGGCGGCCGCGCCGTACCAGCACTTCATCAGGCTGACGTGGAACTTGCCGTAGTTCTGCCAGTAGCTGGTCTGCTTCGGGCGGACCGGCTTCAGCGCGCGCTTGGCGATGAAGGCGTCGTAGTCGGTCTCCTTCTCGCCGGGCAACGTCATGTAGCCCGGCAGCGTGTTCGACAGCAGGCCGAGGTCGGTCAGGCCCTGGATGTTCGAGTGACCGCGCAGCGCGTTCATGCCGCCGCCCGAGATGCCGATATTACCCAGCAGCAGTTGCACCATCGCGCCGGTGCGAATCATCTGCGTGCCCTGGCTGTGTTGCGTCCAGCCGAGCGCGTACATGATCGTCATCGCGCGACCGGCACGGCCGGTGCTGCCGATGTACTCGCACACCTTGAGGAACTTGTCCTTCGGCGTGCCGCAGATCGTCTCCACCATCTCTGGCGTGTAGCGCGTGTAATGCGCCTTCATCAGGTTGAAGACGCAACGCGGGTTCTCGAGCGTGGGATCGACCACCGCGAAGCCGTCGTCGCCCATCTTGTAGTTCCACGACGTCTTGTCGTAGGCGCGCTTGTCGGCGTTGTAGCCGGAGAAGATGCCGTCCTTGAATTCGTAGTCGTCGCGGACCACGAACGTCATGTCCGTGTACGCCTTGATGTACTCCTCGTGGTACTGCTTGGTGCTAATCAGGTAGTTGATCACGCCGCCGAGGAACGCGATGTCGCTACCCGCGCGGATCGGCGCGTAGTAGTCAGCCATCGCGGCCGAACGCGTGAAGCGCGGGTCCACCACAACCAAGCGCGCCTTGTTGTGCGCCTTGGCTTCGGTCACCCACTTGAAGCCGCACGGGTGGGCTTCGGCGGCATTGCCACCCATGATCAAGACAACATCCGCGTTCTTGATGTCAACCCAGTGGTTGGTCATCGAACCACGGCCAAACGTCGGAGCAAGACTTGCTACCGTCGGGCCGTGTCAGACACGCGCTTGATTGTCGAAATTAAGCAGTCCGAGCGCCCGGAACAGTTGATGCGTGACGAACGCGGTCTCGTTGGACGAGGCCGAGGCGCACAGCATGCCCACGGTCGGCCAGCGATTGACGGTCACGCCGTCCTTGTTCTTCGCCTCGAAGTTGGCGTCGCGGTCGGCCTTCATCAGCTTCGTGATGCGGTCGAACGTCTCGTCCCAGCTGATGCGCTTCCACTCGTCGGTGCCGGGCTCGCGCACTTCCGGATACTTGAGGCGCTCCGGGCTGTGGACGAACTCAAGCAGGCCGGCGCCCTTCGGGCACAGCGTGCCGCGATTGACCGGGTGATCGGCATCGCCCTCGATGTGAATGATCGCCGACTTGGCGTTCTTCGCCCGATCGCCGAGGCCGTACATGATGATTCCGCAACCGACCGAGCAGTACGGACACGTGTTGCGCGTCTCCGTCGTTCGCGCGAGCTTGAACACCCGCGCCTGCTCGGCCGCGAACGCGGTCGAGTACCCCATTGCCGCAAGCCCCGATGCGCCAATCCCCGCTGCACTGATGCGGAAAAATTGTCGCCGGGAGACTTTCATCTCCATGACACTACCTTTCTGGTTCGGTGGCCACAGCACCTGCGGCCTTGTCTGGATGCCTGCGGATGCTCGCATCCCGCAGTGCATCGTTCAACCGGTATTTCTACTGCCACTCGATAGACCAGCGCTATTCCGCTCAGCCGGAGATACTAGAACAACCGTCGAATCCACCCGCAGTCACTGTCGACGACAGTCAATCGACCAGGACCCGCGGACGGGATGCATCCCCAGGGGCGAAGTGTCCGATCACCGCCGCCTCGCCGAAGCCTGCTCCTTCGAACCGCGCGAGCACGTCGTCGACTGCTTCGGGGGCCACCGCGACCAGCAGGCCTCCGCTGGTCTGCGGGTCGCTCAGCAGCAGACGCTCGACGGTGTCGTGTCGTTCCGCGATGACCACGTCGTCGCCGTAGCTGGTGAGGTTGCGATGCGAGGCGCCGGTCACGTTGCCGTCCAGCGCGAAGCGGCGCGCATTGCGCAAGAAGGGAATGCGCCCGAGAGCCAGCGACGCGTCGAGCTTCGCGCCGCGGCACATCTCGAGCAGGTGGCCGATCAGCCCGAACCCGGTGACGTCGGTCAGCGCATGCACGCCCCCGACCGTCGACAGCGCGCTGCCCACGACGTTGAGCTGCGTGGTGGCGTCGATCAGGTCGCGGTAGTCGGCGGCGGCGAGGCCGGCCTTCTTGAGCCGCGCCGAGTAGATGCCCACGCCCAGTGGCTTGCCGAGCACGATCGCATCGCCCGCGCGCGCGCCGCGATTGCTGAGCACAGCGTCCGGCCTGGCGATGCCGATCGCGACGAGGCCGTAGATCGGCTCGACCGAGTCGATGGTGTGGCCGCCGGCGATCGGGATGCCGGCCGCGGCACAGACCGCCTGACCGCCTTCGAGGATGCGGGCGATGGTCGCGGCGGACAACACGCTGATCGGCATGCCGACCAGGGCCAGCGCGAACAGCGGCTTCGCGCCCATCGCGTAGATGTCCGACAGCGCGTTGGTCGCGGCGATGCGGCCGAAGTCGTAGGGATCGTCGACGATCGGCATGAAGAAGTCGGTGGTCGCGACGATCGCATGCGTGTCGTCGAGCTTCCACACGGCCGCGTCGTCGCTGGTCTCGATGCCGACCAGCAGCTGCTCGGGGATCGGCAACGGCGAACTGCCGCGCGCGCGGGCGAGCAGGTCGGAGAGGACGGCAGGTGCGATCTTGCAGCCGCAGCCACCGCCGTGCGAGAGGCTGGTAAGACGGGGCTCTAGGGTGTCTTGGTCCATGTGTTCACTTTTTCCGTAAGGCTCCTTCCCCTTGGGGAGGGCGTATTCAATCATCGCGTCAGCGCTCGACGCAGCAGCGCACTCAAGCCATCCACCACCGCGACCAGCGCAACGATGGCGATCACGATCGTCGCCACGCGCTGCATCTGGAACAGGCTGAGATGGAACATCAGCATCTGCCCCAGGCCACCGGCACCGACCACGCCGAGGATCGCCGCCGCGCGCATGTTGTTCTCCCAACGGTACAACGCGTACGACAGGAACTGCGGCAGCGCCTGCGGCAACGTCGCGTAGGCGAACACGGTCGATCGACCGACCCCCGCGGCGCGCAACGCGTCGGCCGGACCCGGAGGCAGGTTCTCGATCGTCTCGGCGAACAGCCGTCCGAGCACGCCGGTGGTGTGCAGCGCCAGCGCCATCGTCCCCGAGAACGGCCCGAGGCCTGCGACGATCACGAACAGCGCGGCCCACACGAGTTCGGGGATCGCACGCAGCACCGCGAGCAACGGCCGCGAGAGACGGCGCGCGATCGAGGCCGCCGCGCCGCCGTGCATCGATGCCGGCAGCGACAGCAACAGCCCGAACACCGCCGCGAGCAAGGTACCAACGGCCGACATCGCGATCGTCTCCAGCGTCGCGATGCCGAGCTTGCGGAGGAACGCCGGCCGCATTTCGGGCGGCATGAAGCCCTGCACGAAGTCGAGCGCCAGGCTCGCGGTCTCGGACGCGAACAGCGGCGCCAGCGTGATGTGCAACGACACGAACGAGGCGACGACCAGCGCGATCGCCGCGCCCCCGAAGATCACGCCGCCGAGACGGATCCCCGGCACGATCGCGAGTCGCGCGCCCGTCATGCGAGCCGCTCCCGCAGCAGGCGACTGACCCGGTCCGCCGCCAGCACCAGCACGACGAACACCGCGAGCAGCGTCGCGGTCTCGCCGCCCTCGAACATCTTCATCGACGTGTCGATCTGCTGGCCCAGCCCGCCGGCTCCGACGAATCCCATCATCACACTGCCGCGCACCGCGCACTCCCAGCGATAGACGCCATAGCTGAGCAGCTCGTGCGCGCTCTGCGGGATCGCGCCGAACACCAGCGCCTGCGTCCGCGATGCGCCGTTCGCGAGTAACGCGCGGGTCGGCGACTCGTCGCCGGACTCGAGGATCTCGGCGAAGACCTTCGCGAGCATGCCGGCATACGACAGCCCGATCGCGAGCACGCCCGCGGTCGGCCCGAGCCCGAACAGCCGCACGAAGAACAAAGCGAACACCAGCTCGGGCACCGAGCGCAGCAGCACCATGGCCCAGCGCATGCCGACCCGCACCGCGACCGGCCCGCGCGCCATCGGCTTGCCGATGGCCGAGACCGACACGAGACGGGTCATCACGCAGGTCGCGGGGATCGCGAGGACCAGCGCGATCGCCATGCCGGCGGTCGCGATCGCAAGGGTCTGCCAGGTCGCGATCGCCGCGGTCTCGAGGAAGGCGAGCGAGGTCGCGGGCGGCAAGAAGTTGGCGAGGAACTGTCGCGCGGCCTTCAGGCTGTCGGCCTCGAACAGCGACCACGGCCTGAACTCGGCCGCGTGCATCAGTGGCAGGACGATCGCGACGCCGACGATCAGCAGCGCGATGCGACCGCGCCAGGCGGGATCGCGATACGGGGTGGCCAGCGCATCTGCCGACACCGTCAACCGATCCGCGTGGGAATGAAGATACCGTCCTCGACGAAGCCCGGCGCCGCGGTCGAGCTTTCGCCGTCGTGCACGGGGGCGGCATCGACGCGCAAGCCATACAGATGCGCCTGAAGGTCGTCGTCGACTTCGCGCGATGCGCGGTCGAAGACCACCCGGCCCTTCGCGAGGCCGACCAGCCGCGGGAAGCAGCGCACGGCCAGGTCGACCTGGTGCAGGCTCGCGATCAGCGTGACGCGGCGCACGGTCGCGCCGTCGACCAGCACACGCAGTGACTGCTCGGCCAGTGCCGGATCGAGTGCCGACAGCGGCTCGTCCACGTACCAGCGACGCGCATCCGAGACCAGCAGCCGCGCCAGCGATACGCGCTGGCGTTCGCCACCCGACAGCCGATCGACGCGCTGCCACAGCTTGTCTTCGAGATCCATTGTCGCGAGCGCATCGAAGGCGAGATCGGCGCGCTTCGGATAGATCAGCGAGGCGAGGCTCTGCATCAAGCCTTGCTGCGGCAGGCGCCCCGCAAGCACGCTGGTGACGACGCGTTGACGCGACGGCAGCGGCGGCACCTGCGGCGCGACGAAGAGGGACTTGCGCAGTGCGTGCCGGGCCCGAGTCGACAGTGTCCACGGGTCGATGTCGTCGATCAGGACCCGGCCGGCAGCGGGATGCAGTTGTAGGCTGCAGATCGTCAGCAACGTGGTCTTGCCCGCGCCCGACGGGCCGATCAGCGCGAGCTGTTCGCCGTCGTGGACGACCAGGTCGACGTCCTCGATCGCATGCGTGCCGGTCGGAGCCGCAGGATGGGTCGCAGCCACGCCTTCGAGCACGAGGCTCATCGAAATCGAACGAGGGAGGCGGTTACTTGAGCAGGTCCGCGTTGCGTGCCGCAGCCTCGATCGTCGCGTAGTTCTCGACCTTGGTCGGCACGAACTTCGATGCGCGCTGTAGCCCCAGCACTTCCTTGCCTTCGGCCGTGTCGGAGGTGAGCGCGAGGAAGGCGTCGCGCAACTTCTTCATCACGGCCGGGTCCATGTCGGCCCGCACGCTCCAGTTGTAGTCGAAGTAAGGCGGCGTCGTGTAGAAGACCTTCAACGTGGCCGGGTCGACTTTCCTGTCGGCGAGCAGCTTCTGCCACACCGAGATGTTGATCGCACCCGCGTCCACCTTGCCGCCGGCGACCGACAACGCGGTCGCGTCGTGCGCGCCCGCGAACGCGACGCGCTTGAAGTCGCGGTCGGGATCGATGCCGGCCTGCAGCAGATACGAGCGCGGCATCAGGTGACCGGAGGTCGACGACGGCGCGCCGAACGAGAAGGTCTTGCCCTTGAGGTCGGCGAGCGACGCGATGCCCGAGTTGGGACCGGTGACGAAAACCGAGCGGAAGTGCTGGTCCTCTTCGCGCTGCACCAGCGGCGTGATCATGCCCTTGCTCCGCGCGTTGGCCTGGACGAACGTGAAGCCGCCGAACCACGCCAGGTCGACCTTCTTGCCGATCAGCGCCTCGACCGTCGCGGCGTAGTCGGTGGTGGCGACGAACTCGACCTTCATGCCGAGCTTCTCGCTCAGGTACCTGCCGAGCGGCTCGAACTTACGGACCAGTTCGGTCGGCGATTCGTCGGGGATGGCGGTAACGCGGAAGACCTGCTGGGCAACGACGACGGAAGAACACAACGACGCCGCAGCGAATGCCACTGCTGCCGTCGCCTTGGACACGCAAGAGCGGAACGGACGGATCACGGGAACCTCGGAGATGGGTGCGACGGGGAGAAGGGGGCGCGAGTATTGCATGCGGGCCCTGCCGGACAATCCACCGGCGCACTCGACGACGACCGACAACGCGCCGAGGATCCCGCTCAGTCGACGCCGAGATAGGCCTGGCGGATCGCGTCGTCCGCTCGCAGTTCGGCAGCCGTGCCTTCGCGACCCACCTGCCCGTGCTCGAGCACGTAGACGCGGTCGGCGATGCGCAGCGCCGACTGCGCGTCCTGTTCGGCCATCAGGATGGCGACGCCGCCCTGCTGGATGCGCCTGATGGCGTCGAAGATCTCGATCTTCAGCTTGTGCGCGATGCCGACCGAAGGCTCGTCGAGCAGCAGGAGCGAGGGCTTCCCCATCAGCGCGCGACCGATGGCCACCATCTGCTGCTGGCCGCCGGACAGGGTGCCGACCTGCTGCGACGAGCGCTCGCGCAGGATCGGGAACAGGCCGTAGATCGTCGCGAGATCCGCCGCGACCTCGACCTTGTCATGCCGCAGGTAGGCACCGAGCATCAGGTTCTTCAGCACCGACAGTTCGGGGAACAGACGCCGGCCTTCGGGGCAATGACAGATGCCCTTGCCGACGACCGCGTGTGCGGGGTAGCCGTGCAACGATTCACCGCGCAGTTCCAGCGTCCCGGTCGACGCCTGCGAGCGCGAGACCGCCTTCAACAACGTGCTCTTGCCCGCGCCATTGGGGCCGAGCACCGCGACGAGTTCGCCTTCGGCCACGTGCAGCGAGACCTGTTCGAGCGCGACCGCCTTGCCATACGAGACCGACAGGTCGCGGAGTTCAAGCAGCATGCGCGGCCTCGTCTTCCGTGCGGCCGATGTAGGCCTCGATCACAGCCGGATGCCGCACGATCTCTTCAGGTGTGCCGCGCGCGATCACCTCGCCGAAGTCGAGCGCGATGACGCGATCGACCAGCCGCATGAACTCGCGCAGCTTGTGTTCGATCAGCAAGACCGTCAGGCCGTCGTCGGCGTGGACCTGGCGGATCAGCGCGGACAACTCGGCGATCTCGCCGCTGCCGAGCCCGGCGAAGGGCTCGTCGAGCAGCAGCAGCGACGGCCTGGCCGCGAGCGCCCGTGCGATCTCGAGCCGACGCTGGTCGCCATACGACAGCACCTCGACCGGCATGCCTTCCTTACCGGTCAGGCCGACCCGTTGCAGCAGGACGTGTGCACGCGCCTCCAGATCACCGCGGCGTGGGCGTTCGCCACGCCGGGAGCCGAGCGCGCCGACGACGACGTTCTCGACGACGGAAAGGCCCACGAACGGACGACATAGCTGGAAGGTCCGCGAGATGCCGAGCGACGCGATGCGATGTGGGGCAACACCGAGGAGGCTGTGCCCGTCAAACACGACGCGCGCGCCGGCATCGGGCGCGATGAAGCCGGTCAGCAGGTTGTACAGCGTGGTCTTGCCCGCGCCGTTCGGACCGAGGATGCCGATGATCTCGCCGCGCTCGACGGTGAACGCCACGTCCTTTACCGCGTGCAGTCCGCCGAAGTGCTTGTTCAGGTGTTCGACCTCGAGCAGCGCGTTCATCGACCGCGCCCTCGCATCGCGGTGATCCGTCGCCACACCGGCGCGACCAGGCCGTTCGGCAGGAAGAACAGGATCCCGATCAGCACAAGGCTGTAGACCATCAACCGCCATTCGCCGAAGTTGCGCAGCAGCTCGGTGAGCAATACCAGCAGGATGGCGCCGCCGACCGGCCCGTAGATGCTGGCCATGCCGCCGACATAGACCATCGTGATGATCATGATCGACGTGACGACCGCGAACAGTTGCGGGCCGACCTGCAGCTGGTAGTGCGCGTACATCGCGCCGCCCGCGCCGGCGAACGCGGCGCTGATCATTAGCGACGCGATCTTGTAGAAGGTCACGTTGATGCCGGCCGCCTGGCAGGTCGCCTCGTCGCCGCGGATGGCGCGCAGGATCAGGCCCCAGTGCGAGCGGGCCGCGAACAGCAGCAGCGCCGTGATGCCGACCAGCGTCGCGAGCGCGAAGTAATAGAAGCCGAGTTGCGAGCGGATCAGCGGCTCCAGTCCGTTGAGTCCTTCCTCGCCACCGGTGTGCTCCCAGAAGATCAGCATCAGCCGCTGCATGATCACCGCGCCCGACAGCATCGCGAGCGCGAAGTACGGGCCTTTCAATCGCAGCGTCGGCAGGCCGATCAACAGCGCGAACAGCACCGACACGACCATCGCCGCCGGCAGGCTCCACCACGGATTGATGCCGAGGCCAGTGTCCATGAAGCCCGCGGTGTAAGCCCCGACGCCGATGAACAGGCTGTGCCCGAAGTTCTCGCGGCCGGTGAGGCCCGACATGAAGTCCCAGGTCGCGGCCCAGATGCCGTAGATGACGGCGACCGTCAGCACGCCGATGAAGTAGTTGCCGGTGATGATCAGCGGCAGCACGGCCATCACCGCGATGAAGCCGGCGGCACCCAGAAGGTCGACGGGCTTGCCGAACATCAGAAGGCGGCCCGACGACCGAAGATGCCGCTGGGTCGCACGATCAGCATCAGCAGCGTGGCCACGACCGACACGATCTCGGTCCACGACGTGGAGATCGTGTAGCCCACGATCGTCTCCGCGTAGCCAAGCATCAGCGCCGCGAGGATGCTGCCCGGAATCGACCCGAGACCGCCCACCACGACGATCGCGAAGGCCTTGACGATCGGCAGCAGCCACATCGTCGGCTGCACGGTGAGGAACGGTCCGGCGAGTACGCCCGCCGCGGCCGCGAAGGCCGCCGAGATGCCCATCACCAGCGCGAAGATGCGGTCGCTCGGGATACCCATGTATTGCGCAGCGAGCGGGTCCTGCGAGATCGCGAGGATGGCCGAGCCGACGCGCGTCCTCTGGATAAACAGCCAGAGTCCACCGATCAGCACGGAGCCGACGCCGAGCGCGAGCAGTCGCGCCCCACCGATGTCGGCCCCACCGACCGTGAACTTGCGATCGACGAAGGCCGGCACGTTGCGATACTCGGAGCCGAACGTGAGGAACAGCGCCTGCTCGACCACCAGCGCGACGGCGAGCGTGATCATCAGCACGGCGAGCTGCGACGTGCGCATGGGTCGGATGAAGACGCGCTCCACCACGATGCCGAACACGGCGACCAGCGCGATCGACAGCAGGGCCGCGACGAACAGCGGCAACCCGAGCTGCGCGGTGAAGAAGTACGCGCCGTAGGCGCCGAGCGCATAGAACGATCCATGCGCGAGGTTGAGCACGCGGGCCACGCCGAAGATCAGCGTGAAGCCGACGGCCAGCATCGCGTAGATCGCGCTGCTGACCGCACCGACGATCAGGATTTCGAGCAAGCGGGTCCTCGGAAAAGGAGCGGGCCGTGCAAGGGGCCCGTCGTGCGACGGAGGATTATTTCTTGATCCAGCTCGGGAACACGAACTCGGCCGTCCGCAGCGCCTTCGGATGGACCACCTCGCGCTTGCACCCTTCGCGCCATTGCGCGAGCAACAGGGCCGGTCCCTTGAACGTCGGGGTACCCGGCTTGACGTCGTGGTTCTCGTCGAACTCGATGATGCCGGGGATGCCGACGTAGCTGGCCTTCTCGAGGATCGGGATGACCTTGTCGGGGTCGGTCGTGCCGGCCTTGGTGACCGCGTCCGCGTACATGTACGCGGCATCGTTCGCGCCGAACGCGGTGTAGACCGGCGAGCGGCCGGTCTTCTTCACGAACTCGTCCCAAAATGGAATGGTCCGTGCCGACAGCGGCGCACGCACCGCAAAGTTGACGGCCATCTCGCCCACCGACTTGCCGCCGATGCGGCTGCAGAAGTCACCGTCCATGCTCTTCACGTCGATGCCGCCGTAGGGCATCGGGAACTGCGAGTCGTGCCATTGCTTGGCGAAGATGTCGCTCGACGCGTGCGACAGCACGACCACCATGTATTGCGCACCCGACTCCTTGACCTTGGAGAACAGCGGCGAGAAGTCGGAGGTCTGCGCGTCGAAGAACTCGGTTGCGCGCACGTCGGCGCCGGCCTCGGTCGCGCCCTTCTTGAGCAGCGGCACCAGGTCCTGCACCCACTTCGCGTTCTCGCCCACGATGGCGACCTTGCTGATGCCGAGTTCGCCCTTGACGAAGACGGAGATGAAGTTGGTGAGCTGCTCGGCCTGCAGCCTCGAGTTGAGCGGGCCGACGCGGAAGATGTACTTGTAGTTGTCGTAGTCAGTCTTGACCTTCGCATTCGTCGCCGGCGATGCCGAGCCGACGTTCATGTAGATCGTCTTGGCCGCCGAGATATGCGGCAGCTGCGCGAGCGTGACGCCGCTGGTGTAGCCGCCGATCAGCACGTCGACCTTCTCGTCGGCCGTCAGCTTCTTGATGGCGCTGATGCCGGTCTCGGGATTCTCGGTCTCGTCGGCGACCACCATCTCGAGCTTGCGACCGAGCACGCCGCCCTTCGCGTTGAGGTCGTCGACGGCCATCTTGAGCGCGTCTTGCGTGTCGCGGCCCACCTGCAGCTGCACCGCGGTCGGCACACCGATGCGGATCGGCTTGGACTGCGCGGCCGCGAACGGCGATGCGAAGCACAGCACGGCGCCGGCGATGGCTAGGGCCAGCGCGCGTCGAAACGCACGGGCTTGCTGCAATGCGGGGGTCTGGATGCGGGGCATCTCGATGTCTCCTGATGTTTTTATGTCACTGATTGAACGCCGATCCCGCGCCCGGCGATACCCGGGCAATCCCGCAATCGCGCGGTTCAGGCCATCTCGGCCGGCAGGTCGCGGCGGATCTCGCGCGTCGTCTCGAGGGTCTCGTCGAAACGCCGGAGAAGCGATGCGTCGAGTGCACGGGCGTTGCGCAGGTGACGCTGCTTGACGTGACCGTAGCCGCGGATTCCCTCGGGCACGGTGGCCATCTTCACGGCGGTCTCGATGCGCGCAGGCGTGAGCCGCTCGAGCACGTCGCGCAGCGTCTGCCGGTAACGCTCGATCAGGTCGCGCTCCTCGCGCCGCTCCGCCGTGTGGCCGAAGGGATCGAGCCAGGTACCGCGGATGCCGCGCAGCGAAGCCAGGACCCGGAACGCGCGGATCATCCACGGCCCGTAGACCCGCTTCTGTAGCTCGCCCCTGGCGTTGCGCCTGGCCCAGAGCGGCGGCGCGAGGTGCAGGTGGATCCGGTAGTCGCCTTCGAACTGTTCGTCGACGCGCTTCAGGAAGTCGGTCGCCGTGTAGAGCCGGGCCACCTCGTATTCGTCCTTGTAGGCCATCAGCTTGAACAGGTAGCGCGCGACCGCACTGGTCAGCGGCAGGCCTGCGTCGGTCGACAGCCCGGACTCTCGCACCCGCACCTCGCCGACGAAGTCGAGATAGCGCTTCGCGTAAGTCGCGTCCTGGTATTCGGCGAGGAAGTCGACCCGTCGCGCAATGACCTCGTCGAGGCTGACCGACAGCTTTCGCGACGTGGGTCCGGTCTTCTTCGGCGCGGCAAGTTCGGCCACGCGGTCCGGATCGACGGCCGCGCGACGGCCCCACAGGAACGCGCGCTGGTTGGCCTCGACGGCGACCGCATTGAGTTCGATCGCCCGCGTGATGGCGGCAGCCGACACCGGCACGAGGCCCTTCTGATAGGCGTAGCCGAGTAGCAGCAGGTTGCCCATGATCGCGTCGCCGGTGAGGCCGACCGCGAGGCGCGTCGCATCGACGAACGAGATTTGGCCAGCGTCGCCTGCCGCATCGACGATCGCGGCTTCCATGCCACCGAGCGGGAACTGCCAGTCGGCATTGCGCGTGAAGTCCGCGGTGGGCACCGTCGCCACGTTGCAGACGACGCGCGTGTGACCGTGCAGGTAGCGCGACAACGCGTCCTTGCCGGCCGTGACGACGATGTCGCCGCCGATCACCGCGTCGGCCGAGGCCGTGCCGATGCGCGGCGCGTGCAGGTCGTCGGCCGACGCCGCGAACTTCGCGAAGCTCATTACCGCGCCGTTCTTTTGCGCGAGGCCCGCCATGTCGAGCACGGTCGCGGCCTTGCCTTCGAGATGCGCCGCCATGCCGAGCAGTTGACCGATCGTGACCACGCCGGTCCCGCCGACCCCGGTGACCAGCAGCGCGTACGACCCGACGATGGCCGGCAGCACTGGCTCCGGCAGGTCGATCGCCACCGCGTCTTCGGCCACTGCATCCGGACGGCTGCGCCGCAGCTTGCCGCCTTCGACCGTGGCGAAGCTCGGGCAGAAGCCGTCGACGCAGGAGAAGTCCTTGTTGCACGACGACTGGTTGATCTCGCGCTTGCGGCCGAACTCGGTCTCGACCGGCTCGATGGACACGCAGTTGGACTGCACGCCGCAGTCGCCGCAGCCTTCGCACACCGCCTCGTTGATGACGACGCGCTTCTGCGGATCGACCAGCGTGCCGCGCTTGCGGCGACGGCGCTTCTCGGCAGCGCAGGTCTGGTCGTAGATCAGCACGGACACGTCGCCGTAGTCGCGCAGGCGACGCTGCACGTCGTCGAGGCCGCTGCGATGGAAGACCTCGACGTCAGCCGCGAAATATCGACTCGGATACTTCGCGGGTTCATCGGTGACAACGACCACCTTCTTCACGCCTTCGGCCGCGACCTGCTTCGCGATCGCGGCCGGCGTGAGCTGACCGTCGTGCTGCTGGCCGCCGGTCATCGCGACCGCGTCGTTGAACAGGATCTTGTAGGTGATCGGGGTCTTCGTCGAGACGGCGTGGCGGATCGCCAGCGAGCCCGAGTGGAAGTAGGTGCCGTCGCCGAGATTCTGGAAAACGTGCTTCGTGTCGGAGAACGGCGCCTGCCCGACCCACGCCATGCCCTCGCCGCCCATGTGCGTGAACGTGTCGGTCGAGCGGTCCATCCACTGCGCCATGTAGTGGCAGCCGATGCCCGCGAGGGCACGCGAACCTTCCGGCACGCGCGTCGACGTGTTGTGCGGACACCCCGAGCAGAAGTACGGGATGCGCTCGATCGCCACGAACAGTGTCTTCGGCGCGCGTTCGTTGAAGTCCATCACCGCGAGACGCGCGACGATGCGCTCGCGCGAGGCGGCGTCGCCGGCGCCGCGCGCATCGTCGGGCTGGTCGAGCCCGCGCATCAGCAGGCGAGCGAGCAGGCGCGTCAGCATCGCCGGCGAGAGCTCACCGTACTCCGGCAGCAGTGCCTGTCCGTCCGCATCCTGCTTGCCCAGCACGCGCGGCCGATCGGTCGTGGCATATAACGCTTCCTTCAACTGGCTCTCGACAAGCGAGCGCTTCTCTTCCACCACCAGCACGTCGCTGCAGCCTGCGCAGAAAGCCGCAATGCCCTGCGGCTCGAGCGGCCACGGCATCGCGACCTTGTAGACCTTGAGGCCGAGGAAGCGCGCACGCGCGGCATCGATGCCGAGGTCGGCGAGCGCCTGCATCAGGTCGAGATAGGCCTTGCCCGTGGCGACGATGCCGAGCCGCGCGGGTTCTCCATCGGCGCGTCCGAACACGTTGCGATCCAGCTGGTTGGCCCGCGCGTATGCCAACGCCGCCGGAATCTTGTAGCGCGCGAGGCGCTCTTCGAGCTTGAGGAAGGTCTCCTCGGGCCAGCGCGCGTTGACGCCGCCGGTGGGCAGCACGTGATCGATCGGCACGATCGTCCGGAGGCGATCGGCAGACACGTCGACGACGCCCGCCGTCTCGATCGTGTCCGTGGTCGCCTTGAGCGCGACCCACAGCCCGCTGAAGCGCGACATCGCGAAACCGTGCAGTCCGAAGTCGATATAGTCCTGCAGCGCGGCGGGCGCCAGCATCGGCATCGACACGGCGCGAAACAGGAAGTCGGTCTGCGCGGCCATCGTCGACGATTTGGCCGCGTGGTCGTCGCCGGCGATCGCGATGACGCCGCCGAGCTTAGACGTGCCGAGCTGGTTCGCATGACGGAACACGTCGCCGCTGCGGTCCACGCCGGGCCCCTTGCCGTACCAGATGCCGAAGACACCGTCGTATCTCGCGCCGTCGAACAGGTTGAGCTGCTGCGTGCCCCAGAGCGCGGTCGCGGCGAGGTCCTCGTTGAGGCCCGGCACGAACTTGATGTGATGCGCGTCGAGATGCTTCTGCGCCTTGCCCAGCGCCTGATCGTAGGCGCCGAGCGGCGAGCCGCGGTAGCCGCTGATATAGCCCGCCGTGTTGAAGCCCGCTGCGATGTCGCGCTGGTGCTGGAGCATCGGCAGCCGTACCAGGGCCTGCGTGCCGGTCATGTAGGCCAGGCCAGCAACCGCTACGTACTTGTCGTCGAGGTCCAGCGACTTCAGGACATCGGGCGTGCTGGACATGGACGGTCTCTCTCGAAACGATGGGCGGATCCGGCTGATCCCCGACCCGGCATCCTACGTCCGACGGCTGCGCTTCGCCATCGATCAGATCAGCCCGTCGCTGATCGCGCGTTCACGCAGCAGTGCACGAACCATCTTCGTCACCGGCATCGGCAGGTCGACGCGCTCGGCCAGCTCGATGACCGCACCGACGATCGCGTCGATCTCGGGCTTGCGATGCGCCTCGAAGTCCTGGTGCATCGAGATGCGCGCCGCGCCGAGATGGCGGGCCACGTCGATACGCTGATTGGGCGTCATGCCGATCTCGATGCCGTAGGCCTTCGCGACGGCCATGCCCTCGCGCAGCATCGGGCGGATCACGTCGAGCAATCCTTCGCTGCCGCAGATGCGGCCCATGTGCGCGTAGGTCAGCGCCGCCACCGGGTTGAAGCTGAGGTTGCCGATCAGCTTCGACCAGACGTCCTTGCGGATGTCGGACGAGACGGTGGCGTCGAGCCGCGCGTCGCGCAACGCGGCTGCGAGGCGACCGATGCGTTCGGTCTTCGGGTCGGACAGCGACCGGTCGATCTCGCCGACGATGAAGCCCTTGCCGCCGGTGTGATGCACGACACCAGGCTCGCGGACCTCGGCGGCCGCGTGCACGACACAGCCGATGATCGACGACGCGTCGACCTGCGCGTGCATGGCGCCTGCGGGATCGACGCTGCGCACGACCAGGCCGTCATGCTCGCTACCCTCGCGCTGGAAGTACCACCACGGCACGCCGTTGATGGCCGGGACCAGCATCGTCGCGGGTCCGATCAAGGTCGCGATGCGTGGCAGCAGCTCAGGGATGGCATGCGCCTTGAGGCCGATGAAGACCACGTCCTGCGGGCCGAGCGACCCCGGATCGTCGACGGCGTGCATCGCCTGCGTCGAGCTGCTTTTGCCGTCGAGATAGTCGACCAGCGTCAGGCCACGGGCTTCGATCGCTTCACGATGTGCGCCCCGCACGATCACCGAGACCTCGTTGCCCGCGGCCGCGAGCCGGAAAGCCAGCAGACCGCCGATCGCTCCCGCACCCACGACACACACCTTCATGCGCTACCTCTCGTTCGATGTTGACCGACGTGCCGATGGGTTCGCCACCGACATCGACACCTTGTCGTTTCGTCCCCAATGGGCAGTTGCAGGATCGATCGCGGGCACGCCTGCGCTCGTCAACCCCACATCCAGGAATCCTCATGCCGACCCACAAATCTCAAGCCTGTCTGACCCTGCTGGTCAGCGCACTGCTACTCGCCGGTTGCGGACAACGCGATGCGACACCGACCACCGATGTGCCGCCGACGAGCCAGGGGACCGTTCCGCCGCCTCCCGGTAACAGCACGCCGAAGCCAGCGGACTCGAACACGCGCAGTGCAGTGGAGGCCAACGAGAACGCAGGATCGCAATCGACGGTCGGCACGGCCGCTTCAGGCGCGCCACCCTACACCCTGAACAGCGCACCGGAAGGCAACACGGCGCCATCGCAGGGATCGAAGCCGGGCGAGGCTGCGAAGAAGTGAACCATGCGACTCCGACGTTCTCGATCGGCACGGCCGGAACCGGATTCGGCCTGCTCTAACGCGGGCACGCGCCCGTACTACCGGATTTCGACGCCGCTTTCCTGCTCAAACGCAGGGATTGACGTGGCCGTGGTCGTCGCGTCGTAAAGAATGACTCCGGCCCGTCAGGTGTTGCGCACCACGATGCTCGGGAACTTGCCCGACATGTCCTTGGCCTTGTCGGCCACCGCGATCGCCACCTTCCGCGCGATCTCCTTGTAGAGCAGCGCGATCGGACCGTGCGGATCGGCGATGACCGTCGGCGTGCCCGAGTCGGCCTGCTCGCGGATGCGGATGTCGAGTGGCAGGCCGCCAAGGTAAGGCACGCCGAAGTCCTTGCACATCTTCTGCGCCCCGCCCTCGCCGAAAATGTGCTCGACGTGGCCGCAGTTGGTACACACGTGCAGGCTCATGTTCTCGATGATGCCCAGGATCGGGATGCCGACCTTCTCGAACATCTTGAGGCCCTTGCGCGCGTCGAGCAGCGCGATGTCCTGCGGCGTCGTCACGATCACCGCGCCGGTGACGGGGACCTTCTGCGACAGCGTGAGCTGGATATCTCCGGTCCCCGGCGGCATGTCGACAACGAGATAGTCCAGGTCGCGCCAGTTGGTCTGCTCAAGCAACTGCGTGAGCGCCTGCGTGACGATCGGGCCGCGCCACACCATCGGCTCGTCCGGATCGATCATGAAGCCGATCGAGATCGCCTGAATACCGTGGCGCTCCATCGGTTCCATCGTCTTGCCGTCCCTGGTCTCGGGCTTGCCGGAGATGCCGAGCATGGTGGGCTGCGACGGGCCGTAGATGTCGGCGTCGAGGATGCCGACGGTCGCGCCTTCGGCAGCCAGCGCGAGCGCGAGATTGACCGCGGTGGTGCTCTTGCCGACACCGCCCTTGCCCGATGCGACCGCAACGATGTTGCGCACGTTGGGCATCGTCTTTGCACCGCGCTGGACCACGTGCGTGAGGATCTTCGAGCCGACGTTGACGCTGACGTTGGCCACGCCGGGCACGGCGCGCAGCGCGGCAATCACCATGGTGCGGATCGCGTCGACCTGGCTGGCAGCGGGGTAGCCGAGTTCGACGTCGAGCGACACGTTGGCGCCGCCGTCGATCGGATCGATCCGGAGGTTGCGGATCGACTTCGTGGCCGCCAGGTCCTTGCCGGTGTTGGGGTCGATGACGCCGGTCAGCGCGGTGTGAATCTGCTGCTCGATGGACATGGAGATCGGTACAAAAAAGAGGATTGGTAAGTCTAGCGGAATCGCGAGTCTGAGATGAGCGGTGGAACACGCGACGATCCTTGCGCCGGACAATCATTTCGACTAAAATCGAAATGATGGAATCGGACGAAGTCATCGCAAATCTGGCCGCGCTCGCGCATCCTTTGCGATTGCAGGTCTTTCGTGCGCTCGTCGTGTCGGGAGAGCCGGGCCTGACCCCCGGCGTGATGCAGGAAGCGTTGCAGGTGCCCGCGGCGAGCCTGTCGTTCCATCTGAAGGAACTGACCGATTCGGGCCTGGTCACGCAGTTGCGCAACGGGCGACACCTGATCTATCGCGCCGACTACCAACGGATGAACGCCGTTCTCGGCTACCTGACCGAGAACTGCTGCGAGAGTGCGGCCTGTGCCGTCGGAACCCAGCGATGCTGACCGGATCGTGCACCGCGCAGAAGCTGGCGGCCGAGACACTCGGCACCGCGCTCCTGCTCGCGGTGGTGATCGGGTCCGGCATCATGGCCGAGCGCCTTGCCGGTGGGAACGCTGCGATCGCGCTGCTCGGCAATACGCTCGCGACCATCGGCGCCCTGTATGTCCTGATCGAGCTCCTCGGGCCTATCAGCGGAGCGCACTTCAACCCGGCGGTGTCGATCGCGATGGTCGTGCTTCGAGCGCTGCCACGCAGCTTGCTCGTCCCCTATATCGTCGTGCAGCTCGGTGGCGCGATGCTCGGCGCGTGGCTGGCGAACGCGATGTTCGACACCGATTTCCTGCAGCCTTCGACGAAGGTCCGCGCCTCGCCGGGACAATGGCTCGGCGAAGTCGTCGCGACCTTCACGCTGCTGCTGGTGATCCTGCGAGCGCCGAAGGCACGGGTCGCCGCGATGGTCGCGGCCACTATCGGCGCCGGCTACTGGTTTACGTCGTCCACCTCGTTCGCCAATCCCGCAGAGGCGTTCGGCCAGATGTTCAGCGACAGTTTCGCGGGCATCGCGCCGTCGAGCGTGCCGGCCTTCATCATCGCCGAACTGCTGGGCACGACGATCGCCGTCGTCGTGCACAAGGCACTCAGCATCGCGCCTCTCACCGTCCTGCCGGAGCGCCCTGTCGTCGGCGACGCAGCGCGATGACTGACGTCACCATCTTCCACAACCCCGCGTGTGGAACGTCGCGCAACACGCTCGCACTGATCCGCCATGCCGGCATCGAACCGACCGTCGTCGAATACCTGAAGAGCCCACCGGCGCAGGAGCGGCTGCGCGCATTGATCGATGCGATGGGGGCGCCGGTCCGTTCCGTCCTCCGCGAGAAGGGCACGCCGTATGCGGAACTCGAACTCGACGATCCCGCGTGGAGCGACGACGCCCTCATCGACTTCATGCTGCAGTACCCGATCCTGATCAACCGACCGATCGTCGAGACGCTGCTCGGTACGCGGCTGTGTCGGCCGTCGGAAGAGGTCCTCGCGATCCTTCCGGTAGCGCAGCTCACGCCGTTCACGAAAGAGGATGGCGAGGTCGTGATCGACTCGGGGGCGCGTGGTGCTTGAAGACCCGTCGACTTTCCCCGCGCTCGATGGCGCGTTCTTCGATCGACCGCAGCCCGCTCGTCTCGCGAGCGGTCAGGCCACCTCGCACCCGCCCCGTTTCCTGATCCTCCACGGCTCGCTGCGCCAGCGCTCGTACAGCCGCCTCGTCGGCTTCGAGGCGGCACGCCTGCTGATGGCGATGGGCGGCGAGGTCCGACTCTTCGATCCCACCGACCTGCCGCTGCCGGACGGCGCGCCCGACGACCATCCGAAGGTCGCCGAGCTGCGCGAGCTGGCCGCCTGGTCCGAGGGCATGGTCTGGTCCTCGCCCGAACGCCACGGCGCGATGAGCGCGATCCTGAAGGCGCAGATCGACTGGATCCCGCTGTCCATCGGTTCCGTTCGCCCGACGCAGGGCAAGACGCTCGCGGTGATGCAGGTATCGGGGGGCTCGCAGTCCTTTAACGCGGTGAACCAGATGCGCGTCCTCGGCCGCTGGATGCGGATGATCACCATCCCCAATCAGTCGTCGGTCGCGAAGGCGCACCAGGAGTTCGACGACGACGGACGGATGAAGCCATCGGCGTACTACGACCGCGTCGTCGACGTGATGGAGGAGCTCTACAAGTTCACGCTGCTGACGCGCGATGCCGCGCCCTACCTGGTCGATCGCTACAGCGAGCGCAAGGGACGCGCCACCTCGGTGCACCTCGCGAAGATGTGATCCGCAAGTCTGGTGGTCATCGGCCTGTCACCGGCAGGCCCAAGCATTTCCGGCCGACCAAAACGACCGGGGATCCCGACGAGCGCCATGGCTTTTCCCGCGCATACAACTGCGCGTCCGTCGCGGCGCGACCCATCCGCGACCGCAAGCTCGGTGGTCGGCAGCCACCGCAGCGGGACCGCCGTGATCGTCGTCCTGCTGGGCATCGTGCTGTGCAGCCGTCGCACGCGTTCCTGCCCTGGCTGTTGCTCGGCATCGCGCTGGCCTTCGAGTTCGTCAACGGCTTCCACGACACGGCCAACGCGGTCGCGACCGTGATCTACACGCACTCGCTGCCGCCGACCTTCGCGGTCGTGTGGTCGGGCGTCTTCAACTTCCTCGGCGTGCTGCTGTCGAGTGGCGCGGTGGCGTACAGCATCAGCACGCTGCTGCCGGTCGAGCTGATCCTGCAGGTCGGCTTGGGCGCCAGCTTCGCGCTGGTGTTCGCGCTGCTGATCACGGCCATCATCTGGAACATCGGCACTGGGGCGCTGGTCCTGCCGGCATCGAGTTCGCACACGCTGACCGGCTCGGTGATCGGCGTCGGCCTCGCCAACCAGTTGTTCTTCACCGCGAGCGGCACCAGGGGGTCGACTGGTCGCAGGCGACCAAGATCGGCCACGCGCTGTTGCTGTCACCGCTGATCGGTTTCTTCGCGTCGGCGGCGATGCTGCTGGTCGTGAAGATGCTGGTGAAGAAGCCCGCGCCGTACGCCGAACCCAAGGGCAACGCGCCGCCGCCGTTGTGGATCCGTGGCCTGCTGATCTTCACGTGCACAGGCGTCAGCTTCGCGCACGGATCGAACGACGGGCAGAAGGGGATGGGCCTAATCATGCTGATCCTGATCGGTACCGTACCGACGGCCTATGCGCTCAACCGCGCGCTGCCGAACAGCGAGGTCGGCGTGTATCGCGCGGTGTTCTCGCAGGCCGCGCAGGCGTTCGACGCGATCGCCGCGGGTTCGCCCGCCGTGCCCAAGACCGACGAGGCTCGTGCGGTGGTCAACACCTACCTGCGCGCGAAGGATCTCGTCCCGGACGTCGTGCCGTCGCTCGCGACCATGACGCGCGACCTCGACGCATGTCTCGACCGGGCCGGCACGATCAAGAACATGCCGGCAGACATGACGAAGAACGTGCGCAACGACGTGTACATGGTGTCCGAGAGCCTGCGCATCCTCGACAAGGACGCGGGCTTTACCGCGACCACCGAGCAGAAGGCCACGCTCAAGACCTATCGCGGCAAGCTCGACGAGGCCACCAAGTTCATCCTGGTCTGGGTCAAGGTCGCGGTCGCGGTCGCCATCGCGCCGGGTCTCGGCACGATGGTCGGCTGGAAGCGCATCGTCGTCACGGTCGGCGAGGAGATCGGCAAGACCCACCTAGCCTACGGCCAGGGCGCCTCCGCCGAGATGGTCGCGGCGGTCACCATCGCGGCGGCCGACCTGTACGGGCTGCCGGTCTCGACGACGCACGTGCTGTCGTCCGGCGTGGCCGGGACCATGGCGGCCAACGGGTCCGGCCTGCAGATGGCCACGGTCCGCAACCTGCTGATGGCCTGGGTACTCACGCTGCCCGCTGCCATCCTGTTGTCGGGCGGCCTGTTCTGGGTGTTCCTGCAGGTGTTCTGATCGTTCGCGGCGGGTTCGATATCCTTCGGTTCTCCAATTTTTCTCGAGCCCGCCATGCCGATCACCTTCCAGGAATTCGAAGCCGATGCGCTCGCCCGCGGCTTCGACGAAGTCCTCGAGCGCAAGTGGACGCCGAACCAGGTCGTCGGTGAACATCGCCACCCGTTCGCTGCGGACGCGCTGGTCGTCGACGGCGAGATGTGGCTGACCGAGGCCGGCGGTACGAGTCACCTGCTGGCCGGCGACACCTTCAAGCTGCAGCCGGACGTTCCGCACTCCGAGCGCTACGGCCCGACCGGCGCGATCTACTGGGTCGCCCGCCGCGACGGCAAGTCGAACTGATCGGGTCCACGTCGTCGTGGCGACGATCCGCATCACCGGCGCTGCCGACGCGGCAGCCATTACGGCGATCTACGCGCCGATCGTGGCCGGCAACGTGATCTCTTTCTAACTCGAGGTGCCTACGGTCGACGAGATGCGAGACCGCATCGTCGCCACGCTCGAGCTCTTCCCCCTGGCTCGTGAGCGAAGACGCCCACGGCGCGGTAGACGGGTACGTGTATGCGAGCCGGCATCGCGCGCGCGCCGCCTACCAGTGGTCGGTCGACGTGACGGCCTACGTCCGCGAGGATGCCCGCGGCCGTAGCGTCGGCAAACGCCTCTACACGCGGCTCTTCGAAGAATTGCCGAAGCGCGGCTGCTACCAGGCCTTCGCGGGCATCGCCCTGCCGAACGCCGCCAGCGTCGCGCTGCACGCATCGGTCGGCTTCGAGCACCTAGG
>JANXTA010000079.1 GCA_025356395.1 Betaproteobacteria bacterium
ACTCCCGCTTCCTCGTCCGCTTCGGCGACCGGTCGAATCCGTTGTTGCCCAGGCTCATCCGCTTCAGCATCGGCACCGTTCGAACGTGATCTCGATTCAACGCATCAAGCCTGCATCAGGCTGACTTACGCAGACCATCCCTAGGCGGTGGCTAATTCTTCATTCCGGAAAAAACCCGCCCGCGACTGCTCGCAGATGGACCGGCGCGTTCGCAGAATGCGGTTGCGGATTAAGCATGTGCGCACTCATCCCGCAGGCGGCCGGGGTGCATCTCGCAACGTGGCCGCAACCACCATCGCCATCTGTTCGTCTTCGCGCGACGGGAGGACGTGAACCACGATGCGCGATAGCGCGCTGCTGATCACGCCTTCGGTGTGCGAGTCGTCGAGATACAAGCCGGTCCATCCAAGCCCATCGCAGATCGCAGAACGAGCAAGCGCGTCGTTCTCGCCGATGCCTCCCGTGAACACGAGAGCATCCGCACCACCCAAAGCCGCGACCATCGCGGCGATCTGCTTGCGCACCGAGTAACAGAACAGTTCGATCGCGAGTCGGGCCTCGGGATGCTTGCCGGCCGCAGCGCGCAACTGCCGCATGTCGCTGCCGATCCCCGAGATTCCGGCCAGTCCCGAGCGATGGTTGAGCAGATCGTCGAGCGTCTCGACATCGAAGCCGCGCTCGCGCAGCAGATAGATCAACACACCCGGGTCGAGATCGCCGCTGCGCGTGCCCATGACGATGCCGCCGGTCGGCGTCAGCCCCATCGTCGTGTCGATCGAGCGCCCTTCCCTCACGGCGGTGATACTGGCGCCGTTGCCAAGGTGCGCGATCACGAGGCGCTTCGGAAGATCGCCTCCAAACCCGCGCACGATCGATTCGCACGACAGTCCGTGGAAGCCGTAGCGACGGATGCCTTCCGCCTCGAACGATCGGGGAATCGGCAGGACGCGCGCGACCTCGTCGAGCTGCGCGTGGAACGCCGTGTCGAGACACGCGACCTGCGGGATTTCCGGATATTTCTGCGAGGCGTAGCGGATCGCCGAGAGCGCCGGCGGCAGGTGCAGCGGCGCCAGCGCACAGGCTGCCTGCAACTCACCCATGACGTCATCGTCGATGACGCGATGGCGCTGAAGATGGATCCCGCCATGGACGACCCGATGGCCCACCGCAACGGGCCGCGGCAAGTTCTCATCCACCATCAGCACGGCGATCCGATCGAGGGCGTGCCGCTGATCGGGTTCTATCGCGGTGGCTCGAACGATCTCTCCTCTTCCGTCGCGCGCACGCATCGTCGATCGGCCCGTATCGCTCTGCTCGACCTCACCGTCCAGCAGCATCGTCGCCCGTCCGTCGTCCATGCGATACACGCCGAACTTCAATGACGACGAGCCGCTGTTGAGGACGAGGACGTGCATGACCGGCGGAGCGGAAAGCGTCAGGCCACCCATCGCCAATCGCGGATCTCGGGCAGGTCCTGCCCGTGCTCGCTGATGTACAGCTTGTGCCGCTCCATCGAGGTCCAGTAACGCGCTTCGGCCGTCGCGACCTGCGACCGAAGCCTGGGAATCTGCTTGATCGCGTCCAGCGCCAACCGAAATCGGTCGAGCTTGTTCAGCACGACCATGTCGAACGGCGTCGTCGTCGTGCCTTCCTCAATGAAGCCGTGCACGTGGAGGTTGTGGTGGCTGTTGCGCTTGTAGGTCAGCTTGTGGATCAACGACGGATAGCCGTGGAATGCGAAGATGATTGGCTTGTCCGCGGTGAAGAGATCATCGAAGTCGCGGTCCTCAAAGCCGTGCGGATGCTCCGCCTGCGGCTGGAGCACGAAGAGGTCGACGACGTTGACCACGCGGATGCGGATGTTGGGCACGTACTCGCGCAGCAACATCACGGCCGCCAATGTCTCGAGCGTCGGGACGTCGCCCGCGCAGGCCATCACGACATCCGGATCGCCGTCCTCGTTGCCGGCCCAGTGCCACGTGCCTGCGCCCGCCGTGCAATGGCGGACGGCCTCGTCGATGGCCAGCCACTGCCACTCCGGCTGCTTGCCGGCGACGATCACGTTGATGTAGTTGCGGCTGCGCAGGCAGTGGTCGGCCACCGACAGCAGGCAGTTGGCATCGGGCGGCAGGTAGATGCGCACGGTGCCGGCCTTCTTGTTCGCCACGAGATCGATGAAGCCCGGATCCTGGTGAGAGAAGCCGTTGTGGTCCTGTCGCCAGACGTGCGAGGTCAGCAGGTAGTTGAGCGATGCGATCGGCTTGCGCCAGGGAATCTGGCTGCACGCCTTCAACCACTTCGCGTGCTGGTTGAACATCGAATCGACGATGTGCGTGAACGCCTCGTAGCACGAGAAGAGTCCGTGGCGCCCCGTCAGCAGATAACCTTCCAGCCAGCCCTCGCACAGGTGTTCGCTCAGCACCTCCATCACGCGACCGTCTGCCCGAAGGTTGACGTCGACGTCCTCGACCTGCGCCATCCACGCCTTGCCCGTCACGTCGAACAGCGCCTCGAGGCGATTGGATGCGGTCTCGTCCGGCCCGAAGACTCGGAAGTTCTTTCGCTCCAGGTTGAGCTTCATGACGTCGCGCAGGAACTTGCCGAGCACGCGGGTCGCTTCTGCCAGCACCTCACCCGGCTGCTCGACCTGCACGGCGAAATCGCGGAAGTGCGGCATGACCAGCGGCTGCAGCACCTCGCCACCGTTGGCATGCGGATTCGAACCCATGCGGCGATGACCCGTCGGTGCGATCGAGGCGATGTCCTCGACAAAACGGCCATGCGCGTCGAACAGTTCATCGGGGACGTAGCTGCGCATCCACGCGTCGAGCTGGCGAACGTGCTCCGGATCCTTGAAGTCCGCGATCGGCACCTGATGCGCCCGCCACGTCCCCTCGACCGGCAAGCCGTCGACGAACTTCGGCCCGGTCCATCCTTTGGGCGTGCGCAACACGATCATCGGCCAGCGAGGTCGCTCCGGCGTCGATCCGTCCGGTAGCGCACGTGCGTCCCGCTGGATCTGCTGGATGCGGGCGAGCACGTCGTCCATCGTCCGCGCTAGGCGTTGATGCATCACCGCCGGATCGTCGCCCTCGACGAAGTGCGGCTCGTAGCCATAGCCCTTCAGCAGGTTGCTCAGCTCGTCGGGTGCGATGCGCGCGAGGATCGTTGGGTTCGCGATCTTGAAGCCGTTCAGATGCAGGATCGGCAACACGGCTCCGTCGCGCACCGGATTCACGAACTTGTTCGCATGCCAGCTCGTCGCGAGTGCACCGGTCTCGGCCTCGCCGTCGCCGACGACACACGCCACGATCAGGTCCGGATTGTCGAACGCAGCTCCGTAGGCATGGGCGAGCGAATAGCCCAGCTCACCGCCTTCGTGGATGGACCCCGGCGTCTCCGGTGCGACGTGGCTGGGGATTCCGTAGGGCCACGAGAACTGTCGGAACAGGCGCGTGAGGCCGATGCGACTGCGTTCGATCGCCGGATAGCGCTCGGTGTAAGACCCCTCGAGATAGGTCATCGCGACCACGCCGGGTCCACCGTGTCCCGGTCCCATCACGTAGATCATGTCGAGGTCGTGTTCGACGATCAGGCGGTTGAGGTGGACGTAGAGGAAGTTGAGTCCCGGCGTCGTTCCCCAGTGACCGAGCAGACGCGGCTTGATGTGCTCGAGCGTCAGGGGGTCTTCGAGCAGCGGGTTGTCCTGCAGGTAGATCTGGCCGACCGACAAGTAGTTGGCCGCACGCCAGTAGGCATGCATGCGCCGCAGCAGTTCGGAGGAAAGAGGTCCTTGCATGGCGTGTCCGGTGAGTTGTCCGTGCACGCTCTGGTGCAGGGAGTACGGCGAGATCGCAGGATAGTGCGACGACTGGCGTGTCTTCAGGGCGAGGCCGGTGTCGCGGTCGCCACCGAGGTCGGTTCGACTGCGAGTGCGGCATCGACGATGGCCTGTGCTTCGCCCACGATGCGTTGCAGATGATCCGCGCCGACGAAGCTCTCAGCGTAAATCTTGTAGAGCGGCTCGGTGCCCGATGGGCGTGCCGCGAACCAGCCCCTCGACGAACTGATCTTGATGCCGCCAATCGGTTCCCCGTTGCCGCTCGCCGTGTTGGCGATGCGCTCGATCCTGTCGCCTGCGAGCAGGGTTTCGGTGAGCCGCGATGGCTGGAGCGATG
This sequence comes from Betaproteobacteria bacterium, assembly GCA_025356395.1. Classification (GTDB taxonomy): domain Bacteria; phylum Pseudomonadota; class Gammaproteobacteria; order Burkholderiales; family Burkholderiaceae_D; genus CAHJXF01. The sequence goes on from JANXTA010000079.1 coordinate 4,179, forward strand.
ACAGCCGGCGTGCCTGCTCACGGCTCGCGGGTGCGGTCACGCGCTTGGCGACCGGACTGCCAAAATCCTCGGCCAGCTTGGCGTAGAGCATGCCGGGATCGTGGCCCGTGCGTGCGGTGATCTCGGCCGACAGCAATGCGGCCGTGATGCCGTCCTTGTCGGTCGTCCAGACCGCGCCGTCGCGACGCACGAACGTGGCACCGGCGCTTTCCTCGCCAGCGAATCCCAGCGTGCCGTCCTGCAGTCCCGCGACGAACCACTTGAACCCGACCGGCATCTCGTGGAGCTTGCGGCCGAGTCGCGCCGACACGAGATCGATCATGCGACTGCTGACCGTCGTCTTGCCCACGCCGAGGCTCGCACCCCATTGCGGGCGATGCTGGAACAGGTAGTCGATGGCGACCGCCAGGTAGCGGTTCGCCTCGAGAAGCCCCGTACCCGGCACGACGATGCCGTGACGGTCGTGGTCGGTATCGCAGGCGAACGCGACGTCGAAGCGATCCTTGATCTCGATCAGGCGCTGCATCGCATACGCCGACGACGGATCCATGCGGATCTGTCCGTCACCGTCCACCGACATGAAGCGAAAGGTCGGATCGACGACCTCGCTGATCACCGTCAGGTCGAGCTTGTAACGATCGGCGATGGCACGCCAGTAGTGGACGCCGGCGCCACCGAGCGGGTCAACGCCCATGCGCACCTTCGCGTCGCGAATCACGTCCATGTCGAGCACGCTGCCGAGGTCGCCGACGTACGCGTCGAGGTAGTCGTGACGATGCGTCGTGGAAGCGCGCAGGGCCTGTGCGTGCACCAGCCGCTTGACCCCCGCGAGCCGTTGCTCGAGAAAGCCGTTGGCCTCCTGTTCGATCGCGCGCGTGACGTCCTGGTCGGCCGGGCCGCCGTTGAGCGGGTTGTATTTGATGCCGCCGTCGCGCGGCGGATTATGGGAAGGCGTGATCACGATGCCATCCGCGAAACCGTTCGAGCGGCCGTAGTTGTACGTGAGGATCGCGTGCGAGACGGCCGGCGTGGGCGTGTACTCGCCGTCGACCGCCAGCATGACCTCGACCCCGTTGGCCGCGAGAACCTCGAGGGCGCTGGCACACGCGGGCTCGGACAAGGCGTGCGTGTCGATCCCGATGTAGAGCGGCCCGTCGACGCGCTGACGCTTGCGGTAGTTGCAGACCGCCTGCGTGATCGCGAGCACGTGCCATTCGTTGAACGCACGGTCGAAGGCCGAACCGCGATGCCCGGAAGTCCCGAAGCTGACACGTTGCTGCGGAACCGATGGATCGGGCTGGTCGGTGAAATAAGCCGCGATCAGGGCTGCCACATCGATCAGCAGAGAGTCGGGTGCCGGCTTGCCGGCCAGTGGACTGATGGCGGCCATCAGTTGCCCCTACCTTCGAAGACATCGACCCATTCGCACAACTTCGTGGCGATCGTCGTGACTGCTGCCTCGCGCGACAGCTTGCCTCCGCGATGCCCGGCCACCGCATCCCAGAAGGTCGTCCGGCCGACGGCGAATCCGATGAAGCCGGGCACGGCCCCGGCGACGCTCAACCAGCGACGCACTTCGGTTTCGTCAGCGCCGCGACCGAGGACGATGCAGGCGACCGCGTCGCGGCCATCGCGACGTGCGGTGGCCACGATGCGCTCGCAGTCCGCCGCGTCGGACAATCCTTCGATCTTCCACACGTCGGGCTCCACGCCCGCGTCCTGCAACTCGCGGATCACGCGGTCCATCAATCCGGGACGCGCGGTGCGATCGAAGACGCCCTTGTCGCCCGCAGCCGAGATTAGCTGCGCGTCCGTGGGCGGCACCAGGAGTTCGAACATGAAGCGCTGCGGTCCGCTCCGGCAGTGGTCGGAGAGCTGCTTCAGGCGATCCCGTTGCCGTCGGTTCACCGCGTCATCGCCGTCGGGGTTGTAGCGGACCAGCGCCTTCGCGAAAGACGGCTCGAAAGCATCGAGATGCGCGACCCAGTCGTCGTATTCGAACTCGAATTCGTCGGTGCCGCTGCGTTCGGTCGACACCGCGGTCGCGGCGCCTCGACGCTTTGCGTCGTGAAGGATCGCGGCCCCGAATTCCTCGTCGACCAGGATGCCGGCCTTCCCGATCGGAACACCGCTCGCGATGGCTTGCAGGAAGCCGTCGTAGATGAGGTGCTTGCTCTCGCGCACCGCTGCGTGCTGTCCGGCCGAGAGCGGCGGCTCGAAGCCGAACATCTCGTGGACATACGAGTGGCGATGGTCGAAGGGCAGGACGTAGAGCGGTCTCTCGTATCCGGGTCGCACGAAGCGGTTCTCACTGAAAGCTATGATCCGGAAGAAATACGTTGCCTAGCTCCAGTCCGATGTCGGCGAGGTTCTCAATGACGCACCAGGATGTCCAACGTCTCACTTCGACGAGGCTGGAGTGGGTGCCTTCTTGGTGACATCGGCCGCTGCATCGGGATGCGACGACTCCCTTCTGGAATGACACGCGTGCATCGAGAGCACGCGGAGCACGGCAGCTTGCTCGAGGACCGGGTCCCGATCCTTCGACTTCGCATTCCAGCGATCCGGCGGATCGCGTGGTGGACTGCTTTGCGTCACGACCCGTGCGCTGACCGCTGGCACGCCTGCGTTCGACCTGATCTTCATCGGTGTCTCCGGCTAGATTTCCGGCAACAATCTGCCGATTCCAGCCCCCGCGGTCTGTGCGCTGACGGACATATGGCTCGAATGCCGTGATCGAGCCGAGCAGGCGAATTGCCGCGTGGTCGTGCGATGACCGGGGCCGGACGCGTTACCGGCTGGAGATCATCACCATGGACTCGACGCGGCACCGAATCTGAAATAAACCGCACTACGTGCTCCAACGCACATATTCGGACTGCAGCGCCGTCTACTTTTGCGAACGATCACTCCGATGTTGGTTCGCGCAAGCAGCCAGTGCCGAGGAGACCGGCCGATGCTCATGCCGAGGCGACGCCCCCAAGCCCTCCCGATTTTCGACGAACGCAGTCGTTCGACCTGGCGGCGTGTCACGCCCCGGATCTGCGGGCGTCACCCTGGCTTCAGTCGTATTCAGCTCTTCGTGGATCGGTGCGACGACTCACGAAGTTCGCCCATCGGACGGCTGGCTGCGACGATGGCCGCTGCCGGCAGCATCGTGTCCAGGCGATGATCGTTTGCTCGCTGCGACAAGGCCGCGTACGCGATCTGGTCGGTCGCATAGCAACTGCAGGCCTCGGCTTCGAGGCCTGCCCGATCGAGGACCTTCATCTCGCCGCGGTGGTATTCGATCAGCCCGCGCTGCTGCAGCTTGCTGGCGGCCGACGTTACCCCGACGCGCCGCACGCCGAGCATGTACGACAGGAATTCCTGGGTCATGAAGAATCGACCCGACTGCGCGCGGTCCTGGCTCATCAGCAGCCAGCGCGCCAGGCGCGGACTGATCAGGTGATAGCGCGCGCAGGCGGCCGACGAAGCGAGCTGCGACATGAGGACCGCGACGTAGCGATTGAGGCCACGTCGCAACGCGGCGCTGCGCTCCAGTTCCTTCTTGAACGGCCCGACCGGCACGCGCCAAGCCGCGCCCGGTCCCTGGACCAGCGCGCCCAGTGGCGAGCGAAGCGCGCCGAGAGCGACATGGATGCCGAGCATCCCTTCGCGTCCCACCATGCCGACCTCGAGCAACGAGGCATCGTCGACCACGGCCAGCAGCGACACGAAGCCGTCGATCGGGAAGTACACGTGCTTCGTGGGTGCCCCCGCTTCGAAGAGCGTCTCGGACAGCCCGAGCACAAAGGGCTCGCAGATCGACAGGAAGTCGATTCGTTCCTTCCTGGGAAGCATCTCGATCAAGTGGTTGTTGACGGGCACTCGCACACTCCGGGTGAAGCGACGTTCGCGGGCGCCGGGCGGGCCGCGTTTCAACGTCGACTGTAGCGCCCACGATAGTGGGGGCTCCATCTGCATCGGTCTGTGGTCCAACGCACCGAGTGGCGGGGCGCCAACGGCTAGCTAAACGGCAATGACATCCGGAAGAAGTCGGTCGTATTCGTTCTTGACGACCGCATAGCACTCGCACGAAAGGGCCTCGATCCCCTTGCGATCGAGGATCGTGATCCTGCCTCGCGAGTACTTGATCAACCCGGCCCTCTGGAGCTTCAACGCCCCCTCCGTCACGCCCTCGCGACGCACACCCAGCATGTTGGAGATGAGCTCCTGCGTCATGACGAGTTCGCTGCCCTGGAGCCGATCGAGACTGAGGAGAAGCCAGCGACTCAGCTGCTGGTCGACCGAATGATGCCGATTGCATGCGGCGGTCTGCGCCATCTGCGTGATCAACGCCTGCGTGTAGCGCAGCAGCAGATACAGGACCGGCTCGCGATTGAACTCCGACTTGATGACTTGTGCTCTCAACCGATAACCCCAGCCGGCGCTCTGGACGACGGCCCGACTCGTCGTCGACTCGCCGCCCATGAACAGCGACACGCCGACGATCCCTTCGTGGCCCACCACGGCGATCTCGGCCGACGCGCCGTTCTCCATCACGTAGAGCAGCGAGACGATCGAGGTGGTCGGGAAGTAGACGTGGCTGAGCGCGGCGCCGGATTCATAGAGCACCTGCCCCAGAGGCATCTCGACCAGTTCCAGTTGCGGTTGCCAGCGTTGCCATTCTTCCGCGGGCAGCGCCGCCAGCAGATGATTGAGCTTGGGGTCGAGACGTCTTGGCATGGGACTTTCGTGCAAGCCTGCTGCTTGCGAGAATCGATCCGCCCACCGAACGTGGTGATCAAGAGCGTCGGACAGTATGTTCGCTTTCTTGCTGTTCCCTTCGTGGCGTCGCCGGCGGGACGGTCTCAGGCCTCGATGAAAGAGCGCAATACGGCCACAGCCGGATCGGGCTCGTCGCGCCACGCGCCGTGCCCCGACTTCTCGAAAACCTCCAGCCGCCCCCAAGGCGACGGGATAGCGGCCGCGATCTCTTTGGCATCAGCCAGCGGGCAGACCGGATCGAGCGCGCCGGCCATCACCAGCATCGGGTACCGCACGGCTGCGAGCCCGGGGAGCAGATCCATTGTCGTCTTCTCGCCACCGACGAAGTCGAAGAGGATCGCTTCGTTGAAGAGGGTGCGATCGCTCGCGACCGGATCGGCAGGCGGCGCCTGTTTATAGAGCGACTGGCAGAGCGCTCGGTAGTGCACCCACGTTTCGGCATCCGGCGTGGTCCAGAAGACGCGTGCGGCTTCACGAGCCGACGGACCACCGAGACGTTCGAACATCGCCAGTTTCCGGTCGAGCTCTCCGTGGTGCGACGTGCTCGAGAGGATGACCTTGGCGGGGTGTTCGGGATGGCGTGCGAGATAGCGCTGCGCGACGAAGCCGCCGAACGACTGGCCGAGCACGATCGACTTCACGATGCCCAGCACATCGCATAGGCGCACGACGTCGTCGGCGAACGTGTCGAGCGTCCATTGGTCGGCGGGACAGCGATCGCTTCGCCCATGTCCCCGGTGATTGAGGTAGACGATCTGGGCCACATCGGCGAGTCGCGAGAACAGCGGCTTGAAGCCCGAGTGGTCGAAGCCCGGGCCGCCGTGCAGCAGGATCAACGTGGGCTTCTCGCGCATCCGCGGGCCATCGGGGACGAGGCCGAGACCTTCGATATCGACGAAGAGCCGGACCTCGGGGGTGACGTGGATCAGCATGGATCGGCCCTCTTCATGGCTTGACGAGGTTGAAGAAACGGGCGGACTTCTCGGCGATCGTCAGGCCCTCGGTCTTCGAGATCATCGCGTCGAGGTTCGCGAGTGCGTGGCCCGTACCAAGCACGACCTGCAGCGTGTAGGGCGCGCCCGAGCGCGTGAAGACCTGCTGCGAATAGTCTTTTGATCGAAAGGCCAGGCCCGACAGACCCTTGGGACCGACGCCGCCGGCGACAAGAACGTTCTGGTCGTCCGTGCCATGGAGAGCCAGGATCCGTCGCCCGCTCGCTGCCGTACAGAGCGAGGCCTCGAGATTGAGCGGACCCGAGATGACGACCGCAGCCGCGTACAGCTTCGTCTCGCAGACCAGCCGCTGAGTCATCATCGCGCCGTTCGAGTGACCAGTCCCGAAAACGCGCGCGCGGTCGATGCCGTAGCGCTTCGCAAGATCATCGACGGCGCCACCGATGTAGGCGACGTCGTCGATCTGATTGGCGGCCGATTGCCCGCAGCAGCCGCCGCCGGCGTTCCATCCGAGGAATCGGTTGCCGAGGTTGCGGGTCACCGGGGTCCCGTTCAGGTAGGCCACGAGGAAGCCGTTCTTCTCGGCAACCGCGTCCATGTTGAGTCCGCTCTCGGACTGTCGCGTCGCGATGCGTTTCGCATTGCCGAGGCCGCCATGCAGCACGACCACCAGCAGCCCTGCTGCCCGAAAGCGGAAGCTCCTACGGCACGTAGACCATCATCTCGCGTCCACCGTAGTCGAGGACCACGAGTTCGTGCGCGTCTGCCGGCGCGCGGCACAACGCGCAGAACAGCATTATCGCGGTGAGTGTCGCGAGTGCGAAGGATGGTGTCGTCAGGAGTCGTCTTCCAGCGTTCGATATGCGAGTGCAGCGACTGCGCGCCGAGCGATTGGCCGCCAGCCACGACATGATATGTTCGTGCGCGCTAGCAGCATGCCGTCTTCGTCGTCAACGGCCGTGGAGAGGGGTTCAGGTTCGTGCCGATGATGTTCGTTCGATCGCGCCGCTAATCTCCGATGACCCCTGCACGCGCGACACGCAGGACCCCCCCCCCGAGGAGACCCGAGTGACCCCTGTCCCGTCCGGTTCGCGCCTGGCTCGCGATTCGATGGCCTTCGTGCTGGCCGGCGGTCGCGGCAGTCGCCTGCAGGAACTTACAGATTTCCGCGCGAAGCCCGCTGTCTTCTTCGGCGGCAAGACCCGGATCATCGACTTCGCGCTGAGCAACGCGCTCAATTCGGGCATCCGTCGCATCAGCGTCGCCACGCAGTACAAGGCGCACAGCCTGATCCGTCACCTGGTCCGCGGCTGGAGCTTCCTGCGCCCCGAGCGCAACGAGAGCTTCGACATCCTGCCGGCCAGCCAGCGCGTGTCGGAGGATTCGTGGTACCGCGGTACCGCCGACGCGATCTTCCAGAACATCGACATCGTGCAGAGCTACGCACCCGAATACATCGTGGTGCTGGCCGGCGACCACATCTACAAGATGGACTACGAGCTGATGCTCCAGCAGCACGTGGACACCAGCGCCGACGTCACGCTGGGATGCCTCGAGGTGCCGCGCGCCGATGCTTCCGGTTTCGGCGTCATGCACGTCGACGGCTACGACGTCGTCATCGACTTCTTCGAGAAGCCCGCCGACCCGCCGGCGATTCCGGGCAAGCCCGACCGGGCACTCGCCTCGATGGGCATCTACGTCTTCAACACGAAATACCTGTTCGAGATTCTGAAGCGCGATGCCGAAGATCCGGACTCCAGCCACGACTTCGGCAAGGACCTGATCCCGAAGATCGTCGCCGAGGGCAAGGCGGTCGCGCATCGCTTCGGCGCCTCGTGCGTGCGTTCGACCCAGGAAGCGGAAGCCTACTGGCGTGACGTAGGTACCGTCGACGCCTACTGGGAATCGAACATCGACCTGACCGACATCACGCCGGCGCTCGACCTGTACGACACGGCTTGGCCGATCTGGACCTACAGCGAACTGACGGCCCCCGCCAAGTTCGTGCACGACGAAGCCACGCGCCGCGGCACCGCGATCTCGTCGCTGGTCTCCGGAGGCTGCATCGTCTCGGGCACCGAGCTGCGTCGCTCGCTGCTGTTCACCGGCGTGCGCACCAACTCGTATTCGCGCATCGAGGAGGCGGTAGTCCTGCCCTACGTCCAGGTCGGCCGCCATGTCCGCCTGCGCAAGGTCGTGATCGATCGCGGCGTCGTCATCCCCGACGGCCTCGTCGTCGGGGATGACGCGGAGTCGGATGCGCATCGCTTCCGGCGCACCGAAAAGGGCGTGTGCCTGATCACGCAGCCGATGATCGACAAGCTGTCGGCCTGAACGATGGCGAACGCATCGACCTCGTTGAAGGTGCTGTCGGTCGCGTCCGAGATGTTCCCGCTGATCAAGACCGGTGGCCTGGCCGACGTGGTCGGCGCGCTGCCCTCCGCACTGGCGCCACTGGATGTCGAGGTCCGCACGCTGTTGCCCGGCTACCCCGCGGTCATGGCCGCGTTGCAGGACGCGATCGAGGTGTGTCACTGGCCGCGCTGGTTCGGCGGTCCGGCGCGTCTGCTCGCCGCCCGTCACGAGTCGCTGCGACTGCTGGTGCTCGATGCCCCGCATCTTTACGCGCGCGCTGGCAATCCCTATCTCGGACCCAGCGGTCACGACTGGCCCGACAACGCCGAACGCTTCGCGGCCCTCGCGCTCGCGGGCGCACACATCGGCTGGGGCGCGGTCGAAGCCTTCATCCCCGACGTGATCCACGTCCACGACTGGCAAGCCGCCCTCGTGCCCGCTGACCTGCATTTCCTCGGCGCCGGCAAGCGCAGGCCGGCGACGGTGCTGACCGTGCACAACCTCGCGTTCCAGGGCCAGTTCGATGCCGACATCCTCGATCGACTTGGCCTGCCCGACGACGCTTTCACGAGCGACGCGCTCGAATTTTTCGGTGACGTCGGTTACCTCAAGTCCGGCATCCTGCTCGCCGATGCGATCACGACCGTGAGCCCGACCTACGCGCACGAGATCCGCACGCCTGCCAACGGCATGGGCATGGATGCGATGCTGCGCTGGCGCGGGTCCGCGGTGAGCGGCATCGTCAACGGCATCGACACCGACATCTGGAATGCCGCGACCGACGCGCTGCTCGAGCAGACCTACGATGCCTCGTCGCTCACACAACGCGCGACCAACAAGCGCGCGATCGAGGTTCGCTTCGCGCTGCCGCGCGACGACTCGCTGCTGGTCTGCATGATCACGCGACTCACGACGCAGAAGGGCATCGACCTCGTGATCGACGCGGTCGACGACCTCGTTGAAAGTGGCGCACGCCTGGTCGTCCTGGGCAGCGGCGATGCACCGTTCGAGCAGGCGCTGATCGCGGCCGCGACGCGCTGGCCCGATCGGGTCGGTGTGCGCATCGGTTACGACGAGGGCCTGTCGCATCTGATGCAGGGCGGCTGCGACGCGATCCTGATCCCGAGCCGCTTCGAGCCCTGCGGCCTGACGCAGCTCTACGGCCTGCGCTACGGCTGCGTGCCGATCGTCTCGCGCGTCGGCGGCCTGGCCGACACGGTGATCGATGCGAACGACGCCGCGCTCAAGGCCGGTGTCGCAACGGGCATCCAGTTCGCGGACGTGACGGTCGATGGCGTCCGCGATGCCGTGGGTCGGGCCGTCGCGCTGTTCAGCATCCGGGAGACGTGGCAGCGCCTGCAGACGGCGGGCATGCAGGCGGATGTGAGCTGGCGCAGCTCGGCCATCGAATTCGCCGCGCTCTATCGTCGACTCGTGCTCGCGACTTCAGGCAGGGGTTGAGCCCAGCGCGTTGCCGATCTCCGCTTCCTTCGCCGTCACACGGTCGAGCGATGTTTCGATGGTCCTGCTCAGCATCGTGGCTTGTTCGATGCTTGGCTGCCTGCCCGACGACGCGGCCCGAAAGACGCGCTGACAGGCCTGGCGGTCCGCGTCGGTCCACGCCGCGACGGCGAGCTTCAGGTCCTTCAGCAACGACCGCAGGCCGGCGATATCCGGCACGGCTTCGTCGCGCCGCGCATGCGATCGTGTGTAGACGAACGCGAAGACACACAGCGCGCGATCGAGCAGGATCCACGGAAAGTTTTCGGCCTTGTAGGGCCCGACGACGAGGTCGCCGCCGGCGAAGCGCAGCGCGTTCTTCGGCGACAGCAGCGCCATCCATCGCGGCATCGCGTCCGTGGGCCACGCGACCGAGATCTCGGGACGCTTGCGGCCCAACGCATACGCTCCACCCGCACCCGCGGCGGCGCCCAGCGCCGTCCCGATACCGAGCGAGTGACCCAGTGTCGCGGCATCGATGCCGGCGCCCGCGAGTCCGCCCGCGACGGCTGAGACACCGATCAGCTGGCGCACGCCGAGCCCGAATAGTTGCCACGTCTCCTCGCCGAACAGGTCATCCCGGAAGACCTCGGCCGGCAGCGCATCCGGCTGCACGCGATGATGCGCATACAGCGCGATCAGCTTTCGGTGGGTATCGCGTTCCAGCGCTGCGATGGTCTGCATGTAGCGTCGTCTCAGCACTTCGACCTGCGCGTCGTGTCCAGTGGCGTCCACCCCATCGAGATGTCCCTTCGCGACGTGCGCGAGACAGGCGAACAACAGCGCCGCGATCAAAGCGGCAGCTTCGGCGACGCGTTGCGTCCATTCCGTTTCCATCGCGACGACAGCCTGGCCGAGCCGGTCCTTCCATCCGCGTTCGATGATCGCCAGCGACTCGACCAGGTCTTTCCGGTCGGCGTAGGTCACGCGATGCGCATCGAACTCGCGAACGATGTTGAAGTGCTGGTTCAATTGGCCGCGCCACGCCTCGACATGGTCTTCGTCGGCCGTCCGATTGATGACCGCCAGACGTGGCGCGCCGGTCCGCCTGAGCACCTCCATCTCGCATCGGTGGATGTCCCTCAATGGCCGCGAACCGTCGACGACGTAGATGATTCCCGCGCCATCCACGATCGGCTGCAACAGGCGGCATTCGGCTTCGAACGCGCCATCATTGCGATAGCGATCGATGAACGTGCGGAAGGGCTCCAGCGGATCGTCGGTCCCATCGAGCGCCTCGATCGCGGCCAGCGCCTTGCGGGCGTTCTGGAACCCCGGCGTGTCGAACAGCACCAGCAGATCGCGCAGGCCGAAGCGCTGCGTGGTCACCGTCTCGCCCGGCATCGAAGAAACGCGCACCTGATCGTCCTCGGCGATCACAGCGACGACCGCGGACTTGCCGTGGTTAACCGCGCCGACCACCGCGAACGTGGGCACGTCGCGGATCACGTGCCCTGCTCCACGCTGATCCGCAGCCGCTGGATGGCGACGAAGCGCCGCCAGATCTCGAGGCGCGCGCTGCCGCCGTCGATCAGCAGGATCGTGATCTCCGTAGCGGGTCGCGCGGCGGCGATCAGCGCACGGACGAAGTCCGCGACCGCGACCAGCGGATCGCGCTCGGCCGGGATCGCGACGATGACGCTGTCGTGGCTCGCAAGCGCGGCGACGACATCGGCACGCAGCGCGTCATCGTCGATGTTCGACGCAATCGACGGTCCGACGCGGCCACCGAAGAACCCTTCGACCCGCACACGCACGGCATCGCCCCGTCCCCCGAGCTCATCGTCGACCACGAGCAGATGAACGCTGCCCGTGCGATGCGGTCGAGCCTCGAGTCGCGGCTCCGGAAGTCGCTGATCGTTCGCGTGAGACACGACGAGCGGGCCGGTGAGGCGCCGCCACAGCGCGTTAGCGGCGGGATGCGTGAACGGCGGCTGCGCGAGTCGATGGCGCAGCACGAGCGTCGCCAAGCCGGCCAGCACCAGGCGAATCAACAGTCCGTAGAAGACGATGGCGCACAGCAGGAACGGCCACCATGCATGAGCTGCCGCGATCGGCAACGTGTCCGCATGTTGTCCACGGGTGTACTGCGTCGCGGCAACCTGCGCCGCGTTGGGAGCGAGCACGCTCGAGATCCACGACCAGGGCGCCGCGACGAGCTGCACCCAGGCGGCCACGCCGTCGGCTCCGTACGAATAGGTCGACTGCCAGCCGAAGCGCAGCTCGACGAAGGGCAGGTAGACCAGCAGCATGGCCGCGAGCAGCCCGATGTTGAAGAAGATCGCGAAGAGCTGCGTCACGACGAGCAGCTGGCATCCGATCAGCGGCGCGAGGCGTCCCGAGCGCAGGTCGAGCGCGGCCCAGCGGGCCTGCAGCGCCGTGCGACGCGCACCGTCGAGACGGTCGAGGAGGCGTCCGAACAGACCGACCACGAGCAGCAACACGTCCTGCAACGGCCGGACGCGGACGTTCGCCTTGCCCAGCGACCAGGCGATACCGACCAGCAGCAGGACCGCGAGCTGCAGGCCTGCCGTGCCCCCGAAGAACAGCAACGCGTTGATCGGCTCGGCATCGTTGTGCGACAACAGGGTGCCCGCCAGCACGACACCGAGGGCCATGCCCATCAGGATCGCGAACAGGCGGAGGAGTCGCAGTCCCCGGTCGTAGGTCTCGCCCGGCGAAGGCGATGCGACGTGGACTCGAACCCGATCGAGCCAGCGACGAAAGACCGTTCGACGATCTGCATGGCCGGGATCGACCGCGCGGTCCGCGATGGGCGCTTCCTGATCGATCAGCCACTCGAAGTCGATGACGTCGCGCACGGTCCAGCGTGCGCCGGATGGCTCCCGATGATCCTGCTCCGTCGTCCTGCCAGTCTGCACGCCCGACTCCGCTCGCCGCTTCAGGCTTCGGAGCTTACAGAGCCATCGCGGGAACGACCTCGCTCATTGCGCGACCAGCGTCCCCGAGGCCTTGCCGCCGCCCGAGGGTCCGCTGATGGTCGTCAGCCACGGGGTCGACGTACCGGCCGGCCAGGTCATGACCACGCTCTGCCCGTCGGTCAGCATGCCGGTCGAAGCCTTGCTCTGCAGGTTGCCGTCGACCAAGTCGAGCTGAACGACCGCACCGCCCGACGCCTTCACCGTGAACCGCAAAGACTGCCCGGCCACCGGGTTGGCCCAGTTGCTCGGGGGCATGCTGCGACCGCCGCCGTTCAACTGCTTCGTGAAGATGCCGTTGTCCGAAAACACCACGGCCTGCTGCCAAGTGTCGAACACGCCGGGCGCGGCGCCCTGCAGCACGTACCAGCTACCGCGCATCGACAGCAGGTTGAGCTTGCGGTCGGGCGTGAAGACGACGCCGTCCGCATCCACCCATTCACGGGTCGAGACCACCTGGCGCATCGCCGCACGGATGTGTTCGGCATCAGGTTGAAGCCCGATCCCAGCTCGACGTAGATCAGGTAAGGCGTGCCGTAGTTGGCGTCCACCACGTACGCGCCGAAGGTCTGCAGCGTACGGGCGATCTTCAGCAGCTTCGGGTCCTTGATGACCGACAGGTCGAAGGTCGCCGGCAGCATCATCAGCGCACCCTCGGGGATCTGCCCACTGTTGAGCGACGCGGCGTTGTAGTCGGCGGCCGTGGCCGGGAAGGCGTAGGCCGGGTTCGCGGCGAGTGCATTGAAGGTCATCGACATGGCGAGCGCATGGCGGTAGGACGGCAGACCGTCGGCAATCTCGGACGTACGGATCAGGCCCGCCATCGTCACGACGCCGGCAGCGCGCGATCCCTGGAAGTACTCGTCGGGCGTGCCGAAGCCACTGCCGTCCAGCGCGGTCCAGGTGTACTGCTGGGCGCGCCACACGCCACCGACATTGCGCAGCTGATAGAACGAATGGATCCGGTTGACGGCGGCATCGGCGACGTAGATGCCCTTCGAGTCATCGGTGCCTCGCACCGACATCGGCGCATCGGTGGTCGCCGCCGAGAAGGTGCCGGTGGAGAACCGGCCTTCCGCGACGTTGGGGTAGTAGTCGGACTTGGGCACGACGAAGGTGCCGAGCATGAACTGCGTCGATCGCGAGTTCCACGGCGACCGGTCGGAGAACGGGCGCAGGACCGTCACGGACTGCGCCGTCACGAGCGGTGCATTGACGGTGAGGATCGCGGCCGCGCTGACCGTGGTACCGCCAGCATTGCCGACGGCCACGGTAAAGCGCGCGCTGCTGTCGGCCATCTGGGTCGCGAACACCGCAGACGTCGACGTCGTCGCACCGTCGATCGGCGTGCCCGACTTCGACCATTGATACGCCATCGTCGAGTCGCTGGTCGCGGTGACGTTGAAGCCCGCCGGCTGGCCACTGGTCACGGCGACCGAATGCGGCTGGGCGGTCAGCACGGGCGCCACGACGAGGACCGACTTCGGCAACGTGGTGTCGCCCGTCCCAGCGGTCCCGGTCCCGGTCCCCGTGCCCGAGCCGGTGGTGGTCCCGCTTCCGCTGCCCGTCGTGGGGGTCCCCGTTCCGATCGTCGTCGTGCTGGTGCCGGAACCGGGCGTCGTGCCGGTGCCCGAGCCGGTCGTGGCGATGCCCGTGCCGGCGCCGCTACCGGAGCCACTCGTCAAGGCCCCCGTGCCGCTGGACGCGACGGCCACGGCGACCGCCGGTGCGGAACTGCCGCCTCCACCGTCGCCGCATGCGGCGAGCGTGAAGACCAATATCAGTGCGACGAAGAAAGTTGCGTTGCGAAAGGTGGGGAAGACAGGGTCGTGGGTTGGGGAGGCTGCAATCGGTCCGTACAAAATTTCACCTTGGATTCGGCATGCACGACGCGCACGTCCGCAGGCCGGTTAGGCGCGGACATGCAGGCTCACTGGGGAGCGGCAACCTGTGGCTGGGGGGTGTTCGTATCGGGATTCGTGCGCGTCACGTCCTGACCTCTATCGGGAATCGACGTGGAAGGTTGAGACGCGCAGGCGTCCTCGCGGTCGCGTCGTCGCACGCGCGCCACACAGAGGTATTCGAGACTTGCTGAAGGACGCCTTCACTGGGCGCCAACCGCGACTTCGTCAGGCGACGAGCGCGTCTCCGCCGACCGGATGCCAGCACGCGAGTGCGTGGCTGTCGATGCGGTGAAGCGTGGGTCTTTCGGCCACGCAGCGTGCGCCGGCCGCGCGGCAGCGCGGAGCGAACGCGCAACCGGGCGGCAGCGCCGACAGATCGGGCGGCGCACCGCCGATCGTGGCCAGCGGTCGACCCCGATGCGACTCGGCCACGGTCGACGCGAGCAGGCCGGCCGTGTAGGGATGACGCGGTCGCGAGACGATGCCTTCGACCGTGTCCTCTTCGACGATGCGACCCGCGTACATCACCGCGATACGGTCGGCCACCTCGATCACCGCACCGATGTCATGGGTCACGAAGATCACCGCCATGCCGGTCTCGCGCTGCAACTCGCGCAACAGAAGAAGGATCTGGATCTGCACCGTCGCATCGAGTGCCGTCGTGGGCTCGTCGGCCAGCAGCAGCTTCGGTCCGCAGGCCAGCGCGAGCGCGATCATCGCGCGCTGGCGCATGCCGCCCGACAACTCGTGCGGATAGGCGTCGAGGCGACGCGCGGCCTGCGGGATCTGCACGCGATCGAGCATCTGAAGCGCGCGCTTGCGGGCCGTCGCGCGATCGACCACCTCGTGCGCGCGGATCGTTTCGGCGATCTGCTCGCCGATCGTGTAGACCGGATCGAACGCGAGGCCCGGCTCCTGGAAGATCAGCGACACGACCCCGCCGCGATAGCGTTGCAGCGCCCGCTCGTTCATCGCGAGCACGTCGACGCCCTCGACCAGGATGCGGCCGCCGATGCGCGTGCTCTCGGGGCGGTGCAGCCGCAGCAGCGTGCGCAAGGTGACGCTCTTGCCCGACCCCGACTCGCCGAGCAGTCCCAGGACCTCTCCCGGCGCGACATCGAAGCTGACACCCGACAACGCCGTGGTCGGTCGCACGCCGCCGAACTGCACGACGAGGTCGTGGACCGAGAGGAGCGGGCTCATGCGCCGGGCGCCTCGGGATGCCCCGAAGCCGGATCGTCGAGATGGCACGCGGCCCAGTGACCCTCGGTCGTCTCGCGCAGCAGCGGCATGGTCCGCGCGCACACTGCGGCCGCGTGTTCGCAGCGCTCGCGGAAGCGGCAACCGCCGGGAGGATCGATCGGGTTCGGCGGGTCGCCGGACAACGGTGACCGCGTGGTCCGCTGCGTCGGGTCCATCGACGGAACAGCCGACAGCAGCGCACGCGTGTAGGGATGACGCGTCCGGCGATACAGCGCATCGACCGGCGCCAGCTCGACGATCTGGCCGAGATACATCACCAGCACGCGATCCGCAAGGTAGTGCACGACGTGGAGATCGTGCGAGATGAACAGATAGGTCAGCGCGTGCTCGGCCTTCAGTTCCTGCAGCAGGTTGAGCACTTGCGCCTGCACCGACTTGTCAAGCGCGGCGACCGCCTCGTCGAGGATCAGCATGCGCGGCTCGAACGCGAGGGCGCGCGCGATGTTGACGCGCTGGCGCTGGCCGCCCGATAGCTCGTGCGGATAGCGCGATGCGAACTGTTCGGGCGACAGCCCGACGCGCGCGAGCAGCGACCGTGCACGCTCGCGCGCCGCGGTCGTCGACACGCCGTGGACGCGCGGTCCGTACGCGATCGCATCGCGCACCGACACCCGCGGGTTGAGCGATGCGAACGAATCCTGGAACACCATCTGCAGATTGCGGCGGAAGTCCTTCAGCGCCATGCCGCCGTAGGCCGCGACACCATCGCCGTCGAACACCAGCTCGCCGCTGTCGGGATCGATCAGTCTCGCGATCAGGCGCGCGGTGGTCGACTTGCCGCAGCCCGACTCACCGACGACGCCGAGCGTCTCGCCCTTCGCGACCGTGAAGCTCACGCCGTCGACCGCATGCACATGCTGGCGCTTTCCCGAGAAGACACTGCCGCCGACCGCGAAGCGCTTGCGGAGATCGCGCACGATCAGCAGCGGCTGGGCGGGACCGCCGCGATCGACGTCGGCGTGCGAATTCTCGAGGACATTCATCTGCGCACGTCCATCGCCGAACGCGCGCTGTCGGCGAGCAGGTTGAACGCGATCGACGTCACGAAGATCATCGCGCCCGGCAACGCAGCGACCCACGGGTTGACGTAGATGGCCGAGCGCAGCGTGTTGAGCATCAGGCCCCACTCGGGCTCGGGCGGCTTGACGCCGAGGCCGAGGAACGACAGGCCCGACCCGAGGATCATGCTGACGCTGATCAGGCCCGTCGTGTAGACGAACACCGGACCGATGACGTTGCCGAACACGTGGACGCGAATGATGGACAGCGCACCGGCGCCGCTCATCCGCGCCGCATCGATGTAGTCGAGTTTGCGGACCTGCGTCGTCACGCTCTCGGCGATGCGCACCACCTGCGGGACGAAAACCAGCGTCAACGCGATGATGCTGTTGTTCATGCCGGGGCCGAGCGCACCCGCGACGGCGACCGCCAGCAGCACCGACGGGAACGCGTAGAACACGTCGAGCGTGCGCATGATGATCATGTTGACCCAGCCGCCGATGTAGCCCGCGAAGAGGCCGATCGAGGTGCCGATGAAGAACGCGAGCACGACCGGCATCACCCCCATCGTCAGCGACAGCCGCCCGCCGAACATTAGCCGCGCGATCATGTCCCGACCGAGCTCGTCGGTGCCGAGCCAATGCGCGGGACTGCCGATCGGCAGCAGGCGGCGGATCATGCTGGCCTTGTAGGGATCGGCCGGACTGAGCCACGGCGCGAGCAGCGCGGCGCCGATGATCAGCAGCAGGACCAGGCCGCTTGCGAGCGCGACCGGATCGCGCGCGAGGCGATGCAGCACGCCGGACTTGCGACGCCGGGCGGGCGGCGTGCCGATGCCGGTCGATCCCGCCGACTCCAGCAAAGTCGCCATCGGCGTCACGCGCGACCCATGCGCGGATCGATCAGCGGCTGCACGAGGTCGACCAGCAGGTTGAGCGCGACGAAGAACAGGCACAGCACGAGGATGGTCCCCTGCAGCAGCGGGATGTCGCGCTGGAAGATCGCCGTGTTGAGGAGGAAGCCGGTGCCCGGCCACGCGAAGACCGTCTCGACGAGGATCGAGCCACCCATCAGGTAGCCGACCTGCAGGCCTGCGACCGCGAGGACCGTCGGCGCCGCATTCTTCGCGACGTGGCGGAAGACCGCGCGATGGCCGAGTCCGCGTGCGCGCAACGCGACGACGAACTCCTGGTTTAGCGTCTCCGCCACCAGCGCCCGGACGGTCCGCGTGACGATGCCCAGCGGGATCACGCACAGCGTCGCGGCGGGCAGGACGAGGTGACGCAAGTGCTCTGCATCCCACAGCCACTCGCCCGAACCGCCGGGTCCGGCACCCATCGCCGGGAGCCAGCCGAGGCGGACCGAAAAGACGATCGTCAGCACGAGGCCGAGCCAGTAGTGCGGCACGCTGACCCCGACGACCGACAGGACCGTCGCGACGCGGTCGACGAGCCCACCGGCGTGGTAGCCGGCGAGCGCGCCGAGCAGGCAGCCGACGACGACGCCGACCAGGGCCGCGACGCCCGCGAGGATCAACGTGTTGCCGACCGCGCTGCCGACCTCCGAGGCGACCGAGCGCCCGGTCGCGATCGAGGCGCCGAGGTCGCCCTGAACCGCGCGCGCGAGCCACAGGCCGTAGCGCACCGGCATCGGCCGGTCGAGGCCGTAGGTGACCTTGAGCGCTTCGATCACTTCAGCCGGCGCGTCGGCCGGGGCGATCGCGTTGAGCGGATCGCCGGGCGCGATGTAGACGAGGAGGAAGGAGACCAGCGTGACACCGAGCGCGATGGGGACGGTGTAGAGCAGGCGTTTCAGGAGGTAGGTGAGCATCGGAAGCCCATGTCATCCCGGCGGAGGCCGGGATGACATGGTGTGAGCGCCGCTCGCTAAAAAAAAGTTCACATCTGCAACGTCGTCAGGTCCTGGAACCAGTGCTGCGCCTGGACGAACTGCTTGACCTTCGGCGACAGCGCGTGCGGGTTGGTGTCGTGCACGACCCACAGCATCAGCGCGTCGTCGACCATCTGCTGATGGATGAACGCGAGTAGAGCGTCCTGGTCCTTCGCGACGAAGGTCTGCCTGATCTTCTCGATCGCCTCGTCGACCTTCGGATTCGCGTAGCCGCCCCAGTTAACGCCGTTGGGCGCGATGTACTTGCTGTACTCGAAGCGGGTCAGGCCGAGGAAGGGATCGGCCGTCACGTATGCGAGGTTGATCGCCGTGATGCCCTTGCCCGTGTTCATGTCGGCCTTCGCGCCGCTGCGCCAGTGCAGGTACAACGTCTCGAGCTCGACGACCTCGAACTCGATCTGGATGTCGATCTCGGCCAGGCTCTGCTGGATGAACTCGTTCATCGGCAGCGACAGCATCTGGCCGCTGCCGCCCTGCGCGATGATGACCTTGGCTTTCAGTGGATTGGTCTTGCTGTAGCCGGCCTGCGCCATCAGCGCCTTCGCTTGCGGCAGGTCGTACTTGATGTTGAAGGTCGGCTTGCCGAACCACGGACTGCTGCGATCGAGCTGGCCCTTCGCGACCGACGCCTGGCCGTTCAGCAGCTTGACGACGGCGTCACGATCGATCGCCAGGTTGGCGGCCTTGCGCACGCGGATGTCGGTCCACGGCGAGCCCGGCTGCGTGCTGAAGTGATACGGCCACACGTGCGGCGTCACGTTCTGCACGATGCGAAAGCCCGACGACGCGAGCTGCGGCAGCACGTCGGGCGGCGGCGTCTCGATCAGGTCGACCTGGCCGTTGAGCAGCGCGTTGGCGCGGGTCAGCGGGTCGGGGATCGGGATCAGCACGATGCGATCGGTCTTGGGGATGCGCGTCTTGTCCCAATAGCCCGCGTTCTTGACCAGATCTGCACGCTCGCGCGGCACCAGCTTGTCGAGCCTGAATGGGCCGGTGCCCGATGGCTGCATCGCGACCTTCGCCCAGTCGCGGCCCAGCTTCTCCCACTGCGCCGGACTGCTGATCAGGAACCACGGCAACTGATAGGGAAACAGCGCATCGGTGTCCTTGGTCGTGATCTCGACCGTGTAGTCGTCGATCTTCTTGTAGGACGCGATCGACGGGATGCGCGGCTTGACCTGCGCGGCCTGCTTCGCGTCGAACTGCGGCGACTTGTCGTTGAGAACCTTGTCGAGATTCCAGATCACGGCGTCGGCCTTGAGGTCCGAGCCGTCGTGGAACTTGACGCCTTGGCGCAGCGTGAAGCTCCAGACCTTGGTGTCCCTGGTGTCGACCTTCCATGCGGTGGCGAGGCCCGGGATCAGCTTGCCTGGCCGGGTAGCGATGTTGGCTTCCCACGCGATCAGCGGATCGTAGATCGTGTGCCCGGTGAACTGATAGGCGCCGGCGCCCCGATCGGGCTGGCCGGTGGTCAACGGGATATCGGCCAGCGATATGCCGTAGCGCGCGACCGTCTCGGCC